>JACRPT010000139.1 GCA_016223045.1 Candidatus Eiseniibacteriota bacterium
CGTCCGGCAACGGCGCGGGCCGCGGCGCCAGGCGCCGCGCGAAGCCGCGCGGGAAGAAGCGCGCCGCGGCGCGGTCGCGCTGACGGTCGCGCGCGCGACGGGTGGCCGGATGCCCGGCCTGTTCGTGACGTTCGAGGGCGGCGAGGGCTCGGGCAAGTCCACGCAGGTCGCCCGGCTGGCGGAGCGCCTGCGCGCGCGCGGCCTCGATCCGCTGCTGACGCGCGAGCCCGGCGGCACGCCGCTCGCCGAGCGCGTCCGCGCCCTGCTCCTGGACCCCGCGCACCGGGTGGGCCCGCTGGCCGAGGCCTTCCTCATGGAGGCGGCGCGCGCCGACCTGGTCGAGCACGTCATCCGCCCGGCGCTCGCGGCGGGCCGCGTGGTGCTGTGCGACCGCTACGACGACTCGACGCTCGCTTACCAGGGCGCGGGGCGCGGGCTCGACCCCGGGCTGCTGGCGACGCTCAACCGCGCTGCCACCGGCGCTCTCGTGCCCGACCTCACGCTGCTCTACGACGTGGCGCCCGAGGTGGGGCTCGGTCGCCGCGAGACCTCGGGCGGCGCCAACCGGCTGGACCGCGAGTCGCGCGCGTTCCACGAGCGGGTGCGCGCGCGTTACCTGGAGCTGGCCGCGGCGGAGCCCGGCCGCTTCGTCGTGCTGGACGCCACGCTCGCGCCCGACGAGCTGGAGCGGCGCGGCTGGGAGACCATCGAAGCGCGGCTCGCCCGCGCGCGCTCCTGAGCCGCCGCGCGGCGCATCCCGTTGCCCGGCCGGACGCTGGCGCCGCGGGGAGCCGCGTTTCGCTGTGCTATAGTCGCGTCCACCGCTGCGCTCTCCCCGCGCATCCAAACTCCAGCCCGGGCTGTTCATGATCCGCGTCGCGAGAATGCGAGATGGCTGCGGGATGCAAGGCGAGGCCGCCGGCCGCGACGGGGCACCCACCGCAGGTGGGTCCGGGGTCGTGCACCCCGTCGAGGAGCGGCCGGCGGCCTCGCCGCGGCAGACCGTGGCCAGATCGCGTTCGCAGCAGCGGGTCATGAACAGTCCGGGCTGAAGTGTCCGCGCTCGAGCACGGGCCGCGCGAGCGGCCCGGCGCGGCTTCCGCATGGGAGGTCCGGTGCTTCGCAGGCGTCTCGTCATCGGTGCGGTCCTGGTCGCGCTGTTCGGTCTCGGCTGGTGGGCCGGCCGCGTGGCTTCGCGCGACCTGTATGCCGACCTCGACGTGTTCGTCGAGGTGCTCCACCGGATCGAAGGCAACTACGTGGACCCGGTGGATCCGCAGCGCCTCGTCCAGGGCGCGCTCAAGGGGATGCTGCGGGACCTCGATCCCTACTCGCAGTTCCTGGACGAGAAGGAGTTCGCGAACCTCCAGTCGGTGACGCACGGCAGCTTCGGCGGGATCGGCATCGTGGTGAGCGTGCGCGACGACTACCCCACCGTGATCTCGCCCATCGAGGGCAGCCCCGCCTGGGAGGCGGGCCTGCGCGCGGGCGACGTCATTGTCGCGATCGACGGCAAGTCGAGCGCCGGGCTCACCGTGGGTGAGGTGGCCGGCCGGCTGCGCGGAGCCGCCGGCACGCAAGTGCGGGTCACGGTGCGCCGCGAGGGCGAGGACGGCGAGCACGAGGTCACGCTCGAGCGCCGCGTCATCGAGACCCACGCCGTGCCCTACGCGTTCCTGGCCGCCCCCGCGGTGGGCTACGTGCGGCTCGCGGACTTCTCGGAGAGGTCGGGCGCCGAGGTGGGCGACGCGGTCGAGCGGCTGCGGGCCCTGGGCGCGAAGAGCCTGGTGCTCGACCTGCGCAGCAACCCGGGCGGACTGCTCGAGCAGGCGGTGGACGTGGCCGAGCGGTTCGTGCCGAAGGGCACGCTGGTGGTCTACACGCGCGGCCACGCGCGGGGACAGGACAACCGCTACCTCGCCGCCGAGCCCCGGCCGAACACGCAGTGGCCGATGGTGGTGCTGGTGGACGGCGGCAGCGCCTCGGCCGCCGAGATCGTGGCGGGCGCGCTGCAGGACCTCGACCGCGCGCTGGTCGTCGGGCGCACCACCTTCGGCAAGGGCTCGGTGCAGACCGTGTTCCCGCTGCGCGGCGGCGGCTCCGCGCTCAAGCTCACGACCGCGCTCTACTACACGCCGAGCGGGCGCTCGATCCACCACGCCGTGCAGGGCGCGCAGCCCGACGAAGGCGAGGACGACGAGGGCGACGGCGAGCCGCCGTCCGACGGGCGCGACAGCGTGCCCAGGGCGGCGTTCCACACCCGGGCCGGCCGCATCGTGTACGGCGGCGGCGGCATCGCGCCCGACGTGGTGGTGGTGCCCGACACGCTCCAGGGCCTGGCGCGGAAGGTGGAGAGCCGCGGGCTCGCGTTCCGCTTCGCCAACCGCTGGCTCAACCTGCATCCCGAGCCGCGGCCGGCCGACGCGGCACCGGTGCCGTGGCAGGACTTCCTCGCCTGGCTGCGCGCGGAGAAGCTGGAGTTCACCGGCGCCGAGGCCACGTCCCAGCGCGCGCAGCTCGAGCGCGCGGTGCGGCGCGAGCTGGCGCGGCGCATGTCCGGCGACTCGGCCGCGGCGCGCGTCGCGCTCGAGGACGACCCGGTGTTCGCGCGCGCGCTGCAGGCGCTCGCGCGGGCCCGCGGGCCGCGCGACGTGTTCGCGGCGGTCGCGCCCGGGAGCCGGGGCGCGCCGGCCCGTGAGGCGACGGCGCACTGACATGCGGTTCGCCTATCTGTGCGACTTCGACGGCACGGTGTCGCCGTCGGACATCGGCGCCGCGCTCGCGAAGCGGTTCTCGCCCGACGGGCGCGCCGAGGGTGCAGAGCTGCTGGCGCGGTGGTTCCGCGGCGAGCTGGGGCACCGCGAGCTGACCGAGGCGCAGTGCGGCCTGCTCTCGGTGACGGCCGAGGAGGCGCTGGCGTTCACGCGCGGCTTCGCGCTCGATCCGCACTTCGCGCCGTTCGTACGCGAGGCCGAATCGCGCGGCGACGCGGTGATGGTGCTGAGCGAGGGTCTCGATTTCTACGTCGCCGACCAGCTCGGGCGCGCCGGGCTCGCCGGCGTGCCGTTCGCCGCGAACGTCGCGCGCTTCGAGGGGCGGCGCGTGGTGCCGGAGTTCCCGTACGCGGCCGAGGGCTGCGGCAGCTGCGGCAACTGCAAGGCGGTGCACGTGCGGCGCTGGCGGGAGCGCGGCCACGCCACGGTGCTGGTGGGCGACGGGCTCTCGGACCGCTGCGGCGCGCGCGAGGCCGACCGCGTCCTGGCGCGGCGCGATCTGCTGGCGTGGTGCCGGACCGAGCGGATCGCGGCGGACCCGTTCGAGAGCTTCCAGGACGTCGCGGGCATCACGCGCGCGTGGGCGGACGGCCGGCGATGAGCGCGGAGCGGAGCGTCATGCACATCGGCAACGTCAGCTTCGATTCGCCCTTCCTGCTCGCCCCGCTCGCCGGGGTGAGCGACTCGCCGTTCCGCCGCCTGGCGCGCGAGCAGGGCGCCGCGGGGGTCTACACCGAGATGGTGTCGTCCGACGGGCTGATGCGGAAGAGCCGGGCCACTCTCGACTACTGCCGCTTCGAGCCCGAGGAGCGCCCGCTCGGCATCCAGCTGTTCGGCTCCGACCCCGAGGTGATGGCCGCGGCCACGCGCGTGCTGTGCGAGCTGCCGGCGGAGCGGCGCCCCGACCTGATCGATATCAACATGGGCTGCCCGGTGCGCAAGGTGGTGAAGCGCAGCGCGGGCGCCGCGCTGCTCAACGACCTCCCGCTGATCCGCGCGATCGTCTCGCGCATGGCCGGGGTCAGCGCCGTGCCGGTGACCGCGAAGATCCGGCTCGGCTGGGACGGCGGCTCGCAGAACGTGGTCGAGGTGGCGCGGGCACTGGAGGCGTCGGGCGCGCAGGCGGTCGCGATCCACGCCCGCACGCGCGCCGAGAAGTTCGAGGGCCACGCCCACTGGGAGATGATCGCCGAGGCCAAGCGGTCGGTCGGCATCCCGGTGATCGGCAACGGCGACGTCCGGACCGCCGAGGACGCGGTGCGCATGCTCGAGAGCACGGGCTGCGACGCGGTGATGGTGGGCCGCGCCGCGTTCGGGGACCCGTGGGTGTTCCGGCGCGCGCGCGCGCTGCTCGAGCGCGGCGAGCGGCTCCCGCCGCCCACCGCGGCCGAGCGGCTCGCCACCGGCGTCCGCCACCTGGGCATGCTGGCGGAGACGGTCGGACCGGAGCTGGCGGCGCGCGAGATGCGCAAGCACGTGGCCTGGTACATCAAGGGCCTGCCGCACAGCGCGCGGGTGCGCGAGCAGGTCAACCGCACCCGCGGGGTGGACGAGATGGCGGCGCTGCTGCGCGCGTACCTCGAGGAGCTGGCGCGCGGCGGGACCGGGGCCCCGGGCGGGGCGCCCGCCGCCGCGGCCGCGGAGGGCGCGGTTGCGGCCGGCTGAGCTCGCAGATCGCGAACCGTCCGTGAACGGCTCCGGGATCCCGGCCATGGGTGGCGCGGTTGCGGCCGGCTGAGCTGTCCGCTCTGCTCCGGCGCGTCCGCCGCGGCGCGCTCGCGCCCGCCGCGGCCGCGCGCCTGATCCGCGAGGCGCCGTTCGAGGCGCTCGAGTTCGCCACGCTCGACCACCAGCGCGGGCTGCGCGCCGGCTTCCCCGAGGTGGTGTTCGGCCAGGGCAAGACCCCGGACGAGGTCGCGGCGATCGCCACGCGGCTCTACGCGAAGAGCGGCCTGGTGCTGGTGACGCGCGCGGACGAGGCGGCGCAGGCGGCGCTCATCCGGGCCCTGCCGCGGGCGCGGGTCCATCCGCGCGCCCGCGCGGTGGTGGTGCGGCGCGCCCGCGCGCCGCGCGGCGCCGGCAGCGTGCTGGTGGTGTGCGCGGGGACCGCCGACCTGCCGGTGGCCGAGGAGGCGCTGGTCACCGCGCGCACCCTCGGCAGCCGGGCCCGGCTGGTGGCCGACGTTGGCGTGGCCGGGCTCCACCGCCTGCTCGCGCACCGCCGGAGCCTGCGTGGCGCGCGCGTGGTGGTGGTGGTCGCGGGGCTCGAGGGCGCGCTCCCCAGCGTGGTGGGCGGGCTGGTGGACCGCCCGGTGGTGGCGGTGCCCACCAGCGTGGGCTACGGTGCGCACTTCAAGGGGCTGGCGCCGCTCCTGGCGATGCTCAACTCGTGCGCGGCCGGGGTCACGGTGGTGAACGTGGACAACGGCTTCGGCGCGGGCTACGCCGCGCACCTCATCAACACCGCGGCGCGGAAGCGCTGAGCCGCGTGCGTTCCATGAGTCGCGTCGCGGGAGCGCGGGAAGGCCATGACCCGCGTGCGGCGGGCGCCCGGTCGCGGCCGGATCGCGTTCGCGCCGGTGGATCATAGAAGAGTCCAGCCTGGGGAGACCCCGTGCGCATCGCCTGGTTCGACTGTTTCTCCGGCATCAGCGGCGACATGACGCTGGGCGCGCTGGTCTCGGCCGGCTGGCCGGCCGATGACGTACGGTCGCTGCCGAGCCGGCTCGGGCTCGCCGGGGTGGAGGTGGCGGTGGAGCAGGTGCGCCGCGGGCCGTTCGCCGCGACCCGCGTCGAGGTGAAGGTCGAGGAGGCGCGCCAGCCGCACCGGCACCTCCATCACGTCGCCGCCATCCTCGAGCGCGCCGAACTGCCGGAGGCCGCGCGGGAACGCGCGCTCGCGGTGTTCCGCCGGCTCGCCGCGGCCGAGGCCGAGGTGCATGGGACCACGGTGGAGCAGGTGCATTTCCACGAGCTGGGCGCGGCCGACGCGCTGGTGGACATCGCGGGTGCCGCGCTCGGGCTCCACGCGCTGGGGATCGAGCGGGTCTACGCCTCGCCGCCACGGCTCGGGCGCGGCACGGTCAAGTCGGAGCACGGCCCGATCCCGGTGCCGGCGCCGGCCACCGCGCTGCTGCTGCGCGGCGCTCCGGTCGAGCCCGGCGGCCCGGAGTTCGAGCTCACCACGCCCACCGGCGCCGCGCTGCTCGCCACGCTGGTCCAGGACTGGGGCGGTCCGCCGGCGTTCCGCCTGGATCGCGTCGGGACCGGCGCGGGGGCGCGCGACCTCGAGCAGCAGCCCAACGTGCTGCGGGTGCTGGTGGGTGACGCCGCGGGCGACGCCCTGACCCGCCGCCGCGTGGCGGTGTTGGAGACCGCGCTCGACGACGAGAACCCGCAGTACGTGGGCGCGCTGGTGCCGAAGCTGCTGGCGGCCGGCGCGCTCGACGCCATGGTGGTGCCGGGGGTGATGAAGAAGGGGCGTCCGGGGCTGTGGCTGGTGGTGGTCGCCGAGCCGGAGCAGGCCGGCCTGCTGGCGCGGCTGCTCCTCACCGAGTGCTCGACCCTGGGCGTGCGGGTGCGCCACGACGAGCGCTACGAGCTGGCGCGGCGCGCCGTCGAGGTGGAGACGCGGTACGGGAAGGTGGCGCTCAAGGTGGCGGCGCTGCCCGACGGCGGGGAGCGCGCGGTGCCCGAGTTCGAGTCGGTGCGCGCCGCGGCCGAGCGCGCCGGCCGCCCGTTGCGCGAGGTGGCGGAGGCCGCGCTCGCGGCGTGGCGCCGGAGGGCGGAGCCGGGATCGTGAGCCTGCTGGTCGCGCGCGACCTGTGGGTGGCGCCGCCGGGTGACGGTGGGGGTGCCGCCCAGGACGCCGCGGTCCGGGGTGTCTCCCTGGAACTGGCGCGCGGCGAATGGCTGGCGATCTCGGGCCCCAACGGCTGCGGCAAGACCTGCCTTGCGCTGGCGCTCGCCGGACTGTGGCCGGCGCAGCGCGGCACGCTGCTGCTGGACGGCGAGCCCTTCGGACCTCACGCACCGGCCGGGCCCGCCGGCCGGTCGCGGCCTGCGGGCGCGCCGCGCGCCGCGGTCGGCGTGCTGCTTCAGGATCCTGGCAGCCAGCTGCTCCAGCCCACCGTGGCAGAGGAGCTGGCCTTCACCGCGCGCAACCTGGGGGCCCCGGCGAGCGAAGCGGCGCGGGCGGCGCTGGAGTGGGCGGCGCGCTTCGGGCTCGAGGAGGACCTGGCGCGCGACCCGCACCGCCTCTCGGCGGGCCGCCAGCAGCTCGTGCTGATCGCGGCAGCGCTCGCCGCCCGCCCGCGCCTGCTGGTGGCGGACGAGGCCGGCGCCCATCTCGACCCCGCGGCGCGCGCCGCGCTGCTGGCGGCGCTGCGCTCGCAGGTCGCGGCCGGGCTCGCGGTGCTGTGGGTGACGCAGGAGCAGGAGGAAATGTCCGCCGCCGACCGGACCATCCTCCTCCCCGACCGGCCGGGGCCCCCGGTCCGGGATGCGCCTCCGGTCCCGGGCGCCGCCCCGGGGCCGCCCGCGCTCACCCTGCGCATCGCGCCGTGGCCGGGTGGCACGGACGGGCCCTGCGTGCGGACCGACCGCGCCCTCCAGCTGGAGGTCGGCGCCACCGGGGTCACGGCGCTCGAAGGGCCCAACGGGGCGGGGAAGAGCGTGCTGCTCTCGGTTGCCGCGGGGCTCCTCGAGATCGCCCAGGTCGAGGTCGTCCGCCACCTCCCGGCCGGCCTGGCCGCGCTCCTGACCACGCAGTACCCGGAGTCCCAGATCTTCGAGGAAAGGGTCTGCGATGAAGTGACTTACGCTGCGGTGAGCCGCGGGGTCGAGCGCGCCGCGGCGCTCGCCCGGGCGGGCGGCTGCTTCGCGGCCCTGGGCCTGGACGCCGGGGGATTCCTCGCGCGCCGGACCTGGACGCTCTCGGGGGGGGAGAAGCGCCTGCTCATGGTGGTCGCGGCGCTCATCGCTCCCGCTTCACTGCTGGCGTTGGACGAGCCGACCGCGGGGCTCGACGGGAGCCGGCAGGCGGCGCTGGGCCGGCTGGTGGGGGAGGCCTCCACCCGGGTGCCGGTGCTGGTCGCGAGCCAGGACGCCGGCTGGATCGGGAGGCTGGGGGCCCGCCGATTTCGGCTCGGCGGAGCGATCTCGCCGAGGACGGCAAGTCCCAGCAAAAAAACGGATTGACATAGGCGTGTCCTCGGGCCTAGCCTTGCTCTCGTGCTGGGGTAGTTGGTGCGTCCTTTCTAACCCCTAGGAAGCACCTCAAGTTCCGCGGTTGCAGGCGATGCGCGGGCTGGCAGCGGCCCGGGTGGCGTCGGCAACTCCATCCGAGATCGTGCGCACAATCAGTGTCGGTTCCATCCGAATTGCCTAAGGATGGCGCCGGCAGCGGAAAGGGGGGATGGGCACTCGACAGTGCGGCAATCTGCCGTCGGAACTCCGTAGCCGGTGAGCTTCCGTCGGCCGATTCGTTTCTGGCGACACCTCGCTCGCAATCTGTACCTGGAAGACTTCGCATTGCCCATGCATTGCGACGATGGAGGTAGTCAAATGAGAAAGTCGTTCGTCGCGCTGGCCCTGCTTGCAGGGGCGGCCGCTTTCTTGACGAACTTGGCGTTCGCTCAGGCCGGGGATGACCCCGGGCTGAAGCTGATGAACTCCAAGCTGGCCAAGGAGCGGCTTTCGCGCGCATCGAGACTTGGAACCTCCGCTGCAGCCGGCGTGGACACGACCTGGGTGGGCCACTCGCTGTCGGCTCCCAACTCGGGCGCGCCGTGGTTCATCGGGACCGGTCCCAACAACCCGGGAGTGAGCAACAACGGTCTGTGGGACTGGGACAACTTCAACGCAGGCGAGAACGACTCGCTGCAGGGCTGGACCCCGATGGTGCGGGCGTACAGCTCGACCGGCGGCCTGACGCTCTCGGACATCAGCCGTCCGTGGTGGTGTCTGGACTACGGCAACCAAGGGAACTACAAGCTCAACTCGCTGTCGCAGAACCGCACGTTCGGCGTGAACGGCGTGTGGCACGTGGACGGCGGCTCGGGTGTGCCGAGCAGCGGCAACGCGGCGGGCAACCTGTCGTGGGCGCCGGTGGGTAGCGGTGCGGCGTGGTGCGGACTGCGGGCTCAGGATGACCAGAGCACGCTGGACGCGGTGGCGCAGGGCGGCTACGGCAACGCCTTCAACGGCGAGGTGCTGCAGTTCAACGGCGAGACCTCGGGTCTGGCGGGCGGCACCAGCAAGCGCTTCCCGGGCTACGGCTCGCAGTGGGATCAGCTGCTCTATCGTGACGTGCGCGTCGCGAACGGGGCGTCGCTGACGGTGAGCTTCACGTACGTGACCAAGATGTCGACGGGCGTGGACGTGTCCTCGGCCACCCGCTCGGGCTGGTTCGACAAGGACCCGACGAGCCTGGGCGCCGGCAACTTCATCTCGAGCACGAACTCGGGCGCGACCGCCCCGATCGACTCGTTCATGGTGTACATCGGCATCCCGGCGAATCCGACGAGTTACAAGCGTGCGGACGGCTCGTCCGGGAACGTGGTCTACGACCTCAAGCGTCGCTGGTTCTCCGAGGTGCTGGCGGTGGATGGCGCGGCCTCTGGCGCCTACCTCGAGATGCTGACGGTGGCGGGTGACGGATCCGCGGCCCCGTCGTTCCCGGTGGCCAACGCGCTGATCCAGGGCTTCCTGGACGACGCGCGCAACGGCGGCCCGGCCGACGGCGGCGGCATCCTGCGCGTGGTGTTCCGCAGCAAGACCAACCGCGGGTTCGACGATCAGGGCGGCGGTTCGACCGGCTACACCTCGGGGACCGAGGGTGCCGTGCGGATCGACGACGTGTCGATCGTCGGCGGTACGTCCACGATCACCAGCCCGTTCGATGCGGCGAGCGAGATCAACAACGCGGTCGAGGCGCCGAACGCCGGTTCGCCGGGTCCGGCCGTCGGCCAGGGCTACGCGCTGGCGGCGTGGCATGCGACCGGCAAGCCGCCGGCGATCTTCTTCCATCCGCACCCGATCCACGGTGGCGACATCGGTGGTGGGAACTTCTACGCCCCGCTGGACTACCACGATCTGTGCGGCGATCCCGAATCGGCAGCGCGCTTCTGCAACATCCACGCGGTGGTGATCTCGGCGGGTGACCATGACAACGCCGAGCGGGCGGGTGGCGATACCAGCCCGGCCGCGCCGCTGGCCTGGCTGGAGCGCTCGGACGGCATGGTGTCGCCGAGCATCTGCATGACCGGGATGGGCGCGTATCCGGCGATCAACGGCATCGGCCTGGACGAAGATGACGTGGACGTGTCGGACGACATCTACGAGTGGTACGACATGTACGCGGGGGTCTTCAACCTGTCCTTCAGCGGGCAGTCGTGGATGCCGGCGTTCCAGTCCTGGCCTGCGACCCAGGTCAACGGGATCAAGTGCTGGGGCGAGCTGCGGTTCCCGGGGTTCATGTACTTCAATCCCGAGCCGCAGTGCTTCTGGAACTACGACAATGCGTACGGCAACGGCCTGATCGCGACGTCGAACGTGAGCGGTATCCCGGACTCGCTGCGCGCCTACATGGGCAAGCAGCAGCAGTGCTTCCGCTTCGCGGTGACGCTGGGCTGTTCGCCGCTGGGCGGGGCGTACTGGGACAACATCTCGGTGGGCTTCGTCGATCTGGGTCCGCCGCTGGCCAGCAGCGCTGCCAGCGCGGTGGGCACCATCTCGGTGGACATCTGGCAGTGGTTCAACGACTGCTTCCCGGCCAACGAGACCCCGGGTCTGCCCGGTACTGCGGCCTACGACACGACCGCGGCACTGCTGCAGAACGGTACCAACACCGCGGCCGCGACCGGCACGGCGTTGCGCTTCGACGTGCCCGGCGACTCGGTGCGCGTGGTGGCGACCGGCTCGGGCGTGCGGGTGGACATGGTGTTCCGCATCTTCCCGGGGCCGGGCAACTACGTGACCATCGGCAACACGGCCAGTGGTCTGCGTGCGGTGCCGACCTCACCCGCCCCGGCGGGCGCCGGTTCGTTCTTCGGCGAGTACATGCTTGCCAACGGGCAGTTCGGCCAGGGCGCGGCGTTTGACGGCGTCGGCCAGGGCCCCGGCCACGGTGGCGCCTGGAACGTGAACCTGTGGAACAGCGCCCGCTGCGACACCGGAGAGTTCAACTACTTCCCGGTCGCCGCGAAGGGCAACCTGCCCGGGATCACGCTGGGAAGATGGGCGAGCCAGATGCACGAGGCGGAGCCCAAGTTCGCGACGCTCGGCATCGTCAAGAACCGCTGCTTCCTGGTGGACACCCTGGGTGCGGTCAACAGCACCAACACGACGTGCAGCGCGGTGCCGGCCTGGGCCACCACGGTTCCCGGCTCGCGCACCGGCTACGACGGCGTGCAGACCACCAACGAGTACACCAAGATCATCCCCGATGGTCTGCTGACCCCGGGCTCGCACGTCGAGTACTTCTTCCGCAAGTGCGAGACCGCGGCACCCACGGTCATCGTGATGGCTCCGGACACCAACCGGATCTATCCGCAGTCCGGTGAGAGCAGCAGCGACGGACACCGGTGGCAGGAGTTCAGCGTGCTGCCGGACAAGTGGAAGGACGTCACCTACGGCGGACTCGGCGCGGCCTGCATGCTGTACGTGGACCTCAACGACCGCCGTGGCAACGAGCGCACCTGGGTGGGGGTGGCCGACACCATCGGCGCCACCGCCTCGGCGAAGTACGGCGCTCACAACGGGTGGCACGCGGGCAACAACTACAACTACACCTCGCTGACCACTGTGGGTGGTGATCCCACGATCGCGGTGTGGAGTCACGGTGGTTGCCCTGGCACGACCTGGGACATGTACGGCGTCAAGGCGTCCGAGTCGCTCACCACGAGCGCGGGCGCTCTCGGCAACCGTCTGGCCAACCGGTCGGGCATGGGCCTCATGACGGGCAAGCAGGCGATGCAGGGCCCGACGCCCGAAGTGCTGCGCACCTACTACAAGATCCTGATGATCCTCACGGGCGATCTGACCTCCGGCGTCCTGGGTCCGTTCACGAACCGCTCGCAGAACGACGTGGCTCTGCTCGAAGACTTCATGGCCTTCGGCGCGAACCCGTTGGCTCCGCGCGGCGTGTTCGTCCAGGGTGACGGCTTCGCCCAGTCCGAGACGCAGACGGCCGGCATCGACCCGGCGCACTTGACCCTGCTGTCGACCTACCTCGCTCTGTCGCTGCGCGATCCTTCGTACCAGTCCGTGTCGGGCAACCTGAACGACGTGGCGGATCTGCTTCCGACGAGCGTGGTGGACCTCGATGGTGACGTGTTCGGTGTCCGGAACAACTGCCTGTTCTCGAACGACATCTACCTGGTCAACGGGGCGGTCTCGGGAGCCACGGTGGGCTCCTACTACCAGAGCGCCGGGGTGCCGATCCCCGGTGCGGCTCCGTTCATCGCCAGCGTGTACGCGCCGAGCACGGTATCGCACCCGTACGTCACCCTCGTGGACGGCTGGGAGATCGAGCATCTCACCAGTCGGTTCGACGAGAACGCGATGGGACGGATCTGGTACTTCTTCGACGTGTTCAACCGGGTCTTCGCCTCGATCTGCGCCGTCGCCGGTACGCCTACGGTGGACGTCCCGCAGAACACGGGCGGCTCGAAGCTGGTCAACTTCATGAACCTCCGCAACAACCCGCTCTCCAGCGGGACGGCGGCAGTGCACTTCGGCCTCACCCGGACCGATCGGGTCCAGGTGAAGGTGTACGACGTGAGCGGCCGTCTGGTGCGGAACCTCGCCGATCGCACGTTCTCGCCCGGTGTGCATGACCTGGTGTGGGACGGCTCGAACGACGCGGGTCAGCAGGTCGCGCGCGGCGTCTACTTCACGCAGGTGAAGTTCGTGAATAGCCGCTTCGTGGATGCGAAGAAGCTGACGGTCCTGAAGTAGGCATCAAGGCAGCATCAACACCCGGAGGGCGGGGAGCGATCCCCGCCCTCCGGCTTTGGCGGCCGGGGCGGCATCGTCAGGATGTCGCCCCGTTCCGTGTCCCGCGCGCCCGGCCCGGGAGCCGGATGCGCGCGGGGTGGTCCCTGGGGACCGGTGGGGGACGCCCCGGCGGAGCCGGGGATGCGCGGCCGAGCCCGCCACCCGGCCGCCGCCGGCGCCCCGGAGCGCAGGCAGGCCGGGCGCGTCGTGGCCGGAAGCGTGCGCCGCGGGAGGCCGCGCGCGGGCCCCGGGTTTCCCGCGGCTTTTGGCTTGACGGTGGTCGAACAGGTTGATAGCCTGCCGTCACTTCCCACATAAAGACTGGGCGTTCTGGGGGGCGCGAATGAGCTTTCGTGTTCGGGTCGTACTTTGCCTATTGGCACTTCTGGCCGGCGTCGGCTGCCGCAAGCCCCTGACGCCGAACATCGACAGGAACCAGGCTCCGGAGACCTGGATCACCGCCGCCCCCCAGGACACGCTCACGCTCCGGGACGCGAACGGTCGTCCCAAGCCCATCGAGATCGGGGACCACGTCATCCCGGTGCGCTTCCACATGTACTGGGCCGGCTCGGACAGGGACGGGGCCATCGCGGGCTACTACTGGGCGGTGACCGAGACCACGGTGACGGCGCTCGAGGGTCTCGACATCCCGCCGCTCCCGGGGCCCAAGCCGCAGGACTACCACTTCACCACCCGCACCGACACCGCCTTCGTCTTCAACGTGTCCGAGAGCGCGCCGGACCGGCAGCACGCGTTCTTCCTCTACGCGGTGGACAACCAGGGCAAGCCTGATCCCACGCCGGCGCGGTTCGCGTTCATCGCCATCGACAAGTTCCCGCCGCGACCCGTGATCGAGGAGGCGAAGGCCACCGGCACCATCGTGATCCTGCATCCCGACGGCAGCGTGACGCCGGAAGTGCACGAGTACTTCATCACCGACACCCTGCCACCCCCCGCTCTCACCTATCCGCCCAGGGACACCGTGCCCACGGGTAGCCGGCTGGACTTCCGCTGGCACGGGGAGATCACGCTGGCCGGCACCTACGTCACCAGGTATCGTTTCAAGCTCGACGAGCCGCAGTTCGTGAGCGGGGACTCCTCGGTGCGCGCGGCCTCCTACAACACCGGGCTGCCCGGAAGCCCGGTGATCTCGCCCGGCATGAAGGTCTTCACGCTGAGGGCGCTCGACCAGGCGGGGGGCGCGGGGGAGACCACCCGGCGCTTCGCCATGAACTTCAGCCCGGACACCTGGTGGGCGGGACCCGACGTGAACGCGTTCCCGGTGTCGAGCGATCAGGACGGCCGCGCGGTGGACATCACGAACTGGAACACGCTCGCAGGTTTCCCGCCCGGGCAGTTCTTCGGGCCGGATTCGCTGCGCACGCGACCCTCGCAGCGGCTGCCCGAGCGGCGCACCTTCTACGAGATCTACCAGAACCGCATCTATGCCCGCAGCGAGGGCGAGACCGTCCACCTGAACTCGTGGGTCGTCTTCATGAACGGCGGCTACGACAAGGACTCGGAGTACCGGGTCCGGGCGGACAGCACCGACCCCGACCTGCCGCCCGACCCGGGCGGGGTGAACCTGGCGACGCAGCGGACCGGGCTGGTCGGCTCGCCCATCGGCTTTCGCTCGATGCTCGCGATGAGGTTCGACCCCTCCGGGGTCAAGGGCCTGCCCACGCAGTCGGGCCTCTACCCGGTCTACGAGCCGGTGTCGGTGTTCCGGGCGCCGCGCGTCGCCGGGTACTGGCGCATGTTCTTCTCGGGCAAGATGTACGTGACGGCGAAGGCCGAGGACGCCGAGGCCACGCTGGACGGCACCGTGGTGGACCCGGTGACCCTGGCGGACAACGTGGATCCCGGGGGCGGGGGTGGCACGCCCGAGGAAGTGGCCTACCGCCGCAAGGTGCTGGTCTTCTATGCGAACAAGTCGCCGGTGCTGCAGACGACGAACCCGTCGTTCCGTCCGTTCGAGAACCAGGCCATCACCACCAGCCTGTGGACGTTCAACCTGATCGGCACGGACTCCGATCCCTTCGATACCGACCTCGGGAGTCCGCCCGCCGGCGGGCCGACCAGCACCATGGTGATCCGCTACAAGGTGACGCTGTCGGGCAGGGCCACGAACGGGCGCGACACCAGCTGGACCTACAAGTCCGGGGGGCTGCCCTACATCCAGACCGCCGGGAACGCCCAGTTCTCGTTCGTGCCCGGGCAGCCCGATCCCAACCCGTTCGCCACGGGCCGGATCACGGTCACCATCCAGATCTGCGACTGCCGCGATTGCGAGACCCAGCCCGGCCAGGGGCGCTGCGTGGACAACGTCGTCCACGTGAACTACACGAGACCGCCTGAGCCCGGCCTCGAGCCGACGTCCATCGGTGGCGGACCGGGATCCGATGCGTCCGGCGGGAGATACTGAGATGAGAAAGCACCGCCTGGCCACGGTACTGGCGCTGGCCGTGGCAGTCCTGGTCGCCGTGCCGCTGTCCGGCTGCAGCAAGAGCAAGCGCACGCTGCTGCTGCCGAACCTGAGGCCCACGATCCGCCTGACCAACGCCCCGGTCGACACGACGAGCCTTTACTTCTACGCGTACAAGCTGAACTGGATCGGGTACGACCCCGACGGTCGCGTGGACCACTTCGAGTACGCGGTCGATCCGCCCCGCGAGGTGGGCAGGGACACGGCCTGGACCAGGACCCCGAAGAACGAGCAGATCGTCTTCTTCAGGGCCACGCTGCCGGAGTCCATCCCCGACGCCCAGCATCCGCGCGAGCCGATCGGCCAGGACTTCCACATCTTCGTGATCCGCGCGGTGGACAACCAGGGCCTGTACTCGGCGCCGATCGCGCGCGCGTTCTTCTCGTACACCGTGGCCCCCACCGTCCAGATCGAGGTGCCGCGGCCGTCGCCCCTCATCTCGCCGATCGTGACGCCCGCGGTCCGCATCCGCTGGTCCGGCACGGACCCCGACGGCCAGTTCACCCAGAAGCCGATCAAGTACAAGTACAAGCTCTTCAAGCTCGGGTCGGACTACCCGTTCGAAAGGTGGTTCCGGGAACCCGACTCGCTGCGCCGGACGTTCGCCCCGACCTTCCCGGGTTGGGATTCGACCAGCGCCGAGACCACCATCGTCCAGTTCACGAACCTGATCCCGAACAGCGAGTACCTGTTCGTGGTCGTGGCGTTCGACGAGGCCGGTGCCTACTCGCCGATCTTCGATCAGTACTCGAACATGCTGCGGTTCTATGTGGGCTTCGCCGGCACGCTCGGGCCGCGGATCACGATGTTCAACAGCTTCTTCGCCTACACCTACCCGAGCGGCGGCTACCCGACGGTGCGGGATCCCTCGTACGCGGCGCGCATCCAGATCCCGGCGGGGCGGCCGGTGTCGTTCTTCTGGTTCGCCGAGGCGCCGCCGGGCTCGGACATGAAGAGCTACCGGTGGGTGATGGACCTGCTCAACCTGGATGACCAGACACCGCGCTCCAACGAGCGCACCGACTGGTACCACTGGAGCCAGAAGAGCCTGAGCAACGTCTTCGCGACCGTCGGGCCGTTCGCCGGAGGCACGTCATCCAGTCCCGAATACCACGACTTCTACATCGAGGCCGAGGACCTGAACGGGCTGGTGAGCCTGGGCTGGATCCGCTTCCAGGTCGTGCGCCCGGACACCACCAGGGACCTCCTGATCGTGGACGACACCCGGCTCTCCCCGGACAACAAGGTGAGCCGGCCGCCGGCCTCGAGCCCCGACAGCGTCCAGGCGCCGGGCGGGTACTGGCCTAACGCGGCGGAGCTGGACACTTTCCTCTACGCCCGGGGGAACGTGCGCTGGAGGATGACGCCCAACGGCTGGCTGAGCCCGGTCGGCGTCTTCAGGGGCTACAACTACGACACCATCGGCACGCGCACCGGCGTCGGCGAGGTCCCGACCAACACCTTCTCGCTCGAGTACCTGGGGCACTACAAGCACATCGTCTGGTACGTGGACGGCATCTCGTCGCTCTACGACCCCCAGGAGGGCTACGAGGGTCCGACCGGGCAGCGTTTCCCGATCACCACGCTGCGCTGGATGTCGTCGCCGAACCGGCAGAGCACGCTCGCGACCTGGGTGAGCCAGGGCGGGCAGCTGTGGGCGATGGGCGGCGGCTTCGGCAACGCCACCAACGCGCCGTGGAACAACAAGAGCAACGACTACCTGGTGCGCGTCTATTCGTCGTTCGGGACCAAGCCCGACCTCACGCCCGGGCGCTTCATGTACGACCTGCCGCACTGGCAGTCGGAATGGCGCGTGACGGGCGGCCTGGCCAAGGACATCGTGCGGTTCGACCAGCCGGACCCCATCGGCATCCCGACCGCGCCCGGCTACTGGACGGGCGGGCAACTGCCGAACCCGGCGTACTACGGCGCGCCGCCCGTGCTCCGCCCCAAGTCGGCGGCCACCGACCCGATGTACCCGTATTTCCCGAACCGCGGGTCGAACGACGCCTATGGCAAGCCGGGCTTCGGCCAGGAGTTCATGCCCAAGGAGAATCGGATCACCGAGACCTACCAGGTGACGCCGGACTCGACGTACGAGGTCTCGACGCTCGACACCCTCTACCTGGCCTACGCCGGGTCCAGCTCGATGAACCAGTCCGACGAGGGCGAAGGCGTGAACCCGACCATGACGATCTACCACGGCTCCGATACGCCGCGGCCGCTCATCTTCACGGGCTTCGAGATCTGGCGCTGGGCGCGGCCCGACGTGGTGCAGCTCATAGACTTCGTGTTCCAGAACATGTGGGGCCTGCCCCCCCGCACGACGGTCGCCGAAGCACCGAGCATGCGCCCTGCCCCCGTCCGGCCGATGGCCGCGCGACGGCGCTAACGGGAGCAACTGAATGTCCTCGAACCCTGGCCGCACCCCCTTCCGCAGATCCGTCGTGACGCTGCTCCTGGCGCTGGCCGTGACGGCCGGCGCCGGGAGCCGTTCCTTCGCGCAGTCCTACGACCCCGATGCGTTCCCGCGCATCCGGGTGTGGGCGTTCCCGGGGGCGTTCCAGGACAGCACGCAGCTCTTTCCGCTCCGCTGCGCGGCGCGCGGGGCCCTGGCCGACAGCCTGCGCGAGCAGCCGCGCACCATCACCGTTCGCTTCCTGCGCGACCGCCTGGCCGAGCGGCGCGCGGACTTCGGCGGCTATCGCGTCTACCGCGTGTTCGACACGCCCGACACCGCGAAGATGTCGCTCATCCGGCGCTTCTCGGTGAACTCCGGCGACGAGAACACGTGGCACTTCTCGCGGGTGGATTCGGCCACGCTCGAGCTGCGGTGCGGCGGTCAGTTCTCCACCGACAGCGTTGTGACCTTCGTGGATCCGGACTCGAACGGCGCCTTCTTCAAGGTGTGCCGCCGGGTGGATCACCTGGGGCGCTGCCTCACGCCGGGCGACTCGATCTGGAAACTGGTCGCGCCGCCCGGGCCGCACGACGGGTTCCGCGCCTGGTACGCGGTGACCTACGAGGCGCTCAACACCACCGACAACAACTACGAGGACCTGTTCGTTCCGGACACGAGCGGCAACTACGCACGCTGCGGCACGCCCGGCCTGCCGGCCTCCTGCCCGAACCTGAACCACAAGGCCCTGAACCGGATCTCCGAGCCGGTCGAGGCGACCGCGGGGCCGACGCGCGATCTCGAGACCATCGCGGTCGTGCCGAACCCCTTCCGCGCGGACGAGGCCTGGGACCGCCCGGGCGGGAACGAATTGCACTTCATCAACCTGCCGTCCCAGGCCGTGATCCGGATCTTCACGGTCGCCGGCGAGCTGGTGCGGGAACTCAAGCACGACGACCGGGTGCGCGACTTCGAGCGCTGGGATCTGAAGAACGCGAGCGGCAGGGACGTGGCCTCGGGCATCTACGTGTACCGGGTCGTCGCGGCCAGGTTCGCCGCGCAAAACCGCTTCGTCGTCATCCGGTGAGGCCGGTCTCTGCCGGGCCCCGCCGCGTGGCGGCCGGGCGTCCCTGAGCCCCCGCGGTCGCGCGGCCCTCTTCCTGCCGGATCACAACATGCGAATCCAGCTCGACGTCGTGGTGTGGCGGGGCGCGATCGCCGAGTCGCGGCATCGCATCGAGGCGGCGGTCGCCGACCCGGACGGCCGACTGCCGGCGGCGACCGCGGTTCCGGGCCTGGTCACCACCTTCCGCTCGGCCGCCAAGCCCTTCCAGCTCCTCCCGCTGGTCGAGCGTGGGCACGCCGACCGCTGGGGCTTCGGCGAGGAGGAGCTGGCCGTCATGGCGGCCTCCCACACCGGCAGTGCCTACCACCTCGGGCTGGTCACCGGGATCCTCGGGCGCATCGGGCTCGCCGAGCGCGACCTGGCCTGCGGCTACCACGACCCGGCCGACCCGGCCGCGCTCGATCACCTGCGGGTCCATCCGGAATCGCGCTCGGCGCTGTACAATAACTGCTCCGGAAAGCACGCCGGCATGCTGGCGCTGGCGCTCGCGGAGGGCTGGCCGACCGCGGGGTACCAGCACGCCGACCACCCGGTGCAGCAGCTGATGCGGCAGAGCGTGGCAGAGTCCTGCGGGCTCGCCCCGGGCGATCTGCTGGTGGCGGTGGACGGCTGCAGCGTGAGCGTGTTCGCGCTCCCGCTCTACGCCATGGCCCGCGGCTACGCGCGCCTCGCGGCGGCGGCCGACGACGGCGATGCGCGCGAGCGCGCGCTGGCACGCATCCGCCGCGCGATGCTGCGCCACCCACGCGCGGTGAGCGGCCCGGGACGGTTGAGCAGCGAGCTGACGGAGAAGAGCGGCGGGCGGGTGCTGGCGAAGGGCGGCGCCGAGGGGCTCAAGTGCCTGGCGCTGCCGGAGCGGCGGCTGGGTGTGGCGCTCAAGTGCGAGGACGGGCAGGCGCGCGCGCTCGGGCCCGCGGTGGTCGCGCTGCTCGAGCGGCTGGGCGCGCTCGACGCGGAGCGGCTGTCCGCGCTGGCGGAGTGGCGCGAGCCGGTGATGAAGAACGCGGCCGGGATCGAGGTCGGCACGCTGCGGGCCGAGATCCGCAGCCTCGCCCCCGCGGGGGCGTGAAGCGAGACGCGCACGGTCGCGGGGCCGCCCCGACGCGGCGCGGGATGTGGCACGGCCCGCCTGACGGGGGCGTGAAGCGAGACGCGCAGGACCGGGAGGGCTCGGAGTGGCTGCGAGAGGGGTGACGCGGAGGGTGCTGGTGACGCTCGCGCTGGCGGCGCTGGCGGCGGGCGCGGGGTCCGCGCGCGGAGCCACGACGGGAGCCGGGGCGCCGGCCCGGCTCGACCCGCGGCTGGCCGGGCTCGCGCGCGTGCCGGACGCCGGCCCGGTCGCGGTGTGGGTGGGGTTCCAGGACAAGGGCGAGCAGGGTCCCGCCGATCTGGCCGCGCGGCTCGCCGCGGCCGCCGCCGCGCTCGACCCGCACGCCCGGGCGCGCCGCGAGCGGGCGCAGGTGACGCCGCTGGTGGACTACTCCGATCTGCCGCTCCACCAGCCCTACCTGGACGCGATCGCCGCGCAGGGTCTCACGCCCTGCGGCGCGTCGCGCTGGATGAACCGCGTGGCGGTCCGCGCGACCGGCGCGCAGCTCGCGCGGCTCGCGGAGCTTCCCTTCGTCGCGCGCGTCGAGCCGGTCGCGC
>JACRPT010000140.1 GCA_016223045.1 Candidatus Eiseniibacteriota bacterium
ATGGGGGCCAGTGCACGTTCGTCAGTGACAACGGTCGCCGCTGCCCGGCGCGCACGCTGCTGGAGTTCGATCACGTCGAGGAGGTCGCGCGCGGCGGCCGCGCGACGGTGGCGGGGGTCCGGCTGCGCTGCCGGGCGCATAACCAGTACGGGGCCGAGTGCACCTTCGGGGCTGACTTCATGCGCCACAAGCGCGAAGCGGCGCGGCGCACGGCGGAGACTCATCGGCAGGAGACCGCGGCGCGGGCGGTGGCCCGGGCCGCGGCGGCGGAGCACGAGGCGGCCCGACGCGAGGCGGCTCGAGAAGCGGCGGCGGCACGCGCACGCGCGGAGGAGGTACGCACGCGGGCCGCGGCGGCGGCGGAGCGCGCTCGTGCAGCCGCGGCGGAGGTGATCCCGTGGCTGCGGCGGCTCGGGTTCCGCGCCGACGAGGCGCGTCGTGCCGCCACACGGTGCGAGTCCGTTCCCGACGCCTCGTTGGAGGAGCGGGTGCGTGTCGCCTTGTCCTGCTTTGCGAAGGCTCCCCAGGCCGGAGCCGCGCGGACACTTCCGGCGCCGACGTTGCCCGCCTGAGCGGAGGGCGGGAGGGCGTGGCGGCCGGTGCGGGCGATGCCATCGAAAGCAGCCGCGGGCGCTGCTGCCAGCCGCGCCCGCGCGATCCCCGGAAGAGCCGGGAGAAAGCTGCGCTGGCCGGCACGGGCGCATGTTCTCCCGGAAGAGCCGGGAGAAGGCTGCGTCGGCCGGCACGGGCGCGTCGTTCTTCCCATCCCGGCAGCCGGTGGTGACGTCGCCTCATGGCGGAGCCAACCGGCTCCACCGGCCGTCGGCCTGCCCGGCAAGGAGGACGGCTGCGCCTCCGCTCGCGCTGCTGGACTCAGCCCGCGTCCGCCGGATAGACTTTCCGCAGCCGAACGGGCCCCCACCGGGTCCGGGTGACCGCCACACGCCCCCGCCGCGGAGTGCACCATGCGCCTGAGCCGCCTGCTCCTCCTGTCCGCTGCGATCTCGTGCGCCGCGCTGGTCGCGGACCCGGGCGGTCCGCTCCGGCCAGGCACTCGCGAACGCCCCGGGGAGTCCGGCCCCTACCCCAGCGACTGGTGGGGCATGCAGCGCGCCTACCCTGCGGCGACGGTGAACCAGCAGGCGTACGCCGCGGCGCTCGACCAGGCGCGCTTCGACCGCGCGCAGGCGGCGCTCTCGACCAGCAGCAGCGCGCTCACCTGGGTACAGGCCGGCCCCTACAACATCGGAGGCCGCGTCACCGCGCTCGCGGTGGCGCCGGGCGGCACCACCGTGTACCTGGGCGCCGCGAACGGCGGCGTGTTCAAGTCGACGAACAGCGGCGTCAACTGGACCCCGATCTTCGACAACACCGGCATGGAGGTGTTCTCGATCGGCGCGCTCGCGCTCGAGCCCGGGAACCCGAACGTGCTCTACGTCGGCACCGGCGAGGCGAACGCGTCGGTGGACTCCTACGACGGCCAGGGTCTGTTCCGCAGCACCAACGGCGGGGCGACCTGGACCTCCCGCGGCCTCGCGCAGACCGCGCGCATCGCGCGCGTGGCGGTGGACCCGTCGAACACCAGCCGCATCCTGGTCGCGGCGATGGGCACGCAGTTCTCGACCGGACCGGATCGCGGGCTCTACCGCAGCGAGGACGGCGGCGCGAGCTGGAGCAGGACGCTGTTCGTGAGCGACTCGACCGGGGCGTGCGACGTGGTGTTCAACCCCACGCACCCCGAGACCGTGTTCTGCGCCACCTGGGAGCGCGTGCGCCACTACACCTACCGTCGCGCCTACGGCCCCGAGTGCGGGATCTGGCGCAGTATCGACTCCGGCGCCACCTGGACGCGGCTCTCGACCGGGCTGCCCGCGCCGTCCGACAACGTCGGGCGGATCGCGCTCGCCATCGCCGCCTCGCAGCCCTCCATGATCTACGCGCAGATCATCAGCGGCGCGAGCGGCGGCTACGTCGGACTCGGGCTCTACCGCAGCACCGACGGCGGGCAGACCTGGAATCGGCGCGACACCTCGGGCTACACCAGCGCGTTCGGCGGCTTCGGCTGGTACTTCGGCGACGTCGCCGTGGATCCCACCAACGCGAACAAGGTCTACATCCAGGGCCAGGTGATCAAGCGCTCGACCGACGGCGGCGTCATCTTCAGCGACATCACGGGCACGTCGCACGTGGACTTCCACGGCATGTGGATAGACCCGTCGAATCCGCTGCGCATCTACCAGGGGAACGACGGCGGCTTCTACTCTTCGACCAACGGCGGCGCCGGCTGGTCCAAGTCGCTGGACCTGCCGATCTCGCAGTTCTACGCCGGATGCGTGGATCCCTCGAACGGCAACCGGCTGGGCGGCGGCACTCAGGACAACGGCTGCATGCTCACGGCCGGCTCGCCCACGGCGTGGTACAACATCCAGGTGTACGGAGCCGACGGATTCTACGTCCTGATCGACCCGACGAATCCGAACATCACCTTCTCGGAGTACCAGTTCGGCTCGGGCGGCCGCGGCCCCTACCGCTCCACCAACGGCGGCAGCTCGGGTGGCTACGGTGCGGGCATCAACATCGGCGACCGTTTCAACTGGAACTCGCCCTTCGTGCAGGACCCGAGCGACCACAACGTGCTCCTGTTCGGCAGCAACCGGGTCTGGCAGAGCACCGACAACGGCCTGAACTGGGTGGACGTGAGCCCGGACCTCACGTTCAACACTCCTTCCAGCCTGGTCTTCCACACGATCGCGACGCTCGAGATCTCGCCCGCGAGCCCGCGCATCTACTACGCCGGCACGGACGACGGCCTGGTGTGGCGCTCGACGGACGGCGGCGGGGGCTGGGCCGACATCTCGGCGGGCCTCCCGGTGCGCTCCGTGACGCGCGTGACCGCGGACCCGGCGGACAGCCAGATGGTCTACGTCACGCTCTCGGGCTTCGGGCAGGACGAGCACCTCGCCCACGTCTACCGCAGCACGAACAACGGCACGACCTGGACCTCGATCGCCGGCAACCTGCCCGACGTCCCGGCCAACGACCTGATCGTGGACCCGAACGACCGCGCCACGCTCTACCTCGCCACCGACGTCGGCGTCTACATCACCCGCAACACCGGCGGCACCTGGTACCCGTTCGGGCAGGGCATGCCGTTGCAGGCGGTGTTCGACCTCAGCCTCCACCAGGGCTCGCGCACGCTGGTGGCCGCCACCCACGGGCGCTCGCAGTGGAAGCTGGACCTGACCCAGCTCCCGGTGGCGGTCGAACCCCCCGTGCCGGCCGTCCGGCTCGCGCTCTCGGCGCCCGCGCCGAATCCGGCCCGCGGAGCCTGCCGGCTCGAGCTGACCCTGCCGGCGGCGGGGACCGCCGAGGCCGCCGTCTTCGACGCCTCCGGCCGGCGGGTGCGCACCCTGCTCTCGGGCCACGCCGGGGCCGGCCGGCACCTGCTCGGCTGGGACGGATTCGACGAGCGCGGCCGGCGCGCGCCGACGGGCGTCTACTTCGTGCGCGCCGCGGCCGCAGGAGCCGCCGCCACGCGGCGCCTGGTCCGGCTCGACTAAAGCGTTTCGCCTGAATCGGCGAAGGGCTTGAAAAACGTGAGACCTGCCTTTATCTCTGAGGTTGTCGAAGTCCAGCAGCCCAGAGACAAGGAGGTCTCACGATGGTGCAGCCGTTGCGGCTGCGTCGAGCCACACGGCTGTG
>JACRPT010000148.1 GCA_016223045.1 Candidatus Eiseniibacteriota bacterium
GATGCAGCCGTGGAACCATCGTGAGACCTCCCTGTCTCCTGGCGTTGTTGATGCGACCCAAACCAAGAGATACAGGGCAGGTCTCACGACTTTCAAGTCAGCCTGGTCGGACTTCTCCGATTCATGCGAAATGATTTAGCCCACCGCCACGGGGCCGGAAAGCCAGCCGGGGACGCGAGGGGACGCGCCGGGACGTCGCCGGAGGGGCGCGATCGCGGGCGCTTCCCCTACTTCACGACGAGCATCTTGCGCGTGCTCGCGAAGCTCCCGGCCTGGAGGCGGTAGAAGTAGACGCCCGATGCCAGCGCCGCGCGCACCGTCTCGAAGCGCACGGAGTAGAAGCCGGGCTCCTGGGTCGCGCGCACCAGCGTCGCCACGCGCTCGCCCTGCAGGTCGAAGACCTCGAGTGCCACCGGGGCGCGCAACGGCAGTGCGTAGCGGATGGTGGCGCCGCCCACCGCCGGGTTTGGGTGGTTCTGCCACAGCGCGAACGCGGTCGGACGCGCCGCCTGCACGCCCACCGTGCGGACGCCACGGCCGATCAGCACCACCGCCTTCGGGCTCGCCGCGTCGTTCGAGACGAGATCCACGGTCGCCGTGTCCGCGCTCGCGCCTGCCGGGCGGTAGCTGATGCCGAGCGTGTCGGAGCCGGCCGGTGCGAGATCGAAACCGGTGCGCCACGCGTGGAACGCGGGGTTCGCACAGCTCACCGGGCCGATCGCGAGCGCCGCGTCGCCGGGGTTCGCGACCTGGAACAGCGTGTCCTTCGCGCTCCCCACCTCGACGTCGCCGAAGCGCAGCGTGTCGGAGGGTGCCAGCACCAGCACGGCGTGCGTGATGGTGAAATCCGCGTCGCCCGCGTCCGCGGCTGCACCGCCCACCTGCCGCACGCGCACGCGCGCCTCGCCCGTGGGCGCGTTCGGCACCGTCCACGCGTAGCTCGCCGCCGCCGCCGGCGTGCCCGCCACGATCGGATCCCACGGGTCGGCCGCGTGCGCGCGCCAGTCGAGGGCGACGCTGTCCACCAGCGCGCTCGCCCACCGGATCGCGTGCACCGTGCCGCGCTCCCAGGCCTCGCCGCCGTTCGGCGCGAGCAGCGCCAGGCTCAGCGTGTCGGTCGCCGAGCCGCGCAGCGGCACCCGAACGAGCGGATCGGCCGGGGCGTTCGACGTGATCGAGACCGTGTCGCTCCAGCTGCCGCTCACCGTGGGCTCGAACCACACGCCGGCGCTGTCGCTCGCGCCGGGGGCCAGCGTGAGGAAGGCTCGGCCCACGTGGAAACGCGGCGTGGCAGCCGCCATCGAGGTCACGTCGAGCGTCCCGGTGCCGGTGTTCGAGAGCGTCAGGGCGAGCCCGCTCGAGCTGCCGATCGGATGCGGCCCGAAGGAGAGCGAGTCGGGCACGACCGCGAGCACCGGCATCTGGATCGTGAAGGGCGCGTTGGAGGTGTCGGTCGGGGACGCATCGGACGCGTCGCTCACCCGGATCATCGCCTGCGTCGTCGCGTCGGCCGGCACCGTCCAGCCGTAGGTCCCCGCGTAGCCGGTGACGTCGGCCACCTGCTGCCACGGGTCGCCCGGGCTCCGGCGGTACTCGATGCGCGCCACGGCCACGTTCGCCGCGGTCCAGGTGATGGCGTGGGTCGCGCCCGCGGCCCAGCCCTCGCCGCCGTCCGGCGAGGTCACCGCGATGCTCTGGCCGTTGCCGGGCGTGAACGCGTAGGTGGACGACATCTTCCAGACGCCGCTGCTCTGCTCGGCCAGGATGAGTCCGCGGTCGCGCAGGTAGAAGCTGTAGTTCGCGTTCGAGAGCACGGTCGACGTGAAGGTGCTCCCGCCGTCCAGCGAGAGGTAGCTCCGGCTGCCGCTGTAGACGCCGTAGATGGCGACGTTGGGGTCGTCCCGCGCGATGTCCGTTCCCCACGCCGAGCTGGTGCCGGCGACGCTGGGCCACGTGACGCCATGGTCGGTGGTGCGCACGACCCCGCCGCTCGACCAGTTGGTGGCGAAGATCGTGGAGTTGCGCAGGCGGCTGCACGACATGCCGGGCACCTCGGAACCGCTGCCCGGGTTGGTCCAGCGCAGCGACCACGTGGCGCCGTGGTCGGTCGAGCCGTAGATCTGGCCGGGCCCGGCGCCGGTGATGCCGTCGCCCACCAGGATGATGTTGCCGCTGTCGGGCACCACGACGATGTCGCACGGTGAGCGGAACGCAAGATTCCCCCACTTGCTCCAGGTGATGCCGAAGTCGGTCGAGCGGTAGAGCGAGTCGGAGTCGCCGCCGAAGAACACGGTGTCCGGCCGGTCGGGGTGCACCTCGAGCGGGATACCGTACTCGCCGAACGCGTGAGCGAGCTGCTGGGTCCAGGTGGTGCCGCCGTCGGTGGAGCGCATGATGCGCCGCGTGGGAGCGGCGGTGAACACGGTGGCGGCGAGGAACAGGTTGCTGTCCCTGGGCGACACCACGAACGCGTTGGTCTGCGTGGCCCCCGCGATCGGGCTGCCCTGGGCCTGCCAGGTCTCGCCCTCGTCGCGGCTGCGCCAAACCTGCGCGCCGAGCAGGCAGAAGAGCGTGTTCCGGTCCATCGGGTTCGCGCCGATGGTGCTGCCGCGCACCGGGGTGCCGGGCGCGAGCTTCACGCCCCAGCTGCGCGTGAGCGTGCCGCCGCTCGGGAGCGACCACGAATCGCCGCGGTCGCCGGTGCGGATGACGACCCGGTTCCCGCTGCTGCTCGCCCAGCCGTTCGGCCCCACGAAGCACAGGTCGGAGATCTGACCGTGCATCGCGTGCTGCAGGAACGTCCAGGAGGCGCCACCATCGGTGCTGCGCCGGATGAAGCCGCCGCCGCCCGCGATGAAGACGGTGTCCGGCGACTGGAGCCACACCGCCCTCACGTCCGCCCTGGCGTCGAGCCTGAGATCGAGCGGCGTCCAGCCGGCACCGCCGTCGGTGCTGCGGTACGCGGTGGCGTACGCCCCCACCAGCCACACGGTGGCGCCGCGCACATCCACCGACGTGAGCTCGTTCGAGGTGCCCGGGGGGCGCGGCATCCACGAGGCGCCGCCGTCGGTGGTCCGCGCCGCAAAGCCACCGGCGCCGGCCACCCAGCCGTTCGTCGCGTCGGCGAAGCGCACCGCATCGAGCCGCGCCAGCGTGCCGCTGGGGAGCGGGCTCCAGGTGGCGCCGGCGTCCGTGGTCTTGAGGATCGCCCCACCGTCGCCTACCGCGTAGCCCGTCGAATCGGAGGGCAGCTCGACGCCACGCAGCACCGGCGCGCCCGCGGCGACGGTGAGTGCCCAGGCGCCGCCGCTGTTGTCGCTCACCCAGATCCTGCCGCTGTCGCCCACCACCACGACACGAAGACCTCGCGCGGCCACGCCGCGCAGCGGGCGGTTCCCGAGGGTGCCGAAGGTCCAGGTCCCGCCGCCGTCGAACGAGCGGTAGTAGCGCCCGCTGTCCCCCACCGCCCACACGTCCGCCCCGTCGCGCGTGAACAGCGCGTGGTGGCCCTGGGCGCGCGCGGGCGTGGGAACGAGCGGCAGGAGCAGGAACGCCGCGGGAACGAGCAGACGCCGCCAGTGGTTCATGCGACCCCGGTGGGTGGGAGGGACTAGTCCTGCACCAGCCGGGCGACCGTCTCGACCTCGGCGATGGCGGCCACACGCCGGTGAAGCACCTCTCCGCGGACGTGCAGTGGACGTATTTCGATGGCGTCCACCGTCATTGGATGCAGGTCCACCCGCGTCCCGCCGGGCGCATCCCGGCGCTTCAGGGTGAACCGCAGGACCTCGCGGCCCGCGCGGGAGAAGGCCAGCTCCGTCGCGGCAATGCGGAGGTTGCCGGCACGGGGGCCGCGGGCGGGGACGGCGTGGAGGACGAGGGCACGGACCTCGATCGGGGCACGCCAGGCGAGCCGCAGCCACTGCCCCTCCGACGAGTCGGCCACCCAGGCGACCCGCGCCGGATCTCCGGCGGCGCGCCGGTCCACGGCGGCCTGCGGCCCGGCCGTGCCGGGCAAGGTGCTCGAGGCCGTGACCCGGGCCGAGGGCGAGACGTTGGTCCACTCTCCGAGAAACGCGCTCGCGGGCACCTCGATCGCCGAGTGCCCGGCGTGGCAGCCCACGCACTTCGTGCCGGTGCCGAAACGGGCGAAGTTGAGCCCGGGCACGTGGGCGGGGCCCGAGGCCGATCGCAGCACTCGACCCTGCGCGTCCACCAGCTGCTCGAACAGCGGCGTGTCGGCCGGCAGGTCCTCGACGTGCACGCCGCCGGCCGGAGTCACCGGCGCCTCGCGCACCAGCACCGCGGTGTCGCCGCCGGCCGCGCCCGGGCGCGCCAGCGTGGCGTAGAAGCGGATGCGCACCTCGCCCTGCAGCGGCACCGCGTCCGGGAACGGCGCATCCACCGGCGCGTTGGCGAACACGTTGAGGCAGTCGAAGCGGAAGGTGTGGACGGCGTCGCGCAGCTGCTCCGCGCGCGTGAAGGGCAGCTCGGGGAGCCTCTCGGGATGTCCGACCGGGAGGACGGGCGGCCGGGGCCGCGGCGTGATCACCGCGGCATCGAGCGCATCCCCGTCCGGAAGCTCGAGCAGCCTCGCGAGCCCGCTCCCATCCGCGCGCATCGCCCACAGGCCGAAGCGCGGGGCGCCCGCGGGCCGCAGCGAGAACACGATGCGCCCGTCGGGAAGGGCGGCCGGCGCGCAGGCGGAGGAGCCCGCAGTGGCGCCGGCGCCGGTGAGCCGCCGCGCCGCCCCGAGGCCGCCGCGGAACGACATCAGGCAGGTACGTCCGCTGGCGGGCAGCAGCGACGGCCGCTCCGCGCCGACGCCGACCAGCGTCCCGTCGCGCAGCAGGAGCGGCTGGTAGGCCATCTGCCCGGCGCGCGAGCGGGGGTCGCCGCCCGCGAGTCGGAGGCCGTCCCCGTCGGGCAACACCGAGACCGCGTGCCACAGGTCCACGGTGTCGGCGGGCACCGCGTCCGCGAAGCCGGTCGTGAGCCCGTCGCCACCGTCGCGCGCCCGCCAGCGGTTGAGCCAGTGGCGCGCATAGACGATGCGCCCGCTGGCCGGATCCACGGCGGGTTCCTCGGCGCCGTTGCGTTCGGCCGTGACGCGCGCGAGTGCCGTCCCGTCGGCGCGCACCACGAACAGGTTCGTGGCCGGCACGCCGTCCTGCGCGAGCTGCGGGAAGCGCGTGCTGGCGAAGCACAGCCGCCCGTCGGGGAGCCAGCACGGGTCGAGGTCGTCGTAGCGCGCGAGCCGCTCCGCGCCGGGTCCGAGCGGCGCGAGGTCGAGCGTGCGGTCGCCCTGCGTCACGGCGTGCAGCCCTCGGCCGCCGGCGCCCACCACCCAGATGCGCCAGGCGCTGTCGGGCGCCGCGCGGCCCGCGAGAGCGATGCGCGCGCCGTCCCACGACACCGCGGGGTCGCTCACGTCGAAGAGCGCGCCCGCCGGCAGCAGCTCGTGCACGCGTCCGCCGGGTTCCCGCACCATGAGCCTCCCTCCCGCGCCGGCCGCTCGGCCACGGGGCCCGAGACCCGGGATCACGTCCGGCACGCCGGGGAGCGGCGCGCGCGCCACGAACACCAGGCGCGGGAGCGGCGCAGCCGCGGGAGGAGGCGCGGCGCCGCGGGTCACGGCGGCGGAGAGCAGTGCGAGGAAGAGCGTGCCGGTCCGCATGCGCGCCGTCAGCGGATGAGCGGGATGCGGTGCTCACGCGCCGCGCCGCCTGCGATGAGCCGCGCCAGGTAGAGCCCCGGCGGCACGCGGCGGCCGTCGTCGTCGAGGCCGTCCCAGTCCCGCTGGTGCGGCCCGGCGGACTGCGCCTCGTCATCCACCAGCCGGCGCACCCGCCTCCCGAACAGGTCGTGGATGTCGAGCTTCACCACCGCCGGCGCGGGCAGGCTCCAGACCAGCGCCACCGCGCCCCGCGCGGGCGTGGGACGCGGAGGCGCGAAGTCGAACGCGGGCTGCGGTCGCGCGGTGTCGGGCACGGTCGAGACGACCCGGTGGATCGAGCCGGTGTTGCCGGTGTAGAAGAGCGACTCGCGGACGTACCACAGTGCGCCGTCCGGCCCCACGGCGTAGTCGCTCACCTCGTCGAAGCCGGTGCCCCAGTCGGTGGCGTTCGGCTGCCCCGGCACGGCGGGGGCCAGATCCCAGGTCGAGCCGCTGCGCTTCAGGCGGCGCAGGAAGCCCCGGTAGTAGTCGCTGAACAGGTAGTCGCCCTCGTAGGCCGCCGGGAAGCCCGCGGTCGCGCCGGGCGGCCGCCGATAGACCCCACCGCCGATCACCGCGGCGGTCGTACCGACACGGTCGTAGGCGTGGATCGGCGGGTCGCCCGGCACGATCGGGTTCGCGCAGCTGGCGCCGGTCGCCAGAGGGCCCTCGAACGCCGGCCAGCCGTAGTCGTGCCCGCCGCCGGGCACGCGGTCGATCTCCTCCCAGTCGTTCTCGCCCACGTCGGCGACGAACAGCGCGCCGTCCGCGGGGTCCACGTGGAAACGGAAGGGATTGCGCAGCCCGAGCGCCCACACCAGGCGGGCGTTCGGGTTCGGATGCGCGGCGAACGGATTGCCCGGGGGCGTGATCAGGCTGCGCGGCGCGGGACCGCCGGCGCCGGACGGCAGCCGCGTCACGTCGAGGCGCAGGATCACGCCGCGCAGGCTCACCGTGTCCTGCGCGGCGCAGCGCTGCTCGTCCTCGCCCAGGCTCACGTAGAGCATGCCGTCGCCGCCGAAGCGCAGCGTGCCGCCGTTGTGGTTGGGGTCGCTGTCCGGCGCGTCGTTCAGCAGGTCGTAGCGCGTGACCGGGTCCACCGTGAGGTGCCCGTCGCCGGTGAACGCGAGGTCGCCGCCCGCGGTGTAGCGCGAGATGCGGATGGCGGGCGCGGAGGCCATGTCGCAGTGCACGTAGAGGTAGGGCCGTGCCGGCCAGCCCGGGTCCACGGCGACGCCGAGCAGTCCCTGCTCCGCCCCCGCGGTCTGGACGTCGGGGATGGCGGCGACCGGGTCGGTGGACGAGAGCGCCCCGTTCACGATCAGCCGCATGCGCGCGCTCTGCTGCTCGACCACCAGCAGGCGGCCGTCGGGCAGGAACGCCATCCCCACCGGGTGATCGAGCCGCTGCACCACGGTGGAATCGCGGAAGCCGTCGGGCAGCACGGTCGCGGCAGCCGCGGTGCCCGAGACGGCAGCGAGCGCGAGTGGCAGCGCGACCCGCGCGGCCGGGGTCGTGAGCCGCCGCATCCTGGTGAGGAGTCCGCCGGAAGTCATGCCATGCCCGAGCCTACGGGAACGCGCGGCCCCGCGCCCTGCGTTCCTCCGCGACGCGCGGCGGCTCACGCCGGGAGCGATGGCGCGGGTGGCGCGCCGCCGGGTCTCGCGGCATGGCGGGCACAGCGGGGAGAGAGGCGCCGGGCGCAGCCGGGCCCCTCTCGCGCCGACCTGGCTATCGGTACATCGCCTTGAGCCGGCCCCACGTGGTCGGCCTGGCCGGCGTCACGTCCGGGTAGAGCTGCCCGCGGATCTCGCCGCCCGGGAACGCGTTGGTGTGGATGTTCACGTACCACAGCTGGGCCATCAGGTCGGCCACCTGGGCAGCCGTGAGGCCGGACTGCGCCCCGATGATGGTCCCGGAGTTCGAGCCCGTAGCCCCGGTGAGGCCGAACACGATCCCCCCGTTGAACCCGGCGGCCGCTTTGTGGATGTGCTGGGCGGTCCGCGCGCCGACCAGCCCGACGTAGCTGATGTTGTAGCTGAGCTGCGTCCCGGCGTTGTTGAGGACGAAATAGCCGTTCCCATACCCCGGCGAAGCGTTCGGCGGGGATTCCGAGATGCCGTCAATGGTCGCGACGAATCCGGTGTCGGCGAGCGCGGCACCGGCGAGCGCGATGACTGCGGCCAGGGCGAGGATCGACGGGTAGCGCATGCGCATGAAGCGGTTCCTCCTCCACAGGGGTGCGATGCGGAACACAGGACCCATGACCTCCTGTCGGGTCCGCAGCGCCTGCGGCCGGTAGGAATTCTGGCGCGCCGACATTGTCCCGCGTGCCGCCACGCGAAAGCAACGATTCGCTGCGGTGAGACGCGAGAAAACGCGGGTCCCGGTTCAGCGTGACTGAACTCGGCGTCGCGGGAGCGTCCCGCCGTGACGCGCTTCGCATCCCCCGGACCCGGCCCGCATCCACACGATCTGGTCGCATCTCGTCTCGGGATCCGCAACCGTGACTTCCCACGGCTCCGAACTTCCCCAGATCGCCCACGCAAGGGAGACAACCGATGCGACGGCCCCGATCCACCGCCCTGCTGCTCTCGAGCCTCTCTCTGCTGATCCTCGTCCGCGCCGGGCATGCCGCGCCGCGCTGCGCCGCGCACGCGACCGTCACCGCCGTGCCCGGCGTCCCCGGTGCGTTCCGCATCGAGACCGCGCACGGCACGACCGTCGCGCGCCACGCGCCGCGCGCGGCCGCGCCGGCAGCGGGCGCGGCGCTGTTCGTCGTCAGCGCGCTCGACACCACGTTCGACGTGGACGGCGATCCGGCGACCGTGCACGACACGCTGTTCGTGCCGGTGGGCTCCACCGTGCGCTGGCAGCTCGTGACCGGCATCCACACCGTCACGAACGGGCACGACTCGGGCGACCCCGAGGCCGGGACCAGGTTCAGCTACCTGCTCGACGGCGCCCGTCCCACCTTCGACTCGACCTTCTCCCAGCCCACCACGCTCTACTTCTTCTGCTACTTCCACGAGCCCGTCATGGGCGGGACGCTCATCGTGCATCAGGACGCCGGCGTGCCCGGCGGCGCGCCCCCGGCGGCCGCGGCGTTCTCGCGCCTGCCCGCTCCGAACCCGGCGCGTGGCGCGATGACCTTCGCCATCGCGCTGCCGCGCGAGGAGCAGGTCGAGATCACGGTGCTGGACCTCGCCGGGCGCCGCGTCGCGACTCTGGCCCGCGACCGGCTCGCCGCCGGCGAGCACGCGTTCACCTGGGACGGGGCGGCCGGCGCGGGAGCGCGCGCTCCCGCCGGCCAGTACCGCGTGCGGCTGCGGGCGGGCGGCGTGGACGAGTCGCGCGCCTTCAGCCTGGTGCGCTAGCTGCGCTCCGGCGGCGCACCGCAGGACGCTGTGGCGGTGCGCTGGAGCGAGAACGCTCGAGCCCCCGCGGAGCGACCTCCGCGGGGGCTCGGCGCCCGCGACCGCTCCGGCTACACCCCGCCGTTCGGGTAGCGGGCCAGCGACAGGTTGACGATCTCCCCGATCAGGTCGGTGTAGGAGCGGCCGGTCTTCTTCGCCGCCATCGCCAGCTCGGCGCTCGGCAGCAGGTAGGGATTCGGGTTCACCTCGAGCACGTGGAGCGTGCCGTCGGCGGCCAGCCGGAAGTCGATGCGGCCGTAGTCGCGGAGCTGAAGCGCCTGGAACGCCTGGATCGCGGTGTCCTTGAGCCTGGTCGAGATGCCCTCGTCCAGGTCCTCGGGCAGGAACGGCCAGGTCTTCTGGTAGGCCTCGGTGTCCTCCTCCCACTTGACCTCGGCACCGGCGATCTTCGGCGTGCCCTTCGGCAGCTTCGAGAGGTCCAGCTCCACCACCGGCAGCGCCTCCGGCTTCTCGTTGCCGAGCACGCCCACGTAGAGCTCGCGGCCCTCGATGTACTCCTCGATGAGCGCGGGGGTGTCGAACTCGGCGTGGATGTAGTCGATGCGCTCCATCAGCTCCTTGATGGAGCCGCACACCGCGCCGAAGTGGATGCCGATCGAGCCGTCCTCGCGCGCCGGCTTGACGATCACCGGGAACTGGATGTCGTGCGAGTGCTCGGTGCGCCCGCGGTAGACGGTCGCGAAGTAGGGCGTGTGGATGCCGTGGAAGGTGAAGATCTTCTTGGCGAGCGCCTTGTCCTGCGCCAGGTAGAGCCCGTGCGCGCCGGCGCCGGTGAAGCGGCGGCCCAGCAGCTCGAGCAGGCCGGCCACGTTGCTGTCGTGGCTGTCGTCACCGCCGAACGACTCGACCAGGTTGAAGATCAGGTCAGTCTCGGACTGGGCCAGCTCCGTCAGGCTCTCGCGCGTCCCGTCGAGGCGCAGGAAGACCGGGCTGTGCCCGGCCTCCTTGAGCGCGTCGTAGACGGCCTGCACGTCCTCCTCGGGAGCCTTGCGCTTGGGGTGCGCGCCTTCGGAGCGTTCCTCGTCGTCGTCCCACCAGTAGTCGTACAGCACGCCGATTCGCAGCTTCGCCATGGCGGTCCTCGCCGTTCGAATCCGGGGTGCCCCGCTCCTCGGGGCCCTGCGTCAGCTCTGCACGAAACGCCTGCGCGTGAGGTAGTTCATCGCGAGCGTGGTTCCGTACGCCGTCAGCTCCACGAGATAGTCGGCCTCACGCCCGACCTCCGCGTACAGCGTGAGTTCCCGGCACGTCCGGGACACCCGCTCCATCAGGGCGCGCACCACCGGGCGCTTCACGCCGGTCCAGTACGTGACCTTGTCGGTCAGCACCTTGCGGTGCTCCTCCACCAGCTCCCAGGCCGGCCGGATGCCCTTGCGCCGCCGCCCCTGCGGGATGAACAGGTCGGTCAGGTCGGCCTCGAGCGCCACGTTGACGGCCGCGCCGTTCTGCCGCATCAGCCGGCGGTAGAACTGCTCGACGGTCAGCTTCATGTCCTCGACCGTCAGGTCGAAGTCGCCGCTCGGGGTCACCGGCTCGACGGCGCGCACCCGGCGCGCCGCCCTGTCAACATAACGCAGCTTGTGGATCGCGGGCCATGCCTTGTATTTGACCCGCCAGCCGGAGCGGGGCGTCAGCCACACCGCGAAGGTCTCGGCGAAGTCCTCGTCCGGGTGCTTCTGCCCGTACCATCCGGCGATGTGCCGCACGAACTTGCGGCTGAACGGGACGGGCCGGTAATCGTCGCGGTAGCGCCGGTTGAAGGGACCGAACAGGCGGCGCCACTCGGGCGTGGCGTAGAGCCGGTAGGCGTAGTTGAACGCGTGCCCCGCCTCGTGGCGCAGGTACATCATGATCTCGCGCTCGTCCTCGAGGTCGTTCATCTCGCGCTCGAGGCGCGCCAGCTTGGGATCGGCCAGGTAGAACGGGATGCCGATCACCGGCTGGCCGTCGGGGCAGCCCCACTCGTCGGTAAGGTAGCAGACCGGCCGGTAGTGCTTGAGCCCCTTCCTCTCGAGCTCGCGGTAGAGCTGGTGGACGTAGCGCTCGACCGGCGAGCCTTCCAGCCGGAGCCCGAGCTGGCTGATGCGCTTGCCGAGCAGCTCGCGCACTTCGGGCGGTGTCTTCTCGAAGTCGGTCACGACGGCCGATGCTACCGACAGCGCGCGCCGCTCACAAGCGGGCACGGCGGCGCGTGCCGCCACGGCCCCACGCACGGCGCGCCCCCGGCTGCGCCCGGCATCCGCGCGGCGGCGTCGGTCGGGAAAGGGCGTGCCGTCCCGTAGATTATGTGTTACAACACGAACCCACGGGCCGTCCGGGGCATCGGAGGTTCGGAGCGCCCACTTCCGCCGCAGCCGGGCCCCGGCTGGCCGTACCGGGGGCGCCGCACGCCGCCACACCCGACCCGACCGGGCGCCCGCGCGCCCGCAGCGAAAGGAGCAGAACCTGTGAAGCGTCTCTTCCTGAGCGCCGCGCTGGCCACGTCCGCCCTCCTTGCCGTGGCGCTCACGGCGTCCGCCGAGCCGAGGACCTTCGTCCTCGACAGGAGCCACACCGAGGTCGGCTTCGACATCCGCCACTTCTTCACCAGGGTCCACGGCAGGTTCACCGACTTCAGCGGCAGTATCGCCTTCGACCCGAAGGACCTCACCGCCTCGTCGGTCCAGGTGACCATCCGCGACTCCAGCATCTTCACCGCGAACGAGAAACGCGACGGCCACCTGCGCACCTCGGACTTCTTCTGGGCGGACAAGTACCCGACCATCACGTTCGCCAGCACGAAGGTGGTCCCGGGCAAGGACCCGAGCCACTTCCAGGTGGCGGGCGACCTGACGATGCGCGGCGTCGCGAATCCGGTGACGCTGGATGTCGAGTTCATCGGCATGGGGCCGGTCGCGATCGGCGGGAACAGCATGGGTCTCCAGGCCGGATTCCAGGCCACCGCGACGATCGACCGCAAGGACTGGGGCATCGTCTGGAACAAGGCGCTCGATCAGGGCGGAATGATGCTCGCCGACGAGGTCAAGCTGATCCTCGACGTCGCCGCCTTCAGCCGGGACCCGGCGCCGGCCGGCGCGAAGTAGCCCCGCCACTCTCCCGCATGGCGCGCGGCCCCCGGTCCGTGGACCGGGGGCCGCTTCGGCTTCGCCCGCGGGGGAACGACCGCCGCTACTGCCCGGAGCGCGGTACCGCGCCCGCCGCGGCGCTGTCCGCCTTCGCCGGCGTCGCGGCGCCGGCAGGATGCGCCGCCTCGTACGCTTCGATCGCCGCGCGCAATATCCTCGCGTCGTCGCCGCTGCCCAGCCGCTCGAGCGCCACGAGCTGCTCGAGCGCCTTCGCCACGTTCCCCAGCTCGACGTACGCCTCGCCCAGGTACTCGCGCGCCGGCGCGTAGTCGGGCTTGAGCCGCAGGCAGCGCTCGTAGGCTGCGAGCGCGCCCGCGTAGTCGCCGAGCCGGCGCGAGGCGTAGCCAATCAGGTTCCACGCCTCGTGGTAGGTGGAATCCAGCTCCGCCGCCTGCCGCGCGCGATCGAGCGCACGACCGAGCTTCTTCCGCGCGTTCTTCTCCCTGCCCGCCTCGAGATCCTGCTTCGCCTTTGCCACCGCGTCGTAGGCGTCGCCATAGAACCGCTCCGCCTGCTGCCGCGGTGTGAGGGCCTGGGCCGATCCCGTCTCGCCGCCCGGGGTCGGGTTGTCGGGCCGCGGGCTCGACCCACCGCTGAACGAGGCGAAGGCCGGCGCGGCAGTGGATGCGGCGAGCAGCGCCGCGCTGAGCAGGAGGCGGAGTCGCATGGGCGGGTCTCCCTGGGGGAGGTCTGGTGGTGTGTCACACGCGTGACGGCACCCCTGTGGATGCGCCCGCCGCCCGCTGGGGTTCGGCCCGCGACGCGGGACGGCCTGCGGGGCCCGCCCCAGGCGCCCCGGCGGCCGACAGCACCGTGGCCACCCCCTCGCGGAGGTGGCCACGGGCCGTTGCCTGATCCCGGGCTGCCGCGGGACTAGCGCAGCTTCACCAGCTTCGCATCCAGATGCAGCCGCGGGGAGTCGAGCCGGACGAAGTAGATCCCGGCCGCCGCGTGCCGCCCCTGGGCGTCGCGACCGTCCCAGTTCGTGGTGTGGTAACCCGCCGCCAGCGGACCGCGCTGCAGCATCCGCACCAGGCGGCCGCTCAGGTCGTAGACCCCCAGCTGCACGTCGTCCGGGCGCGCGAGCGCGAAGGCGACCGACGACCCACCGCTGAAGGGATTCGGCGAGGCCTGGAGCCGGACCGAGTCCTGCAGGCGCTCGGTGGGCGGCACGGCGACCGTCTCCGTGGTGTCGACCGCCGAGGCGATGCGCGTGCCGCAGACGGGCTCCATCACCCCGTCCCCGTCGGTGTCGGCTTCGAGGATGATCTCGTACAGCGCCCCGGGGTCGTAGCCGTTGGGGTAGCTGACCGCGACGCTGAGCATGCCGTCCTGGCCTGGCGCGAGGTCGAGCGTTCCGATCCACGGCTCGCCCGGCGGCAGGCCGTTCAGCGACACCGCGAGCGGATCCGGATGGTCGGTCCCTTCGAAGACGGCCATGAACTGGTACGCCAGCCTGGCCACCGGGTCGCACGGGTGGCCGACGCCGATGTCGATGGGCGTCCCGAGGGTGCCGGGCAGGATCCGCGCGGGCACGTTGACGATCCCGCTCTGGACGGGGGTGATGCAGTAGCAGCTGTAGTCCGCCCGGATCGTTCCCTGGCAGGTGTGGCACGCCCCGGTGCTGTCGTTGACGAAGGTCAGCGCGAAGCACGCGGTGGCGTTCTGCACCGTGAGGCCCGGCGGCCGCGGGATGGTGACGCAGATCGGCGCCGAGCAGCTCCCCGCCGGGACGATCACCGAGCCTGCCGGCGGGCTGAACACCGTCGGCCCGGCCACCGTGCAGCCCGGGCCCGCCGGCAGCCCGGCCAGCGACCAGTGGTAGCTCTGCGCCGTCGCGGTCTGGTTGCAGAGATTGAAGCAGATCGTCACCGAGTTCTGGTTCTTGCAGATGCTCGTGACCTGCGGCACCCGGCAGTACTCGGGGCACTTCCCGGCCGCGCCAGCGAGGTAGATCTTGCTGACGCTGACCGCCGGCAGCGCGGAGGTGAACAGCTCCAACTCGTCCACGCAGCCGGCGAACTGGCCGCTGGAGGGGAACGCCGGGCTGGCCTTGCCCATGTACAGGTCGGCGTTGCTGGACAGGGTGCCGGTGATGGGGACGAAGTTCCACGCCGGCACCAGGGCGCCGTTCAGGTACCAGCTCCCCGTGCCCGTCGAGCGGTCCACCGACACCGCGAAGTGGTTCCACGTCGTGGCGGCGACCGTCGGCCCCGGCACGATCTGCGTCGCCACGCCCGTGCCGATCTCGAGGAACAGCTGCAGCCCGTTGAGGTAGATGGCCCAGCCCCGCGTCTTGTACGGGGAGGACGAGAGCAGCACGCGCTTCTCGGCGATCATGCGCTGGCCACCGACCCCCGCCGCCATCTTCAGCCACCCGTCGGCCGCGAACGACCCGGCCGCGAAGTTGATGCCGAGCTGGTTCGCGTTCACCACCTTCGCGTAGTCGAGATCGGAGTTGAAGCACAGCCGGTTCCCGACCTCGCCGTTGAGCAGGATCGACGCGCCGCCGAAGAGCTGCGCCACGTTCCGCGCCGGGGTCAGGTGCGTCAGGTCATAGGCGGTCAGCGAGCCCGGCAGCTCGTTGAACGGCCACCACGCGCCCATGCCCGGCGGCGGCATCACGCAGCCGCCGGTCTGGGTGCAGGCGTAGTTGCCGAAGTCGTAGCCGCCGGGTGACTGGTTGGCGACCACTGTGACCGCGTAGGTCCCGCCCGCGGGCGCGGTCTGCACCCAGCCCGACTGGCCGACCTCGCTCAGCGTGTAGGTGCCGGGGTTCACGTCGGTGAAACAGTAATTGCCGTTCGCGTCGGTGGTCGCGGTGTAGGTCCCGCCCGTGCCGGTGAGCACGATCGTCCACCCGGCCAGCGGCGGCTCGCCCGTGTCCTTCACGCCATTGTGGTTGAGGTCCAGGTACTTCTGCCCGCACAGCCCGGTGGCCGGGATGGCCGGGCAGCCCGGCGCCTCGATGTCACCGATGTACATCTTGTCGCCGAAGTTCACGGCGCCGTCCGAATCGATCAGCATGCTGGTGACGTTGGTGCCGCCCGTGGGCCGGAAGCCCTGGTAGCCGTAGATCGCGTCCGGGTAGCTGCCGAACAGATGGATGGCATCGCCGCTCGCCCACACCCGGCCGATCGCGCCGCCCGAGACGAACGGATTGCGGTCGTAGTCCACGCCGCCCGCCGAGTTCTCCTGGTTCCCGTAGTCGCCGACGCCGAAGTAGTTGGTGCGCTGCCAGCAGAAGTTCCTGCACTCGTATTCGAGCACCCGCGACCAGTGGGCCCCGGGGCTGCTCGGCCCGTACATGGTGCGCTCGCCCAGCAGCATCTTGCCGCTGGCCGAGAAGCTGATGTCCGAGACCGGTCCGGTGAAGGGTGTCGTGCCCCCGGTGTAGCTCTGCAGCGGCGGCATGTTCAGCTCGAGCTTGTCGGTGGACGGCAGGATCACTCCGGCGCCATCGAGCGCGACGCTCCGGATCGAGTTCACGGCCGTCGCGCTCTGGTTTGCGAGATCCTCCGCCCACACGCTGTAGAAGACGCGGTCGCCGTGGATCTGGATGCCCCACAGCCGCTCGCCCAGCGGCGCGAACCCGGGCAGCGCGTTGTCGGGGCCCAGCGGGTCGAACGTCTGGACCACCGTTCCGGTCGGGCCGTTCACACCCACCGGCTGGATGCGATAGATCTTGCCGTCCTCCGTGTCGGTCACGAAGAACTGCTTGTGCCGGCAGTCGTAGGTGATGTTGCCCAGCCCGGGCATGTCCTCGGGCGGCGTGAGGGACCCGTCCGGGAAGTTCGGCAGCTTGGCGAACGTGGTGATGGCGCCGGTCGTGCCATCGATGCGATACACGGCACCGGCGCCGCCGCCGAACACCTGGCCGAGCGCGTCACCGTAATAGCACGACGTGTGGGTGACGAAGATGTTGCCGTACGTGTCGAGCGTCAGCCCGAACACCGTGCCGAGCGAGTCCTCATTCCAGGTGCCACCCGGCCCGCTGTAGCGGCTCATGAGCGCCCAGTCGTTGTCCTCGGGCCCGGAGGGCAGCGGGCTCCCGAGATCGAAGATCGTCACGCAGTAGGGGAAGCTCGGCTCGGACTGGCGCGTACCGACGAGCAGGTTGGGCGAGAAGACCGGCGCCCCGGGATCCTAGATCGTAGGCACGTGCTCGCAGCAGGTGTCCGGCACGGCGGCGCAGTCCGTGCAGGAATCCGACACGGCGATGGCGCCCTGTGCCGCCGAGAAGGGGATCAGCAGGGCTGCAGCGAGGACGAGGGGCGCGAGCCGGCGTAGCGGGGGAGCCATAGGGAGTCTCCGATCCTCGCCCGGTGTGGGGATCGAGGAGGCAAGAGGGGCGCGGCCCCGGGGCGCGAAGGCGGCACTCTAGCGGAGGACTTGTCATTTCCACTACGGCTTTCTGCTTCATGGATGTGTCGCTATTGTCAATCCTCCCGGGACGGGACCTCCCGGATCCGACCCGGTTTATCATTGATAAACGGCCGGCAGATTCGTGGAGCACGCGAGCAGGTGGCGGCCTCATGAGTGGATCGGATGAGGAGCTCCCGGAAACAGGTCGCTCCGCCCATGCGGTGCGGCTCGCATGCTGATCGCACCTTCATTCACGAGGAGGGAACGTGCCCGCGTACTCCTGCCAGCACGCCGCGCTCAGACCGCGAACATCTCCGGCTCCCACGCCAGCCCGAGCTCGCCGGGCGGCGCCATGTAGCCGAGCAGCGCCGAGGCCGCGACCACCGCGGGGCTCGCCAGGTAGCCTTCGCCACCCAGCCCCATGCGATTCGTCCAGTTCCGGTTGAACGAGGTGATGGCGCGCTGCCCCGGCGTGAGCGCGTCGGGGCCCTGGCCGAAGCACGGCCCGCACCACGACTCGCGGATCTTCCCCCCCACCGACTCGAACACCGCGGCGATGGACTCGCCGCCCAGCCGCGGGTCGGGCTGCTGGATCTGGCGGCGCACGCCGCCCGATCCGGGGAAGATCACGAGCTCCGTCACCGCGCGTTCGCGTCCCTGCGCGCGCGCGGCGCGGATCACCAGCGCGGCCGAGAGCAGGTCGTCGTAGCCGCCGTTGGTGCACGAGCCGATCATCGCCTTGTCGAAGGCGATGCGCTCCTTCGCCACCTCCTCGGCCGGGAACGCGTTCCCCGGGCTGAACGGCTTCGCGATCATCGGCCGCACCCGGGAGAGCTCGAGCGTCTCGTCCAGCTCGTAGACCGCGTCCGGCCCGGGCTTCACCGGCGGGTAGGGCAACTCGGTCATGCCCTTCTCGCGATACCAGGCGATCGTGACCTCGTCGGCGGCGAAGATGCCGTTCATCGCCTCGCCCTCGGCCATCATGTTGGCGATGGTGTTGCGGTAGGCGATCGGCAGCTGGCGCTCCGCGTCCACGAACTCGACCGACATGCCCTGCGACTGCCGGGCGCCCCAGCGCTTGAGCAGCGCCAGCACGATGTCCTTGCCGCCCACCCACGGCTGCAGCCGGCCGGTGAACACGACGCGCCGTTGCCTGGGCACCGTGAAGTAGATGGCGCCGGTCGCCCAGCCGAAGCCGAGCGTGGTCGAGCCCACGCCGATCCCCACCGCGCCGTAGGCGCCATAGGCGCGGCTGTGCGAGTCGGCGCCGGGGATGAACTGCCCCGGCAGCACCAGCCCCTGCTCGGGAAAGTAGAAGTGGAAGATGCCGTCGCCGGGCGCGGCGACGTACGGCTTCCCGATTCCGTGCCTTTCGGCGAACGCGCGGCCGATCGCGGTCTGCCGCTGGTCGGCCTGCTTGCCGGTGAACACGAAGTGGTCGTTGGCGATCGCGCTCTGGCGCGGGAAGACGGTGTCGCCGCCGGTGATCTGGTCGAAGGTGTGGATCGCGAACGGCGCGGTGCCGTCGGAGGCCGGCAGCAGGTCGGCGTAGACCCCGAGCGTCGCGCCGGGCCTGACCTCGGCGTCCTTGTCCACGCGGTGCGCCCACACGATCTGTTCGGTCGTGGTCATGCGGCGCGCGCGCTCGGCGTCGGGCCAGACGATCTCGGGGACCCGCTCGACCGAGGCGCGCAGCTCGCGGCGCCCGAGCGCGAAGATGCCGCCGCTGCGCCGGTTCTCGTCCTCCCTGGGCGTGAGCGGCACCGGGTCGTAGCTCTTCCCCTGCGTCTCGTTCACCAGCCGCCGCGTGACGGGATCGAAGCCGAACGCGTCGCCGTCGCGGGCGTCGGCCACCGCTTCCGGGCTCTGCACCACGTGGAGGCCGAGGTTCAGGGCGTTGCGGCGGAAGATGTCGCCCATGCCGGCCCCGCACACCACGACCAGCTCGAGCCCTGCCTCCCCGGCCACGCCCTTGAGGCCCGCGGGGCTCATCTCGCGCGAGGAGCCGATGGCGAAGCGGTCGCCGGCGACCAGGAAGGTCTCGCCGCGATGCACACGCGCGCGGAAGTCGGGCATCAGGTAGCGGAACGACCCGGCCTTCCAGCGCTCGTCCAGCGTCTCGAGGCTCTCGGAGACGCAGTCGGCGGCCGGCGTGATCTGGTCGGTGTCGATGGCGTCGAGCTTCTTCCCCGGCGTCTTCGGGTCCCAGAAGATGAGCGCCCGGCCGCGCACCGGGCGCGCGCCGGCGGCCTCGCCGGGCCCGCCGCCCGGCCGCGGAACGGGGAGGGAATCGAGGGTCACGCCGGGCTTGAGGCGCGCGGGCCGGATGGTGTGCATGGAGCGCATCTCTCCTGGGGGAAGCGGGGACCACGACCGGGACGAGGATTCGGCCGGATGCTACCGTCCCGCTCGACACCACCGCAAGGAGACCGGGCGCGGGCTCGACCGGACGATGCGCGCGGTGGTCGGAGAACGCCGAGCCGCGGAGCGGAGCGGGCCGTGCGCGGCGATCGGGCCGCGCACGGGCCGGGTCATCCGCTGTCGCGGGCGGCGGGCTGCGCGGCGCCCGCCGCGGTGGCGTTCTGGACCGCGGGCCGGGGCGAGGTCTCGAAGACCAGCGTCTCGCGCACCCGCGCCTTGTTCACGAGCAGGGTGCCCAGGCGCGTCACCAGCGGGAAGAAGTCCTCGACCCCGTTCAGGAAGTCGGAGGCGCGGTTGAAGTCCTCGGGCAGCTCCATCTGGATGAGCCCTTCGATGACGCGTCCGTCGAGGAAGCTCACCTGCACGCGCTCTTCGCGGGTCACGATGTAGTTGCGCGGGCACACGTGGTCGCGGTCCACGCCGGGGCCCGCCATCACCCAGTCGATGCTGAGCCGGGTGAGCAGCAGCACCGTGCGGTCCTCGCTGCGGATGAACGGGACTACCCGCTGCTTCGAGTTCAGCAGGTCCAGGATGGTCTCGGGCCCGTCGCGCAGCGGCGTGGTGGGGGCGAGCGCGAAGAAGCCGTCGATCGGGTCCTGGCCCGGCTCCGAAACCCGCACGGCCGCGCGGTCCTTCTCGATGTAACGAGCCATGTCTCTCCCTTCCGAGGGGGACGCCCCGGTTATCGGATGGGCCGCCGCGCCGGTTGAGCGGATTATCGCCGGAATCTTCGTGCTGGAGACCGGCATCCGGTCGGCCGAAAACACGGGCGGAGTCCCCTCGACCCGCCGCGCCCTGCGCCGCGGCACAGGGCCTTGCCTCGCATCTCCCGGGGAGCCACAGCTCATGGCCCGTATCGACGCCATCCTCAAGCTCGTCAAGGAGCAGGGCGCTTCCGATCTCCACATGACCACCGGGGCGCCGCCCATGGTGCGCATCAACGGGGAGATCACCCCCATCCCCCACGAGGAGCTGACCCGCGAGGTCAACGAGCTGCTGCTGTTCGAGATCATGGACGCGCCGGCGCGCGCGCGCTTCGAGCAGCTGCGCGACGTGGACTTCGGCTACGAGGTCCCGGGCGTGGTGCGGGTGCGCTGCAACGTTTACGAGCAGGCGCGTGGCGTGGCGGGCGCGTTCCGCATCCTGCCGAACCAGATCCTGACGCTCGAGCAGCTCGGTCTCCCCGCGCACCTCACGCGCCTCGCCGACGTTCCGCGCGGACTCGTCGTGGTGACCGGGCCGCCCGGCACCGGCAAGTCGAGCACGCTGGCCGCGCTGGTGGATCACATCAACCGCACCCGGCGGAAGCACATCCTCACCATCGAGGACCCCATCGAGTACCGGCACCAGAACCGCAACTCGCTGGTGACGCAGCGCGAGGTGGGGCGCCACACCCCGAGCTTCGCGCAGGCGCTGCGGGGCGCGCTGCGCGAGGACCCGGACGTCATCATGGTGGGCGAGATGCGCGACACCGAGACCATGTCGCTCGCGCTCACCGCGGCGGCCACCGGGCAGCTGGTGTTCGCCACGCTCCACACCATGAGCGCGGCGCAGACCGTGGACCGCATCCTCGACTCGTTCGAGGACGAGCGCCAGATGCAGGTCCGCCTGATGCTGGCCGAGTCGCTGAAGGCGGTGCTCGCCCAGCGCCTGCTGCGCCGCCAGGACGGGCGCGGGCGCGCGCTCGGGCTCGAAGTGCTCATGGGCACGCAGGCGGTCTCGGCGCTCATCCGCGAGAAGAAGACCTTCCAGCTCCCCTCGGTGATCCAGACCGGGAGGAAGGACGGCATGCAGACCATGGACGACGCCGTGATGGCGCTGGTGCGCGGCGGCGTGGTGGGCCCCGAGGACGCGGCCCCGCACCTGACCGCCCGCGAGATGCTGGGGTCCGCGCAGCGCGCCGCCGCTCCGGCCACGCCCCGGCTCGAGGCCGCCTGATGGGCGCTCCGGCCGGCGGCTTCGGCGGCGAGCTCGGCACGCTCTCGCTCTTCGACCTCGGCCAGCTCCTGCACCTGAACCGCGCCACCGGCTGCCTCGCGGTCACGCGAGACGGAGGGCGCGGCTACCTGTTCTTCCAGGACGGCCAGATCATCAATGCCCTCGACGACGACCGCCGCGAGGGCGAAGAGGCCGCCTGCGCGGTGTTCGGCTGGCGCGAGGGGCGCTTCGAGTTCCGCTCCGAGCCACCGGGCGGCGCGCACCTTATCCACGAGAGCACCACGGCCATCATGCTCGAAGCCGCGCGCCGGCTCGACGAGTCGGACGGCGCGGCGACCGGCACCACCGACCGGCTGCGCGAGCGCCAGGGCGCGATGGAGGCGCTGCGCGAGGTATTCCACCAGGTCACGCGCGACGCCCGGGTGTCGGCCGCGGCGCCCCACATCCCCGCGGGCGCGCTGCTCGAGGCGCTGGTGGCCGCGGGCGACGCGCTGCTCTTCCGCCCCGGCGCGGCAGCCCGTCTCCTGTCGGACGGCCGCTGGGGCGACGCCACGACCACGCCACTCACCGCCGCGGAGCACGCCGAGCTGCGCGCGTGGCTGCTCGAGGACGCGGAGGAAGGGGACCGGCGCACCCGCGTCGCCACGCGTGGCGGCCGTACGCTCGCCGTGACCCCGCTCGGCGCGGGCGCCACCGAATCCCTGTGGGTGCGCCCCGCACGGCTCGAGCCTCCCGACCCGGACGCGCTCGAAGGCCCGCTCGACACCCTGCACGCGATGCTCGACCGCGGCGGCGTGGTCCTCGCCGGCGGCCCGAGCGTCGAGTCCGCGCGCCGGCTGCTCCATGCGCTCGCGGCGCTGGCCGCGCGGCGCCGCAGCGCCACCGTGGCGCTGGTGACCGACGACCCCACGTATCGCGCGCCCGAAGGCGGTGACGTCGTGCTGCACGTGCATCCCGCCGAGGCGCAGTTCGTGCTGGAGGCGCTCGCGCCCGGGGTGCTGGCGCTCGACGTCACGGCGCGCTCTCTGCCGGGCGCGGCTTCACTCGTCATCGCGATGGTGGTGGCGGGCGACCTCGCGACCCTGCCGGTGCGCTGGCGCGCGGCCCTCCCGGCCGCGGCTCACGCCCAGGCCGAGGCGCTGCACGAGGCCGGCCCCGTCGGCCTGGTGCTCGCGGAACCGGTCACGGCGGACGACCGCATCGCCTTCATCGCGCAGACCACCGCCCCACGGGCCACGGCTCGTGCGCCACGCCAGGCGCGCGACGCCGCCGGCCCGGCTTCCCTTCCCCGGGGCTGACGGCGCTCCGCCGCGCCCGCGACCGCGCGGCTACACCCGCACCACGATCAGCTTCCACGCCGCCACCACCAGCACCGCGGCGAGCAGCCGACGCAGCGCGGGGTTGGGCAGCCGCCGGGCGCCGAGCGTCGAGCCGAGCAGCCCTCCCGCCCCCGCCGCCACCGCGAGCACCGGCAGACCCGGCGGCAGGTCCTTCACGCTCGCGATGTGGCCGAGCAGGCCGGCGACCGAGTTCACCAGGATGAACGCCACGGCCACGCCCGAGGTGGTCCTGACGTCGGCCCAGCGCGCGAGCAGCAGCAGCGGGCTCAGGAAGATCCCGCCGCCCACGCCGGTGAGCCCGGAGAGCAGCCCGATCGCCCCGCCGAGTGGCAGCGCGAGCGTCCGGGGCGCCGCGCGCACGGCGGGCTCCGAGGTCGCACGCGCGCGCAGCCACAGCCGCACCGCGGCATAGACCAGCACCGCGCCGACCAGCCGGCGGTAGCTCGTGGCCGGAAGCGCGATGCCGCCGCCCAGGTACGCGAGCGGGATCGAGGCCAGGGCGAACGGCCAGAAGGTCCGCCACGAGAAGCGCCCGGCGCGGGCGAACTGCACCGTGCCGATCGCCGCCACCAGGACGTTGAGCACGAGCGCCGCGGGCTTCATCGCCGCGGGCGCGATGCCATAGAGCGCCATCGCCGCGAGGTAGCCGGAGGCGCCGGCGTGGCCCACCATCGAGTAGAGGGTGGCGGCCGCGAAGATCAGGGCCGCGAGCGTGAACAGCTCAGGACCGGAGAGCACGTCCTCCCCTGCCGATGGTCACTCGGACGCAGCGAACCTCGTCACCGGGAGGGGCGGTCATGGCCCCGTGGGTGCCGTTCGTCATCATCGCGGTCTGCGTCGTGGATGGCATGGCGTTCCTGCCTGTCATGAAGCGTCGTGGGCGACCGCGGCCGCGCGCGGCGTCGGCGAGGCCGAGCGCCGCGAGCTGAGGGACGCCGCGCGCATCCCCATCGCCGTCGCGCAGCCCGGCGTCCCGGTCGGCCCGCGCTCCATCACGCGCGGCGCCCGGACCGCGTCCGGTCACGCGCGGAGCCCGGGCACATCCGGTCACGCGCGGCGGCCGGGCGTCAGCGCCCGCCCGCCATCTCCATGCCTCTGACCAGGGTGACGACGTGGTCGCGCATCACCGAGTCCTGCGCGGCCAGCGCGAGGATGCCGTCCATCATGGTGCGGTCGCGCGCGGCGCGCAGCAGGAAGTCCTGCTTCGCCGTGCCGTTCGCCATGAAGCGGTCCACCACCAGCACCCGGGTCGAGTCGCCGGCGATGAGCCGGTCGGCGATCTCGGTGGCGAAGCCGCGGTCGGCGGCGATCAGCCCCATGATCTTCGTGCGCGACTCGGGCTTCGAGATCAGCGACCGCTCGAAGTCGCAGCCCGCGAGCGCGAGTCCCATCATCCCCACGGCCAGCACGGCCGCGATCCGCCTCGTCATGTGACCTCCGAATGAGCCCGCGGCCTCACGCCGCGGGCGGACGCCTGGTGTGCCAGTCGGTCCTCTGCTGGTAGGCGGCGCCGAGCCGCACCAGCTCGCGCTCCGAGAACGCGGGGCCCAGGAAGGACAGCGAGGTCGGCAGCGCGTTCTCGCCGAAGCCGTTCGGCACCGCGAGCGCCGGGAGCCCGCACAGGTTCCCGGCCGGGATGAGCGCCGGCCCGCCGATCACGCCGGGGTAGACATCCTCGAAGTTCCGGTCCGCGGGATAGGCGACGCTCGCGCGCGTCGGCGCCACCACCGCGTCGAAGCTGCGGAAGAGCCGGTCGAGCGCGAGCTTCATCGGGCGGCGCAGCCGCATCGCCTGCAGGTACTCGACCGCCGGGAGCAGCAGCGACGAGTAGCCGCCCGAGCGGTCGGCCGGGCACCTGAGCTTCTGCGCCTGGCCCGATTCGAGCAGCGGCAGGAACGCCGCCGCGCCCTCGGCGCCGACGATGGTCCCGACCGCCGGCCCCCACGGGAAGTCGGGCCACTCCACCTCGCGCGTGATCTCGACGGCGTCCGACAGCGCCTGGAGCGCGGCTTCGAAGTTCTCGCGCACCGCCGGCTGGACCTTCTCGGTGCAGCCCTTCGGCACCGCGAGCCGCGGCTTCTTGAGCGAGCCCCCGAGCGGCTCCGCGCGCACGTAGCGGAACCCGCGCCCCAGCGCGCTCTCGTCCTTCGGATCCTCGCCCGCCATCGCCGCCAGCACCAGCGCGCAGTCGTCGGCGGTGCGCCCCATCGGCCCGAGCTTGTCGAGCGTCCAGCACAGCGCCATCGCGCCGTGGCGGCTCACCAGACCGTAGGTCGGACGCAGACCGGTGACGCCGCAGAACGCCGCAGGCGTGAGGATCGAGCCCGAGGTCTCGGAGCCGATCGCGAACGGCACCAGCCCCGCCGCCACCGCCGCACCCGGGCCGCTCGAGGAGCCGCCGCTCCAGAACTTCGTGTTCCACGGCGTGAGACCGGGTCCGGTGAACGAGGCGTCGGCGTGGTTGTAGCCCATGCCGCCCGCCAGCTCGACCATCGCCAGCTTCGCCAGCAGCACCGCGCCCGCCGCGCGCAGCTTCTGCACCACCGTGGCGTCGTAGTCGAACACCTGGTTGCGGTAGGGCTCGGCGCCCCACGTGGTCGGCACGTCGCGGGTGGCGAGCAGGTCCTTCGCACCGTACGGGATGCCGTGGAGGAGACCGCGGTCCCTGCCGCCCGCCAGCTCGCGCTCGGCGCGCGCCGCCTCGTTCATCGCCTGGTCGCGCATCAGCGTGACCACGGCGTTGTACTTCGGTCCCAGCTTCTCCAGCCGGTCGAGGCAGCCGGCAGTGAGGTCGGTGGGCTTCAGCGTCTTCGCGCGGATGCGCGCCGCCAGCTCGCGCACCGGCAGGAAGAAGACCTCCTCGTCGAGCACCGTGGGCGGCGCGGGCGCCGGGGCGGCCGCGCCCTTCGCCGGCGCCGGCGCGGCCGCCGCGGACTTCGCCTTCTCGGGTGCAGGGTTCTTCGGCATGGCGGTCTCCCTACGCCCGGAAGGTGAAGTCGGGCTCGTCGCCGTTCGCGAGGTTCACGTCGCGCAGGCGCTTGCCGGACTTGAGGTCGCCGTCGAAGTCCTTCGCGACGGACTCGAGCTGCTCCTTCGTGAGGTCCTCGCCGTAGCGGCGCGTGATGATGGCGGCGAGCGCCTTCGCGTCCTCCGAGATCTCCGGCGGCTTCGCGACGGCCGCCTGCATGGAATCGGGCTTCGCAGCGGCGGAGTCGGGCTTCGCAGCGGTCGCCGCGCCCGGCGCGGTCTGCGCGAGCGAGAGCGTGACCGGCGCGACCGCCGCGGAGACGCCGGCGAGACCGATGGTCTTCAGGAAGCGACGGCGCGGCACACGAGGTTCGGATGGACCGGGCATGCGGACCTCCTGCGGTGGATCGGAACGGAGACGGACTCGGGAGAAGCGGAGACTACGACTTGGTGCGCGCCACGGCAACGACCTCACGGATCGCCTCGCGCACCGCCTCGCGCACCTCCGCGGGGAGCTTCTCGGCGCGCCAGCCGCTGCACGTGCCGAGCGCGGCGCGCAAGGTCTCGCACGCGGCCCCGCAGCTGGGGCAGCTCCTGACGTGCGCCTCGAGTTTCGCGCAGGCGCCGGCGTCAAGCTCGTCCTCGAGGTAGCGGCTCATCACGCGCGCCACATCGGGGCAGCGGCCGGCCTTCGCCTGCGCGGGCGCCCCGGGCGCGGCCACCGGCAGGTGCGGCGCGAGCGCCTCGCGCAGCGCCACGCGCGCGCGATGGAGGCGCGACTTCACCGCGCGCTCGCCCAGGCCGAGGATCTTCCCCACCTGCTTCGCGGGCAGGCCCTCCACATCTCGCAGCACCAGCACCTCGCGCTGGGCGGGCGGGAGCGACGCGATGGCGCGCTCGAGGGTCGCGCGCAGCTCGGCGCGCTCCAGGGCGCGCTGCGGGTCCTCGCCGGGATCGGCCACCTGGAGCGCCGCCGAGCGCCCGGAGCCGCGCGCGTCGAGCGGCTCGAGGCGCGCGGGCTCGCCGGCCCCGCGCCGGCGGTGGCGCGTGCAGGCGTTCCGGGCCACGGTGTAGGCCCAGGTCGTGAGCGAAGAGTCGCCACGGAAGTCGCGCAGGGTGCGGGCGAGCGCGGCGAGCGTCACCTGGGCCACGTCCTCGGCGTCGTGCGGGTCGCCACAGAAGCCGCGCCCGAAGCGGTAGATGGGGCCCGAGAGCAGCTCGAGCAGGCGCGAGAGGGCGCGCCGGTCGCCGGCGCGCGCGGCGGCCAGCAGCCGGCGCTCCTCGGCGCGGGTCAGCCGGAAGGCGGCGGCCCGCCCGGCCACCCATCGTGACCCCCGCCCTCGAGTCCCTTTTCGTGCCCGGATGCCTCGGGCGCGCGGCATGATAGCAGAGCCGATGCCGACGACCGGACGGTGGGAGCCGGCCCCTTCCCACCGGCCCCCGCTCCGCGCTCCGGCCGGACTCGCGCGCGCCGTTCGCGCCGCTCACCAGCCCCCGCTCCGCGCTCCGGCCGGACTCGCGCGCGCACCTCGCGCCCTCCGCCGGATGGCTCCGGCCGCCTTCCTCTTCGCCTTGCTTCCCGCGGCGGCCGGGGCCGCGCCGTGGACGCTCGAGCGCGTACTCCAGGTGGCGCGCGAGCGCGACCCGCTGGTGCGCGCGGCACATGAGCGCGGCGCGGCGGGCCGCGCGGAGGGCGCGGTCGCGCTGGCGTCGCTCTCGCCGCGTGCGAGCCTCACGGCCGGCGCCATCCGTGGCGACGACCCCGCGCTGCTCTTCTCGGCCAGGCTCCGCCAGGGCCGTTTCACCGCCGCCGACTTCGCGCCGCCGTCGCTGAACCAGCCGCCCGCCGCGACCGCGCTCGAGTGGGGCTTCACGGTGGAGCAGCCGTTGTGGAACGGCGGGGCCGAGGTCATGGCCCCCGGGCTTGCCGCTCATCTCGGGCGTGCGGCTTCCGCCGGCGAGCGCGCGGGTGTCGCCAACGCGCTGCTCTCCGCGGTCTCGGTGTTCCTCGACGCGGTGCGCGCGGAGGCGGCGCTGCGCGCGGATTCGATCGCGCTCGCGGCGGCCGACGAGGGCGCGCGCGCCGCGGCCAGTCGCTTCCGCCTCGGCCAGGTGCCGGAGCTCGACACCTTGCGCGCCTCGGCGCACGCGGCCGGGGCGCGTGCCGACTGGCTGGCGCGCCGAAGCGACCGCGACCTGGCACTGACGCGGCTCTCGCGGCTGGTGGGCGAGCGCGTGGACGCGGGAGCGCTGGAGACACCCGCAGGCGATGACGAAGCGGATGCGGATGCGCCTGCGCCCGGCGGGGCCGACGGCGCTGAGGGCACCGCTCCCGGCTCCCGCGCCGCGCGCGGCCGCGGCGAGGTCGAGGCCGCCCGCGAGCGTGCCGGGGCCGAGGGGGTCGCCGCGCGCCGCGCCGGGCTCTCGCTCCTGCCTTCACTCAACGCGCGCGCCGGCGTGAACCAGTACCGCGATCCCGAGGCCGGCGCGTGGACGCGCCGCTGGAGCGCCGGGCTCGCGCTCGACCTGCCCCTCTGGGACGGCGCGCGGCGCATCGAGGAGTGGCGCGCGGCCCGGGCGCGCGCGCGGGCCGCCGCGGCCGAGGCCGAGGCACTCGAGCGCGAGCTCGCCGTGGCGGCCGAGGCGGCGGCGGCCGAGCGCGCCGTGGCGTGCGAGCGCCGCGACGCCATGCGCCGTGCGCGCGACGCGGCTGAGGAAGCGCAGAGACTCGCGCTCGACCGCTACCGCGCGGGGCTCTTGCCGCTCGGCGAGCTGTTGAACGCCGAGGCCGAGGCGGCACGCGCGCGCCAGGGCCAGATCGCGGCCGAGATCGGAGTGACGCTCGCCCGCTACCACTACCTGCACGCCACTGGAGGACTGCGATGACCCCGATGCACACCCCGGGCCGGCGCCGCGCGAGGGCGGCGCTCGCCTTCTTCACCCCGCGGGCACACGCCGGGCGCCACGCGGCGACGGCATCCGTCTCTCTCGCCGCGCTGGCTCTCGCCTCCCTCGCCGCGCTGGCGCTCGCCGGCTGCGCGCGGCACGACGCTTCCTCATCTTCCTCCGGCGACGCCGCCGCGCCGGTCGCGGTCGCCACCTTCACGGTCGGCGGCGCGTCCGCGGGCGCCGAGCTGGTCTTCCCGGGGCGCGTCACGGCGCGCGAGGAGGTGACGCTCACCGCGCGCGTCGCCGCGCCGCTCACGCGGCTGCCGGTGCGCGAAGGCGGGCGCTTTCGCGCGGGCCAGGCGCTCGCGCTCTTCGATGCGCCCGAGACCCGGCGCGCGACCGAGGCGGCGCACGAGGCGGTCCGGGCGGCCGCGCTGCGCCGCGACCTCGCACGGCTCCAGGAAGCGCGCATGGAGTCGCTGTTCACCGCGCGCGTCGCCTCGCAGCGCGAGCGCGAGCTGGCGCAGGCCGAACGCCGGGATGCCGAATCCGAGCACGCGCAGGCGGCCGCAGCCGAGGCGCAGTGGGCCGCGGGCAGCGTCATCCCCGCCCCGTTCGCGGGCGTGGTGGTGCGCCGCCGCGTGGACGAGGGCGCCACGGTCGCTCCCGGCACGCCGCTGCTCGATCTGCGCTCGGACGCCGCGGGCGAGGTCGAGGTGCCGCTGCCCGAGAGCGCGGTCGAGGCGGCGCAGGGCGCACGCGCGTTCGTGCAGGTGGGCGACGGGCCGTGGCGCCAGGCGAAGCTCGCGCGGCTCGACGGCATGACCGACTACGCGACCCGCACGCGCACCGCGCACCTGGCGCCGCTCGCCGGCGCGGCGCTCGAGCCCGGCGCCTACGCACGCGCCCGCTTCGACGTCGCGACGCACGCTCCGGGGAGGACCGCTGCTTCCGCACCGCGCCACGACGACGGATCCTCCCCATCATCGTCCTCGCTGCTCGTCCCGGCGAAGGCCGTGGTCCGCCGCGGCGCGCTCGCGGGCGTGTTCGTGATCCGCGACGGCGTGGCCGGGCTGCGCTGGCTGAGATTGGGGCGCGCGGGCGGCGACTCGGTCGAGGTGCTCGCCGGCCTGTGGGCGGGCGAGCAGGTGGCGCTCGCGCCGGGCGCGCTGTCCGACGGGCTCAGGGTCCGGGTCGCGCGATGACGTCGCGGCGCTCCTCCACCGGGATCGCCGGCCGCATCGCCGGAGCGTTCCTCCACTCGCGGCTCACTCCACTCATGGTGGTGAGCTCGGTGCTGCTCGGCCTGCTCGCGCTCGCCACGCTGCCGCGCGAGGAGGAGCCGCAGATCAAGGTGCCGATGGTGGACATCACGCTGGCCTGGCCGGGCCAGCCGGTCGGCCAGGTCGAACGCCAGCTCACCACCCCGGTGGAACGCCGGCTGTGGCAGATCCCGGGGCTCGAGTACCTCTACTCCACCTCGCGCGACGACGGCGCGCTGCTGATCGCGCGCTTCACCGTCGGCATGGATCCCGACCAGGCGCTCACCCGCGTGCGCACCCGGCTCGACGAGGCCGCGGCCGAGCTGCCCCCGGGAGCGGCGGTCGCCTCGGTGGCGCCGCGCTCCATTGACGACGTGCCGGTGCTGGCGCTCACGCTCTCGGCGCCGCGCCGCCCCGACATGGACCAGAGCGATCTGCGCCGCGTGGCCGCCGAGCTGGCGCTCGAGCTGCGCAAAGCGCCCGGGGTGGCACGGGTGCGCATCCTGGGCGGCGAGCCGCGCACCGTGACCATCGCGCCCGACCCCGGGCGCATGAGCGCCGCGGGCCTCACCCTCGACGACCTGACGCGCGGTCTGGCGGGCGCCGGGCTCTCGCTGCCGGCCGGAGACCTCACCGCCGGCGGCGCGCGCCGCGAGCTGCGCGCCGAGTCGCCGCTGCGCTCGGCGGACGAGGTGCGCACGCTGGCGCTGGCCGCGCGCGGCGGGCGGGCGGTGCGGCTCTCCGAGGTCGCCGCCGTCACCGACGGCCCCGGCGAGCGCACCCGGTACGTGTTCCTCGGCGACCGGAGCGGCGCGCTGGCGCCCGCGGTCACGCTCGAGGTCTCGAAACGCCCGGGGGTGAACGCCACCGACCTGACGCGTTTCCTCCACCGCCGCGTCGCGGAGCTGAAACCCGCGCTGCTGGGCGGCATCCAGGTCACCACCACGCGCGACTACGGCGAGACCGCGAAGCACAAGTCCGACGACCTGATGTTCCACCTGCTGCTCGCCATGCTCTCGGTGATCGCGCTGATCGCGCTGGCGCTGGGGCGGCGCGAGGCGGTGGTGGTGGCGGTCGCCATCCCGGTGACGCTGGCGCTCACGCTCTTCCTCTATCGCTTCCTCGGCTACACGCTCAACCGGGTGACGCTGTTCGCGCTCATCTTCTCGATCGGCATCCTGGTGGACGACGCCATCGTGGTGGTCGAGAACATCGCGCGCCACTTCGGCATGAAGGACGACCGTGCGGCGGACCGCCGCGTGGTCGAGGCGGTGGACGAGGTCGGCAACCCCACCGTGCTCGCCACGATCACGGTGATCGCGGCGATCCTGCCGCTGGCGTTCGTCGGCGGGCTGATGGGCCCGTACATGAAGCCGATCCCGATCGGCGCCTCGCTGGCCATGCTGTTCTCGCTCGCGGTGGCGTTCATCGCCTCGCCGTGGGCGGCGCGGCGGGTGCTGAAGCCGAAGGGCGTGCACGTCGCGCGGGAAGGACGCCTCGACCGGCTCTACCGCCGCGTCATGGGCAACCTGCTCGGGCGCGCGCCGTGGCGGCGCTGGTTCTTCGCGGGCATCGCGGCGCTGCTCGCGGGCGCGATGAGCCTGGTCGCGTTCCGCGTGGTCACAGTGAAGATGCTGCCGTTCGACAACAAGAGCGAGTTCGAAGTGCTGCTGGACCTGCCGCCCGGCGCGCCGCTCGAGACCACGCTCGCCGCGGCCGGCGACGTGAGCCGCGCGCTGGCGCGCGAGCCGGAGGTCGTGCTCACGCTGGTCTACGCCGGGCTCGGCGCTCCGGTAACGTTCAACGGGCTGGTGCGCCACTACGACTTCCGCGCCGATCCGCGCTTCGCCGAGGTCCAGGTGAACCTGGTGCCGGCCGAGGAGCGCCGGAGCCAGAGCCACGCCATCGCGAAACGGGTGCGTCCCGCGCTCGAGAGGAACGCAGCGCGCTACGGCGCGCGCGTCAAGGTGGTCGAGGTGCCGCCCGGGCCGCCGGTGCTCTCGACGCTGGTGGCCGAGGTCTATGGCCCCGACCTGGACGGCCAGCGCGCGTTCGCGCGCCGCGTGTGGGACGTGTTCCGGAAGGCGCCCGGCGTGGTGGACACCGACCTGCTCCTCACCGAGGGCCAGCCGCGCACGCGCCTGGTGGTGGACCGCGATCGCGCCGCGCTCGCGGGGGTCGCTCCCGCGGAAGCCGCGAGCGCGGCGTCCGCGCTCTACGGCGGGCGCACGGTGGGCGTGCTGCGCGCCCCCGACGAGGCCGACCCGGTGCCCGTCACCGTGCGGCTCGCCCCCGCCGACCGCGCCGACCTCGCGGCGCTCGGCGCGCTGCGCCTCGGCGCGAGCGGCGGCACGCCGCTCTCCGAGCTGGCGCGCGCGGAGGGCGGCACGGCGCCACCCGAGATCCACCACAAGAACCTGCGCCGCGTGGTCTACGTGCTGGGCGACGTCGCCGGTCGCGCCGAGAGCCCGGTCTACGCCATCGCCGACCTCAGGCCGCGCATCCAGGAGCTGGCCACCCCCGACCGCGTGCCGGTGCACCAGTTGAGCACCCGGCTCCCCGACTCGGACGAGCACTACGCGCTCAAGTGGGACGGCGAGTGGCACATCACCTACGAGGTGTTCCGCGACATGGGCGCCGCGTTCGCGGTGGTGCTCGTGCTGATCTACCTGCTCGCCGTGGGCTGGTTCAAGTCCTTCACCACGCCGTTCGTCATCATGCTCCCGATCCCGCTCTCGCTGGTCGGCATCCTGCCCGCGCACGCGCTGCTCGGCGCGTTCTTCACCGCCACCTCGATGATCGGCTTCATCGCCGGCGCCGGCATCACGGTCAGGAACTCGATCATCCTGGTGGACTTCATCGAGCTGCGTCGCGCCCAGGGCCTGCCTCTGAAGGACGCGGTGGTGGACGCGGGCGCGGTGCGCTTCCGGCCGATGGTGCTCACCGCCGCCGCCGTCGCGGTGGGCGGCGGTGTCATCCTGTTCGATCCCATCTTCCAGGGCCTCGCCGTCTCGCTCATCGGCGGCGAGGTCGCGGCCACCGTGCTCTCGCGCATCGCGGTGCCGGTGCTCTACTACCTGATCCGCCGCCGCGACGCGACGGCGGCCACGGAGGCAGCCGCATGAAGCTGGTGACGATCGTGGCCGGCGCCGCGCGGCGCAGGAGCCCGGGCGGCACCGTCACGCGACTGCTCATGCTGCCGGTCGAACGGCAGGCGCAACCCACCCCCACCGGAGGACGACACATGACTGTCAACGAAGGCCTGCGGGCCGCCGCGGGCACGTTCATCCTGCTCTCGGTCGCGCTCGGCATCTGGGTGAACCCCTGGTTCTTCGCCTTCACCGCGTTCGTCGGGCTGAACCTGCTCCAGTCGGCGTTCTCGCGCTGGTGCCCGATGATGTGGGTGCTGGGCAAGGCCGGCTGCCGGGCGGACTGAGCGGGCGCACCGGCGCAGCCGGCGGTCCTCTTTGGCACTTGCCGCCGGCGCTCCTCCCGGCGAGAGTGACCCCGAACGAGCGCCCCCGCACGGGGAGCGCCGTCGGGGTCGTTCCGCTCTGAGGAGGTCGCCATGAAGCGCTGGCTCCTGTTGCTCGCGGTCGCCGCACTCGCGTCCGGCTGCGCCGCCGTACCCGCCGGGCACGTCGGCGTGCTCGAGAGTTTCGGTGCGGTCTACAAGGACACGTGGAGCCCGGGGATCCATGCCTGGGGTCCGTGGTTCGGGGTGCACCGCATCAACTGCCGCACCCTGCAGGCGGAGGAGAGGACCTCGACGCCCACCAGCGAAGGGCGGGTCGTCGGACTCGACGTCAGCATCGTCTACCATGTGCAGCCCGAGATGGCGAAGGAGGTCTACGCCCGCTACGGCGGCGTGGACGGTCTCACCCAGAACGTGCTGCTGCCGGAGTTCCGCTCGTCGGTGCGCGACGTCACCGCCGCGTTCATGACCTCGGACCTCTACTCGGGCAAGCGCGACGAGGTCACGCTGCGCATGAACGAGGAGATGCGCAAGCGCCTCGCCGGCCGCGGCATCGAGGTGGAGGCCGTGCTGCTCAGGAACATCACGCTCCCCGAGCAGGTCGCGAATGCGGTGCAGGCCAAGCTCGCCGCCGACCAGCAGGCGCAGCAGATGGAGTTCGTGCTGCGCAAGGAGTCGAAGGAGGCGGAGCGCAAGCGCATCGAGGCCCAGGGCATCGCCGACTTCCAGCGCATCGTGAGCTCGGGCATCAACGAGCAGCTCCTGAGGTGGAAGGGCATCGAGGCCACCACCAAGCTCGCCGAATCCGCGAACGCGAAGATCGTGGTGATCGGCGCCGGCAAGGACGGGCTGCCGCTCATCCTGAACCAGTAGGTTCCGCGTCGAGGATCGTGCCTGGGCGGGACCGGCCAGATCATCCCGGCCGCGCGGCCATCAGGGCCGGGACCGGCTCGGCTGCTGGCGCCCCGGCACGTCGAGCGCGACGCGCGCCACCTCCGCGCGCCGCGGGTACCACGCGGGCAGGTGGTGGTAGTCGGCGTTGGCGTCGCTGATGCGCACGTTGAGCGCGCGCGCGACCAGCCGATACGCCCCGTGCGGCATGCGGAAGCGCAGCGTCGCCGTGGTCGCTCCGCCTGGCGCCAGGCGGTTGTCGGAGAGCTTCCGCACGACCGGGTACCACTGGTAGCGCTGTGCGATCACCAGCTCCGAGCGGGCGAGCGGGTCGCCGGCGGCCGAGAGCGCGGCCAGCTCGACCCGCACCTCACGCTCGGGGTCGCCGGTCGGCAGGCGGTGGCCGGCGTGCGAGTTCACGACGCGCACGCGCCAGGTCGCCGCGGCGCCCGGCGCGGCGCGTGGCGCGGGGTCGGGTCGCAGCTCCACGCCCGGCGGCAGCCGGGCCGCCAGCGAGTCCCACAGCGCGGGCGCGGCCTCGCGGCCCTTCTTCAGGTGGCTCCCGATCCAGCCGTGGGACGCGGTGCGGCGCGCCGGGCCGCCCGGGGCGAGCGGGCGGGTCGCGGGCGGCATGTGGCAGTCCTGGCAGGGCGCGCCGCGCGCGGCCCAGGGTCCCGCCTGCCACTCCTCGCCGGTCTGGAAGGTGCAGATGAAGTTCTTCCCGGGATAGGACTGCACCGCCTGGTGGCAGCGCAGGCACAGCGCTGGGCTGCGGAACTCCGCGCTGTAGCGCGTGGCGTGCGGCGCGCGCACGTCGCGGAACGGTCCCTCGACCGCGCCGTCGCGCACGTGGCACGCCGCGCAGGTGATGGCCTCCTCCTGGAGCGCGCGGACGAAGCCCGGGTTCACGCGCTTCACCGGCCGCTCGACGTCGCCGCCCTCGAGGCCCGTGACCAGCGAGTCGAGCTGGTTCACGAGCGGCGTGTGGCAGTTGACGCACAGCCACGCGACGCCCGGCTGCTTGCGCATCTCGCCCTGGAACTGGGGATCCACCCAGGCCTGCGCGTGGACCGACTGCTGCCACTCGCGGTAGACCGCGACGTGGCAGCCGCCGCACTCGCGCGCCGAGAGGCTCTTGAGCCCCACCGGGACGCGCTGCGCGGGGAACGGGCGCTCGAAGAGGGGTCGCGTGGCGTAGAAGTCCGCCTCCGTCCCCGCCCGGGCCGTGGCTGCGCCGGGTATCACCAGCGCGAGCATCCAGGTCGCGGGCCATCCCGCCTTCGGCACGGCGTCCTCCATCCCCGGCGCTGGGAGCGCGGCCGCGGGCGCCGGGAGGCCCGCCGCCGCGTAGGGTAGTATCGCGGCGAGGCTTCGACAACGTCCCCCACCGAGGAGGTCGAGATGGGCCGTTCCTTCCACCGTCATGCCGTGCACCGCGCCGCGCCCGCGCTCGTCGCAGCCCTCGCGCTGGCCGCCACCATCGCCGCGGCCCCGCCGAAGCCGCCGCCCGGGAACCTGCTCAACGCCTGCGTGCCGGTCAGCGGGGTCGTCACCTCCGGGCAGCCGGAGCAGCAGGCGTTCTCCGCGTTGCGCAGGGCCGGCTACCGCAGAGTCATCGACCTGCGCCTCGCGCGGGAGGACCGCGGCTACGACGAACCGGCGGCGGCGAAGCGCGCGGGGCTCGCGTACGTGAACGTGCCCATCGACCCCGTGACGCTCGGCGACCTCGAGTTCACGGCGGTGCGCGTGCTGCTCCAGGACCCGAAGCGCGGGCCGGTCCTCGTCCACTGCGCGACCGCGAACCGGGTCGGCGCGGTGCTGATCCCCTGGCTCGTCCTCGACCGCGGCCGGTCGGAGGACGAGGCCCTGGCGATCGCGCAACGCGTCGGCCTCCACAGCGAGCCGATGAAGCAGAAGGCGCTCGACTACGTGCGGCGGGAGAAGGCGGGGCCCGGACGCTGACGGGCGGGTCGCCCGCGCACGGGAGCCGGCGAAAGGCCGCTGCTCAGGGCGGGTCCACCCCGCCGCGCGGGACGGCCGAGCGTCACCGCCGGCGGCCCGTTTGACGCGAGCCGGCCGCTCTCCTACATTTCGCCACATGACGAAATGGCGGAACGGCCATGCTCCATGAGCTGGAGGCCGCGCTCAAGGCGGCCGGGGATCCCACGCGCGCGCGCATCCTCAAGCTGCTCGAAGACGGCGAGCTGTGCGTCTGCCAGGTGCAGGCCGTGCTCGGGCTCGCGCCCTCGACGGTCTCCAAGCACCTCGCGCTGCTCAAGGCCGCGGGGCTGGTGGCCGACCGGCGCGAGGGGCGCTGGATCCACTACGCGCTCGCGGCGGGTGACCGCAATCCCTACGCGCGCGACGTGCTCGACCTGCTGCGGGCGTCGCTCGACCGCGAGCCGCGCGTGGTGAAGGACCGGCGCCGGCTGCGGGAGGTGAAGAGCGTCCCGGTGGACGCCCTCTGCGCACTGCCGCCGGCGCGCCGCAGGAGGCCCCGCCGTGCCTGAGCGCCTCCCCCGCCTGCTCTTCGTCTGCGTCGAGAACTCCTGCCGCTCGCAGATGGCGGAGGGCTTCGCGCGCGCCCTCGGCGCGGACCGCATCGCCCCGTACAGCGCGGGCTCGCGCCCTTCGGGCACGGTCCATCCGAAGGCCGTGCGCTTCATGGCCGAGAAGGGCGTGGACCTCTCCGGCCACCGCTCGAAGGGGCTCGACGCGCTGCCCGCCGGCGTCAGGTGGGACTGGATCGTGACCATGGGCTGCGGCGACGCCTGCCCGCACCTGCCGGCGCGCCACCGGCTGGACTGGGACCTGCCCGACCCGAAGGCGATGGACGACGACGATTTCCGCGCGGTGCGCGACCGCATCGAGGCCGACGTGCGGGGGCTCATCGACGGACTGGCACGGCCCGCCACCGCCGGGCCGGGGCACGAGCGATGACGCGGGACACCCCATCGAAAGGCGCGCCATGACCGGCGGCCCTCACGCCTCCGCCCTCGGCGGCATCGCCAGCCGGCTCTCCTTCCTCGACCGCTATCTCACCCTCTGGATCTTCCTCGCCATGGCCGTGGGGGTCGGCGGCGGCTACCTCTTCCCCGGCGTCGTACCGTTCGTGAACCGCTTCAACGTCGGCACGACCTCCATCCCCATCGCCATCGGTCTCATCCTCATGATGTACCCGCCGCTGGCGAAGGTCCGCTACGAGGAGATGGGCCACGTCTTCCGCAACGGTCGCGTCCTCGCGCTCTCGCTGGTACAGAACTGGGTCATCGGCCCGGTCCTCATGTTCGCCCTCGCGCTGCTCTTCCTGCGCGACCGGCCCGAGTACATGGTGGGGCTCATCCTGATCGGCCTGGCGCGCTGCATCGCCATGGTCATCGTGTGGAACGACCTGGCAAAGGGCGACAGCGAGTACTGCGCCGGTCTGGTCGCCCTCAATTCGGTCTTCCAGGTGCTCTTCTTCTCGGTCTACGCGTATTCCTTCATCACCCTGGCTCCCGGCTGGTTCGGCCTCAAGGGCGTCGTCGTGCACATCACCATCGCCGAGATCGCCAGGAGCGTCTTCATCTACCTTGGTATTCCCTTCATCGCCGGGGTCATCACCCGCTTCACGCTCATCGCGGCGCGGGGCCGGGACTGGTATCAGCGGAAGTTCATCCCGAAGATCAGCCCCATCACGCTCATCGCGCTGCTCTTCACGATCGTCGTGATGTTCTCGCTCAAGGGCGAAAAGATCGTGCAGTTGCCCTTCGACGTGCTACGCATCGCCATTCCCCTGCTCCTCTACTTCGCGGTCATGTTCGTGGTCTCGTTCTTCATGAGCCGATGGGTCGGCGCCGACTACCCGCAGTCCGCGACGCTGTCGTTCACCGCAGCCTCGAACAACTTCGAGCTCGCCATCGCGGTCGCCGTCGCGACCTTCGGCATCCATCACGGCGCGGCGTTCGCGGCGGTCATCGGGCCACTGGTCGAAGTACCGGTGCTCATCGGGCTGGTGAACGTGGCGCTGTGGTTCCGCCGGCGCTACTTCGGCGCCGCCGGCCCGGGAGCGCACTCCCGGGGCCCGCGCGTCCCGTCCTGACGGGTGGGCCCTACTTCGGCCACTCCTCGAGCATCCGCGCGGTCTCCTCGAAGTGTCCGGTCTCATCGAGCACCATGTTCTCGAGCTGGACCTGGAGCCCCTTGTCGCCGAATTCCTCCGCCTGTCGTGCGCGCTGGGTGTAGTCGGCGCGCGCACCCTTCTCGGCCTCGAACACCGCCTGCAGCATCTCGCGGTTGTTCTTCGCCGGCGGCACCGGCCGCGGCACCGTGATGGGTTCGCCACCCAGCGCCACGATCTTGTTCGCCAAGAACTGCGCGTGCAGCTGCTCGTCCGGCACTTCCTTGAGGAAGAACTGCGTGAGCTGCGGCCGGAACGGACCGGACGCCTTGGCCGCGTAGGTGAGGTACTGCACGATCGCGCCCAGCTCACCCGCCAGATCCCCGTTCAGCAGCCTGATCATCTCGTCCTTGCTCATGTCGTCTCTCCTGTCGGGAACCCCCGGTGAGGGGACTTCCACTCGAAAGCGGCGGCCCGGCGGCGCCGGCCGCCGCGCGCACGGCGCCAGTCGCTCACGACTTCACCAGGTGACGGATCACGGTATGGAGGATGCCGCCGTTGCGGTAGTAGTCCACGTCCACCGGGGTGTCGAGCCGCGCCACCGCCTGGAAGCTGAGCGTCGAGCCGTCCTCGCGCCGCGCCTGCACGGTGACCTTCTGCCGCGGCTCGAGCTGGCCCGTGAGGCCCAGCACATCGAACTCCTCACGGCCCGTGAGTCCCAGGCTCTCGGCGGTCTGGCCGTTCTCGTACTGGAGCGGCAGCACCCCCATGCCGACCAGGTTCGAGCGGTGGATGCGCTCGTAGCTCTCGGCCAGCACGGCGCGCACTCCGAGCAACATCGCGCCCTTGGCCGCCCAGTCGCGCGACGAGCCGGTGCCGTACTCCCTGCCCGCCAGCACCACGAGCGGCGTGCCTTCCTGCCGGTAGCGCTCGGCCGCGTCGAACACGCTGGTCTGCGCGCCGCTCGGGTGGTGCACGGTGACGTTCCCCTCCGAGCCCGGCACCAGCAGGTTCTTGAGCCGGATGTTCGCGAAGGTGCCCCGCACCATCACCAGGTCGTTGCCGCGGCGCGCACCGTAGGAGTTGAAGTCCTTCTTCTCCACCCCGCGCGACTTGAGCCAGCGGCCCGCGGGGCTCTCCTCGGCGATGTCTCCGGCCGGCGAGATGTGGTCGGTCGTCACCAAGTCGCCCACCATGACGAGCACGCGTGCGCCGCGGATGTCAGACAGCGGCTGCGGCGCGAGCGCGAAGCTCTCGAAGAACGGCGGGTGGTGGATGTAGGTGGAGTCGGGATCCCAAGCGTAGAGTTCGCCCTCGCCCACGCGGATCGCGTTCCACTTCGGGTTGCCGGTGAATACGTTCGCGTAGGTCTTCTCGAACATCTCGGGCCTGAGCGAGCTGGCCACGGCTTCGCGGATCTCCTGCTGCGTGGGCCAGATCTCGCGCAGGAAGACCGGGCGGCCGTCCCTACCGGCGCCCAGCGGCTCGCTCTCGAAGTCCACGTCCACCGTGCCCGCGAGCGCGTAGGCCACCACCAGCGGCGGCGAGGCCAGGTAGTTGGCGCGCGTGGACGGGCTGATGCGGCCTTCGAAGTTGCGGTTGCCGGAAAGCACCGCGGCCGCCACCAGCTTGCCTTCGCCGATAGCCTTCGCCACCGGCTCGGGCAGCGGGCCGGAGTTGCCGATGCAATTGTGCACCGCGACCGTGCCCGCCACGAATGCATGCACGCCGTCCACCGCCAGGTCGAAGACCTCGCGCGTGCCGGCGGGCCGCCGGTCCACGACCTTCAGCGCCAGGGTGGGCAGCGTCGGGGATTCCTTCTCGACGCAGTAGCGTTTCGCCGCGGCCTCGCCGCGCGCCTCGAGCGGCGCGAACCATCCCCGGGCGCCGATCTCGCGGAACTGCTCGACGGGCGATGGGAAGCCGCAGGAGTCCCGGTGCAAGGGCTGGAATCTCCTCACGCCCGGCGCGGGCAGCCGCGAGAAACGGTCGTGGCCCTCGAGCAGCGAATAATGCGGGAACACGGCCGTCTCGCGCTCGAGCAGCTCGGTCGCCGCCGCCTGGCGCGCCTGTGCGAAGGTCAGCTCCTGACGCTCGCGGTGTCGCTTGGTCAGGCTCTCCGACATCCACAGGCGCTGCTCGTGGATTCTGCCTACCGTGCGCCAGTAGACCGCGGCCGCCGTGGCGCGCAGAGCCTTGTCCACGGAGTAGCGGTAGCCGACCCGCTCGATGAACGAGAGCCCGTCCGGCATTACCAGCCGCACTTCCGTCCGGGGCTCACCGTCCGCCGCAGGGGGGTAGGTCGAGGCAGCGCGGCGGATCGCATACTCGTACAGCTTGAATCCGTCCGTCCTCACCCCGCAGCGGCCAATCAGGCGAACGATCTCACCCATCAGCTCACGAAGCCGGGGAACGTGCTCCATGCGCGCGACCTGGGAATACGCCGGAGGCGTCAGGATTGCCTCCTCCTCGCGGTCGCTCCGGCGATGGAGCGTGGGTGCCCAGCCGTCGGCCCCGAAGAGCCCGCCGAGGAACTCGCGCACGACCGCCGTAGGGCAGCGAGGATCATGCACGAACGATGGCAGCGTCGCCGGCTGGCGGATGCGCCGGCCGACGCGCACCCCCGGTAGCGCGCGGATGGCGATGGTCAGCTCCTTCGGCAGCGCGATGCTCCACTTGCGATCGTCGTACCGCGTGCCGGCCGGGCGCTTGCCCGTGAGGCGCTCGATATCGTCCAGGACTGCCTCGCGGTCAACGGCCTGGCCGACGTTCATCCGCCCCTGGCCGGCGACACTGATCGAGCCATCGCTGAGCAGATGACCGACCAGGCGCGCGAACGCCAGCGTGCGGAGACGCTGCTCCGGCGCGTCCAGCGCGAAGGTCCATCCGCCCGCATGCAGGGTGTATCCCCTCTCGTCGGCGCCGGGCTCGTCGAGCGGCACCTCCAGACCGACCACGACCCGGTCGCGCTCCGGCTCCAGCGCGTCGGCCCGCACCCAGCGCCCATCCGCGGTCAGGATCTCGTGGTCGGGCGTGCACACGAGCGTGCGCCCGTCCTGGAGCACGATCGAGACGCAGTCCCTCAGGCCCCGGGCCATCTTCTCCGTCTGGGTCGCCAGCGCGAGCCTGCGTTGCGCGTCGGGCCCGAGGAGCCGGGCATCGCCGGTATCCGGCAGATCGTCGATCCGCCGCGCCGTGCCATCCGACATGAGCACCGGGGTGCCCGACGCGATACAGCTGGTACACCCGTATCCCACCAGGTGGAAACCGACGGCCTCAAGGCTGGTCAGCACGCCGGCCGCGCGCAGGTACTCGGTCACCACCTGGGAGCCGGGCGCGAGGCTGGTCTTGACGTACGGCTTCGGCTTGAGCCCGCGCGCCGCCGCCTTCTTCGCCAGCAGCCCGGCCGCCATCATCACCGAGGGGTTCGAGGTATTGGTGCACGAGGTGATCGCCGCGATCACCACCGCGCCGTGGCCGAGCCTCGAGCGCTCGCCGTCGAGTTGCACCTCGATCGTGCGGTCCAGATCCTCGGTCGCAAGGCCGTAGCCGCGCTCCTTGACCGGAGCGGCGAGCGCCCGGCGGAATGCGCTCTTCATCTCCCTCAGCGCCACCCGGTCCTGCGGGCGCTTGGGGCCGGCGAGGCTCGGCTCGACCTCCCCGAGATCGAGCGCGATCGTGTCGGTGAATGCGGGCTCCGGCGTGGCGCCGGTGCGGAACAGGCCCTGCTCCTTGCAGTAGCGCTCGACCAGCCGCGCCGCGTCGCGCCGCCCGGTGCGCTCCAGGTAGCGCAGGGTCTCCTCGTCCACCGGGAAGAACCCGCAGGTCGCGCCGTACTCGGGCGCCATGTTGCCGATGGTGGCGCGGTCGGGCAGCGGCATCGCCGCCAGGCCGGGCCCATAGAACTCGACGAACCTGTCCACCACGCCCTTCTTGCGCAGCATCTGCGTGACCACCAGCACCAGGTCGGTCGCCGTCACCCCCTCGCGCAACGAGCCGCTGAGCCTGAAGCCCACGACCTGCGGCGTCAGGATGGTGAGCGGCTGGCCCAGCATGACCGCCTCGGCCTCGATGCCGCCCACGCCCCAGCCCAATACGCCGAGCCCGTTGATCATCGTCGTGTGCGAGTCGGTGCCCACCAGCGTGTCCGGGTAGGCCGCGGTCTCGCCGTCCTGCGTCGAGGTCCACACCCCGCGCGCCAGGTGCTCGAGGTTCACCTGGTGGACGATCCCCGTGGCCGGCGGGACCACACGCAGGTTCGCGAAGGCCTTCGAACCCCAGCGCAGGAACTCATAGCGCTCGCGGTTGCGCCGATACTCGATCTCGGCGTTGCGCTCGAGCGCGCCGGCGTTGCCGAACACGTCCACCTGCACCGAGTGATCGATCACCAGGTCCACCGGGACCAGCGGGTTGATCTTCCGCGGGACGCAGCCCAGGCGCTTCACGGCGTCGCGCATCGCCGCGAGGTCCACCACGCACGGCACGCCGGTGAAGTCCTGCAGGATGACGCGGCCGGGCTTGAAGGGCAGCTCCCCTGCGTCGGTCGCCGCGGGGCTCCAGCGCGCGAGCCGCTCGACGTCCTCTGTCGTGACCTGGTAGCCGTCCACGTTCCTGAGCACCGACTCCAGCAGGATGCGGATCGAGAACGGCAGCCGCCCGATCGAGACGCCGAGGGACTTCTCGAGGCGGTCGAGCCGGTGGATGTGGACGGTGCCGTCGGGGGTGTCCAGCGCCGCGCGGGCGCCGAACGGGTCGTTCGGGCGGGCATTCATGACGCGTCCTTTCCGATATCGGGGCACACAGGGCCCCGGGTCAGACGGGGGGACTCACAGGGTCCCCGGGAACGGAGCTAGGTTACACCCGGAACGAGCGTGGGGCGAACTCCGTGCCGGACGCGCCGACCCCCGCCCCCAACTCCTCCACCAGCAGCGCGACGATACGCTCCTGCGCGCGCTCGAGCGCGGGCGAGAGCGAAGTGCCGGGCTCGAGGCGCTCGGGCTCGGCGCCGATCACGCTCAGTCGCTCGGGCACGAGCCCGAGCTGCTCGAACGCGCGCAGCGTGTCGATCAGGCTCCACTGGTGGAGCGACACGGGCTGCGCGTGGTCGAGCGCCCCGGCGAGGTCGCCGAACCCCTCCACGCGGTAGACCGTCCCGGGCGCGCCGCCCGCGCGGATCGCGTCCACCAGGATGACGTGCAACCGGCGCGCGATCTCAGGCCCCAGCTCGAAGAGCGCCGTGCCGCCCTCCAGCACCTCGACGTCGGGCGACAGCGTGTCGCGCATCCCGGCAAGGGCCCGGGCGACGTGCACGCCCAGGCCCTCGTCACCCATCAGCAGGTTCCCCACGCCGACCACCAGCACGCCCTCGCGCGCGGCGTTCATGTTCGGCCCTTCCCTGCCCGGCCCTCCCGCCGGCCGGCGCGAGAGAGCGGGCGCAGCTCCCGGCCTCAGCTCAACGTGAGCTTCTTGAGCAACTCCCCGCGCGGCGTGAGCAGATGCACCGCGCAGGCGATGCACGGGTCGAACGAGCGCACGATGCGCGCCAGCGAGAACGGGTTCTCCGGGTCCTTGACCGGGGCGCCCAGCAGCGCCTGCTCGATCGCTCCAGGCTGGCCCCGGTCGTCGTGCGGCGAGGCGTTCCAGGTCGTCGGCACCACCGCCTGGTAGCGCTCGATGCGCTTGTTCCGGATCGAGACCCAGTGCCCGAGCGCGCCGCGCGAGGCGTCCCACAGGCCGACGCCGCGCGCCTGCTCGGGCATGGTGAACGGGGTCGCCACCGGCTGGTCGAGCTTGATCTGCAGCACCCAGTCGGCCATGGCGTCCGCCATCACCCGGGTCTCGACCGCGCGCGCGAGGTGCCGGCCCAGCACCGAGGAGAGATGTTCGGGCCGGAGCCGGAGCTGTGCGAGCGCCGCGTTCAGGGCGTCCACGTGCGCCGGGTGCCCGCCGCCCACCACCGCCAGCATGGCGCGCGCCGCCGGGCCGACCTCGTAGACGCCGTTGGCGTAGCGTGGCGCCTTGAGCCAGGTGTAGCCCGCCGCCTTCTTCGGATCGGGCACGGTGGCGCCCGCTGCCGGTGCGAGATGCGAGGGTGAGGAATACCAGGACGACGCGATGTCCTCGGTGATGCGCGCCGGGTCCACCGGCTCGAACTTCCCGCCGGTCACGCGACCCATCGGGAAGAACCGCTTGCGCTTCGTCACGTCGGGCTCGTTGTCGAGGTCGAAGGCGCCGTAGGAGAGGAAGCTCTTCGGCCCCGCGCCGACCTCGGCGTACTCGCGGTAGACCTCGGCGACGGTCATGACGTCGGGGATGTAGACGTTGTTGACGAAGTCGCTCAGCTCCTTCAGCCGCCACAGGAACGTCGTCACCTTGTCCACCGTCGGTGTCACCGTCACGCCGCCGGGCACGACCGAGGCGCAGTGCGGCATCTTGCCCGAGAACACCGCCGACATCTCGTGCGCCTTGAGCCGGATGTGGAGCGCCTGCACGTAGTGGCTGACGATCTCGTCGCTGGTCGCCTTCGGCAGCCGGTAATCCGCCTCGTAGCGCGGGATGAACGGTGGGAAGTCGGGCCCGCGCACGAAGTCCAGCGCCGCCAGGTGGTAGAAGTGGAGCACGTGCGACTGGATGTAGTTCGAGCCCTGGATCAGGTTGCGGATGATGCGCCCGTTGTCGGGCGGCATGATCCCCAGCGCGTTGTCCAGGCACTGCGAGGACGCCACCGCGTGCGCCGTGGGGCAGACGCCGCAGAAGCGCTGGGTGAGCTGCACCGCGTCGAGCGGGTCGCGGCCCTCGAGGATCTGCTCGAAGCCCCGGTAGAGCGTGCCGCCCGCCCGGGCCTCGACCACGACGCCGTCCTCCACCACCGCCTCGACACGCAGGTGACCCTCGATGCGGGTCACCGGATCCACCATCACGCGCGTCTTCATGGCTACCTCCGCTGGTAGAGCGGCGAGTGCGCATCCGGGAAGCCGGGCTCGGTGCAGCCCATGCACGGAGCGTTGGCGTTGATGCAGAAGTTCACGCCGCTGTTCCATTGCCGCACCGGACAGTCGGCATAGGTGAACGGGCCCTTGCAGCCGATCTCGAGCAGGCAGCCGGGCTCGCCGAACCGCGTGGCGAAGATGCCCTCGTCCATGTAGTCGCGGTTGATGCACCGGTTGTGAACGGTGCGGCCGAAGTAGGCCTTGAGCCGCCCGTACTCGTCCACCTCCTCGGGCTTCGGCAGCCCGTAGAGCAGCACGCGCGCGACCGTGCCGATGAACCAGTCGGGATGGCACGGGCAACCGGGGATGTTCACCACCGGCGTCGCGATGCCGTAGCCCTTGAGCACCTCGCCCACGCCCTTCGCCCCGCTCGGATTGGGCTTCGCGCCGGCGACGCCGCCGTAGGCCGCGCAGGTCCCGACCGCGAGCACCGCCAGCGCGTCGGGCGCCAGGCGCCGCACCCATTCGAGCATGGTGATCTGGTGGCCGTCGTCCTCGCCGAGCGTGCCGTAGACGCCGTCCCCCAGCGTGGGGACCGCGCCTTCCAGGATGTAGATGAACTTGCCCTTGTGCTTGCGCGCGGTCTCCAGCGCGGTGTCCGTGGAGCTCTTCCCCGTGGCCGCCATCAGCGTGGAGTGGTAGTCGAGGAACAGCTGATGCCCGGGGAGGATCTGGTCGAGGATGACGTTCTTGATGCTGGGATGGATGGTGTTGATGACCGAAACGGAGCATCCGCTGCAGGCCGACGCCTGCATCCAGATGAGTGGATACTCCTTCACGGCCTCCTGGAGTGCGCGCGCGACCCGGGGCAGGAACGCCTGGGAGAACTCGGTCACGGCGGTCGCGGCCGTCGCCCACTTCAGGAACTCGCGGCGAGAGAACCCGTGCTCTGGCATAACCCCCTCCAGCGGTGGAGTGAGGGAACCCGGTGTTACCTCTTGACCCTAGGAGCCGCCCGACGCGCGAGTCAATGCTCCTTGTGGGGCAGGCGCACGCGCCCGGGGCACTCCGTTCATGTTCCGCATGAGGGACCTGCCACAATTCCACACCGACTGTCAGATTGTCGTGGGATCGCGGCGGGATCGCGGCGGGATCGCGGCGGGATCGCGGCGGGTCGGGGGGCGGCGCGCTTCAGTCGGGGCGACCGAGCGGCACGATCAGCGTCTCCCACGGCTCGAGCGGCGTCGCGAGGCCGCGGCGAAGGCGGACCTCCCGGCCGCTCAGGAGTTCCACGCCGCCACGCCGGTCGAGCCGCGGATCGTCGAGGATGACACCCGCCGGCCGCCCCGAGAAGTTGATCGCCACCAGCACCTGCTCGTCCCCGAGGGTGCGCAGGAACGCGCAGACCCGGTCCGGGACGTTGACCTCGAGCTTCCCGGTCGCGCCGGTGGCGAGCGCCTCCTGCTCGCGCCGCACGCGGGCGAGCTGCGCGACGTAGCGCGACAGCTCGGGATCGCCGGTGGTCCAGGGCACCGGCTCGCGCTCGAACAGCCCCGGGCGGGCCACCACCCCCACCTCCTCGCCCGCGTAGAGCAGCGGGCAGCCCTCGGAGGTGAAGAGGAACGCCAGCCCGGCGCGCATCCAGTCCCGACCGAAGCGGTCGGCGGCGCGGCGCTCGTCGTGGTTCTCGATGAAGCGCAGCTTGAGCGAGCCCTTCGGGTGATCGGCCTGGATGCGCAGGACGCGCTCGACCAGGAACGCCGGGTCGGCGCGGCCGCCGCGCACGCTCTGCAGCGTGCTCCAGAGCCCCCAGTCGTAGGTCATGTCGAACGCCGCGACGTGGTACTGCGGGCCGTCGCACTCGCCGAGCAGGAGCAGGTCGGGCTTCACCTGCTGCAGCGCGCGCCGCGCCTCGACCCAGAAGGCGAGCGGGACCATCCCCGCCGCGTCGCAGCGGAAGCCGTCCACCCCGATGTCCGCGACCCAGTGCCGCATGGCGCCGATCATCCAGGCGCGCAGCCCCGGGTCGTCGAAGTCGAGATCGATGACGTCCCACCAGGCCGGATCGGGCGGACGGACGTTCCCGCCCGCGTCGCGGGTGTACCAGCCCGGGTGCTGGTGGCGCAGCGGGTTGTCCCACGCGGTGTGGTTCGCCACCCAGTCCATGATGACCTTGAGCCCCGTGGCGTGCGCCTTCGCCACCAGCTCGCGCAGCTCCGCCTCGCCACCGAGCGCGGAGTCCACCGCGAAGTAGTCCCTGACGGAGTAGGGCGAGCCGTACGTGCCCTTGCGCCGCTCCACGCCGATCGGGTGGACGGGCATGAGCCAGACACAGGTGGCGCCCAGATCCCGGATGCGCTCGAGGTCGGCGGTGACCTCGGAGAGCCGCCCGCGCGGGCCGTGGACGCGCGGGAACACCTCGTAGACCACGGCATGACGCACCCATTCCGGCGAGGCGAGCGCGGTGAGCGCGCCGCCCGGCTGCGCGACCGCCGGGGCGTGGGGGGCGCAGACCAGCGCGGTGAGCAGGAGCGCCAGCGCGGCCAGTCCCGGGCGCCTCATGCGCTCCCTCCTACCGCGCCGGCCGCGCGAGATCGGTGTAGACGATCTCCACGAACTGGTCGGGCTTGAGGAATCCCTTGCCCCAGGCCTCGTCGAGATCGGCGGTGGGCCTGGCCGACTTCGCCTGCTCGAGCGTCTTCTTCTCCCGCACCAGCTTCTCCACGCGATCGCGCACCTGCGCCAGCATGTCGCGGAACGCCTGGAGCGCGGCGCGGTCGCCAAGCGGCCCGTGCCCGGGGATCACCTTCGTGTCGGGACCCAGCAGCGGCAGCACGCGGTCGCACGCGGCGATCATGCCACGAATCGAGCCGCCGCTCGACACGTCGATGAACGGGTACATGCCGTTGAAGAACACGTCGCCCAGGTGCACCACGTTCGCGCGGCGGAAGCGCGCGATGACGTCGCCGTCGGTGTGGGCCGGAGCCACGTGGAAGGCCTCGATGTCGTCGCCATTGAGGTGGAACGTCACCGAGTCGTCGAACGTGACGACGGGCAGCGCCCCGGTCGGCGCGGCCTGCACGGTCTCGCGGAACGCGGCGATGAACTGCGTCACGCTCATCCGGCGGCGCACGTTCTCGTGCGCCACGAGCACCGCGCCGCTGCCCGCCAGGTCCGCATTGCCGCCGACGTGATCGCCGTGCCAGTGGGTGTTCAGCACGAAGCGGATGGGCTTTCCGCCCCCGATCGAGTCCACCGCCGCGCGGATCCTGCCGGAGAGCTCGGCGAACTGGTCGTCCACCAGGAACACGCCGTCCCCGCCCGCGGAGACGCCGATGTTCCCGCCCGCGCCGAGCAGCATGGCGACACCTTCGCCCGCCCGCACGGCGCGCACCCTGACCTTGCTGAAATCGTCCTGGGCGTGGAGTGGCGCGGCGGGCACCAGGATGAGGAGCGCGCAGGCGGAGAGCAGCGATCGGACGGCTCGAGGGGCGAGAGGCATCGGGATCCTCCGGGGGCTGGTTGGGCTCAACTCGACCGGTATAGCTCCGGGTCCGCCTCCGACGGCGCGCCCGCTCCGCGGCGCCGGCGCGCGCGGGCGACGGCGAGCGAGCCGCCGAGCAGGATGGCCGCGAACACGAACCACTGGATCGCGTAGCTCAGGTGCATGAACTCGTCCAGCTTCCGCGGCGGCGTTCGCAGCGGCCGCCCGGGCACGCCCGGGCCCGGCAGCTCCCGCACGAACCAGGGCGCGAGCGCGTAGGGGAAGCGCGCGGCCAGCGAGTCCGGGTCGAGCGCCCGCGCCGACCACAGCTCGAGCAGGTCCGCGGGCAGCCGCCGCCACGGAGCGCCGCCGGCGCCGCGCTCGAGGGGACGCGCGAACCCCGTGACCGCGCGCTCGCCCGGTTCGGGGAACTGCTGCGGCCTCGCGGTGGCGGCGTCGCCCGCGTAGAGCCAGCCGCGGTCCACCAGCACGGCGCTGCCGTCGGCGAGCAGCAGCGGCGTCACCACCTCGACTCCCGGCGAGCCCGCGTGCGCGCGGCCCGCGAGCACGACCTGGCGCCGCTCGTCGAAGCGACCGGTCAGCTCGACGCGGCGGTCGCGCACGGAGTCGAGCGGCGCCGCGGCGCTCCCGAGCCGGAGCGGCGCCGCGGCGAGCGCGGCTGCCTGCGACCGGTTCAGGCGCTGCTTCTCGTGCCGGCGCGAGAGCTGCCAGAACCCCAGCCGCACGCACACCGCGGCGACCAGCAGCACCGCCGCGGCGACCGCGAGCGAGCGCGGCTTCACGGGCGGCGCGCCCTCACGGCCCGGGCCTGGGGGTCGGCGGCTGCATGTCGAAGGCGACGATCTGGGAAGCGAAGCCGCAGGTCTTGTGCGTGCCGTCGCAGAACGGCTGGTTGCCCGATCGGCCGCAGCGGCACAGGCTCACTCTCGTCCGGCCCTGGAGGCCGAAGGGCCGGCCTTCCATGTCCACGATCTCGAAGTCGCCTTCGACGCGGAGCGAGCCGTTGTTCATCACGGTGATACGGGTCGCAGCCATGCTCACCTCCTGGAGATCCGGCCGGAACGGCCGCACTCTACCAAGGGGTTCGGATGGGCGCGAGCGCCGGCCGCCCGGCCTCACGACTTGCCGCTCTCGCCTCTCAGGTGGCGGAAGCCCGACTCGTCGCCGAGGAGCTGCTCGTCGAGCCAGCGATCGATGACGCTCCTCCGGAACCGCCACTCCTTGCCGAGCTTGACGGCGGGGATCCGTTTCTCCTGCGCCCACTTGTAGATCGTCTGAGGCTTCAGGCGCAGGTAGTGCGCCACCTCCTCGAGCGTGAGGATCTCGTGGTCGTCCGAACGGGGGCCGGTCATCGTCCTCCTGCCCGGACGCTGTCCGGCCTCGGCGTGTTCATCGAGTCGAAGAGTTTGCGGACGGCCTCGCGGTCGAGCGCGGTCCGCCGGGCGACCGCGCTCTCGTCCTCACCCGCGGTGAGCTTCTGCAAGGAGTAGACGACCCCGGTGTAGAAGTTCCCCTCGTAGTGCCGGAACACCTGGAAGGGCTGGCCCCGGTCTCCCACGAACGGGCGCAGGTCCCACGCCATCTGCACGCCGACGAACGCGAACAACACCGCCCAGGCTCTCATGATGGTCATGGCTTTCCGCGGATACACGCCTCGCTTCTCGCATGCGAAGGTCAGCCCCTCGTGGAGGGCGGCCATGCCGGCGAAGCCGGCGCCCAGGACGATCGCGACGTGCAGCAGCTCCAAGAAGTAGTAGTTCGCTCCGGTGAGCAGGAAGAAGACCGTGATGGGGACGACTGCGGCGAGCAGGATCGCCGTCAGTGCGAGGGCGCCCATCACCAGCGCCAGCACCTGCGTGAAGCGCAGGCGGGAGCCCACGAGGACCTGGATCACGAAGAAGGCGGGGAAGCAGATCGCCAGGGTCCCGACGAAGAGCACCGGGAGCTTGATCGCCGCGGAGAGGCTCTGCAGCGGCCCGGCGTACGCGCCGGCCGCGGCGCCGTAGAGCGCCGAGAGCCCGAGCAGGGTCCAGGTCGCGTGCCCCAGCTTCTCGCCCAGCCCCACCTCTTCTGCGACATCGGTGAAGAACCGTTCGCGATCGCTCAGCAGTTGCGTGAGGAAGAGCCCGCATCCCGAGGCGCCGGACCGGGCCGTGACATGGGTGGCCGAGTCAGATTTCACGTCGTGTCCTCCTTTCGGACCCGATCGTGCCCCATGGCCACCTGTTTGTAAATGTTATTTCTTGTTTCTTCCTGTTTCTTTCCGTTCGTCGGACCGCCGCCGGACCGCCTGCCGGCGGGCCCGGCCGCGTGGTGCGTCGGCCCGGGACGAGCCCGAGGCCGTCGCGCCCGGGGCGGGGCCGGACGGGCTCCGGACCCGTGGACGAGGCTTCCCTGCGGAGTGCAACCCCACCGGCGCCCGGGTCGTAATGTTCCGCGTGCCGATGGGTCCCGGGGGGAATGCGCCCGGCCGCCCGGGCTCGCGAGCGCGCGGGCCGCGGCTGGCCGGACCCGGCACCGGCAGAGGGAGGTTGCGACGGTGTTCGAGCTGCTCACGCTGGGGCTGGTCGGCGTAGCGGTCATGGCCGCCGTGGGCCTGGTCGCGATGCTGCTGTGGCTGATCTTCCTGCCGTTCCGGCTGCTGGCGTTCGTCTTCAAGGGTCTGCTGGCCCTGCTCTTCCTCCCCTTCTTCGCCCTGATCGGGCTCGGGATCGCGGCGCTGGTGGGCATCCCGCTGCTGCTCGTGGTGCTGCTGCCGCTGGCGCCGGTGGTGCTGCTCTTCGTCTTCATCTGGTGGCTGGCGAAGCGCGGCGTCCACAAGGTGGCGCCGGCGCCGTAGACGCGCTCAGAGCCTCCCCCGCAGCAGCGACTCCGCCACGCCGAGGACGGCCGCGCCCAGCACCACCCAGGTCGGGTTGAGCCGCCAGCGCCACAGCAGCAGCAGCGCTGCCACCGCCACGCCCGCCGCGAGCGGATCGCGTACGCCATGGCGCGCCAGGGTCGCGGCCGCAGCCAGCAGGAGCCCCACGATCGCGGGTTGCAGCCCGTGCAGGAACGCCTGGACCGCGAGCGCGCTGCGGAAGCGCTCGATCGAGGAACTGACCAGCAGCGCGAGCACGAAGGCCGGCAGGAACACGGCGGCGGTCGCGAGCAGCGCGCCCGCGAGTCCCCCGATCGAGTAGCCCACGAACGTCGCCGTGATCACCACCGGCCCCGGTGTCACCTGGCCGAGCGCCATCGCGTCGGCGAACGCCTGGGGCGTGAGCCAGTGGCGTGCCCGCACCAGTTCGGCCTCGAGCAGCGGGATCATCACGAAGCCGCCGCCGAACGTGAGCGCTCCGGCCCGCAGGAAGATCCCGGAAAGGCTGCCGAGGAGCTGGAGCCGCTCGAGCAGTACCGCGACCGCGGGCACGGCCAGCGCGAGCGCGGGACTCAGCGCCAGCAGTTCGTCCTCGTCGCCGCGGCGCCGCCACCACGCGCGGCGTCCCGCACCCCCGGAGCGCGTCGCCGCCCACAGCCGGAGCCGCAGCCAGCGCCAGCGCACCTCGAGAGCCTCGAGCAGCTGCCGGCCGTTCGGGCCGTAGTGCCGGGTCACGCCCACGAGCCCCGCCGCGAGCACGGTCTCGACCACGCCGAGCCCGAACACGGCGACGGCGAGCGCCGCGGCGGCCAGGACGACGAGCGACACGCGGTCGCGCGCGAGTCCGCGCCAGCCCGCCGGCTCGCCGGTCGGCGACAGCGCCACGCGCCCACCCAGCCGGATGGCGGTCGCGGTGATGAGCCCCACGACCACGGGCACCAGCAGGTGGAAGAACCCGGCCACTGCACCCACGTCGCGCACGTGCGGGTAGAGCAGCGCGAACGCGAGCAGGATGAGGAACGAGGGCAGGATGAAGCCGCCCGCGAGCGCGAGCGCGCCGCCGAGCGCCGCGAGCCGCCAGCCGATGAACGCGAGCACGTTGAAGCCCACGGCGCCGGGCAGGCTCTGGGCGACCGCGGCGGACTCGAGGAAGGTCTCGTCGTCGATCCACCGCCGGCGCTCGACCAGCCGGCGCTCGATCTGCGCGAGCACCGCGAGCCCGCCGCCGAACCCGGTGAGCCCGAGCACGAGCCCTTCGCGCAGCAGCGCGCGCAGCGAGAGCGCGGGCGCAGGTCCCGGCGGCGACGCGGGTGCTTCAGGCCCCGCGGGCGCTGCACGGCGCTCGCGGGCGAGGAGCGCCGCGCCGAGCGCGGCCACCGCCAGGAACACCCACGCCGCCCGTCCGCGCGTGGGGCCATCGAGGACCACACAGGCGTAGGTCACGAGCACGACCAGGGCGACAAGGAGGATCGCGGGTCTCGGCATCTCGGGGCAGCTCCCGTACTCGGCCAGCCCGCATCCTAGCCCGGAAGGCCCCAGCCGCGGAATCGCGCCGCGGCCGCTTGCGCGGGGCGCGGGGTTCGCGCATCTTGTCCGGCTCGCAGAGCGCCGCGCCACTCCCACGCCATCCGAAACCGAGGGCCATGTCTCCCGACTTCATCTACACCATGAAGGACCTCCGCAAGGTGGTCCCGCCCAGGCGCGAGATCCTCAAGGGCATCTGGCTGTCGTTCTTCTTCGGCGCCAAGATCGGCGTGCTGGGCGCGAACGGCGCCGGCAAGAGCTCGCTGCTCCGCATCATGGCCGGCGCGGACCCTGACTTCATCGGCGAGGCGTTCCTGGGCAAGGGCTACACCGTGGGATTCCTTCCGCAGGAGCCGCAGCTCGACCCGGCGAAGAACGTGCTCGAGAACGTCCAGGAGGGCGTGGCCGACAAGATGGCGGTGGTGCGCCGCTGGAACGAGATCAGCGCCAGATTCGCCGAGCCCATGAGCGACGAGGACATGGCGAAGCTGCTCGAGGAGCAGGCGAAGGTGCAGGACCGGATGGACGCCGGGAACCTGTGGGAGCTGGACCGCACGCTCGAGATCGCGATGGACGCGCTGCGCTGCCCCCCGCCCGAGCAGGAGGTCGCCACGCTCTCGGGCGGCGAGCGGCGTCGCGTGGCGCTGTGCCGGCTGCTGCTCCAGCGCCCCGACCTGCTGCTCCTGGACGAGCCCACCAACCACCTGGACGCCGAGTCGGTGGCCTGGCTCGAGCGCTTCCTTCAGGAGTACCCGGGCACGGTGGTCGCGGTGACGCACGACCGCTACTTCCTCGACAACGTGGCGGGGTGGATCCTCGAGCTCGACCGCGGCGCCGGCATCCCCTGGGAAGGCAACTACACCTCGTGGCTCGGGCAGAAGCGCCAGCGCCTCGCGGTCGAGGAGAAGCAGGAGAGCGCGCGCCAGCGCACGCTCGAGCGCGAGCTGGAGTGGGTGCGCATGGCGCCGCGCGCGCGGCAGGCCAAGGGCAAGGCGCGCCTCGCCGCGTACGAGAAGCTGCTGGCCGACGAGCAAGAGAAGCTGCCCGAGACGGTCGAGATCTACGTCCCGCCCGGGCCGCGGCTCGGCACGGTCGTGATCGAGGCCGAGCGCCTGAAGAAGGGCTACGGTGACAACCTGCTGATCGAGGACCTGTCTTTCAAGCTGCCGCCCGCGGGCATCGTCGGCGTCATCGGCCCGAATGGCGCGGGCAAGACCACGCTGTTCCGCATGATCACCGGACAGGAGAAGCCGGACGGCGGCGCGCTGCGACTCGGCGACACGGTGAAGCTCGCCTCGGTGGACCAGAGCCGCGACGCGCTGCCGCCCGACGCCACGGTGTGGGAAGCGATCGCCGACGGCAGGGACACGCTCGAGCTCGGCAAGCGCGCCGTCAACTCGCGCAGCTACGTCGCCTCGTTCAACTTCAGGGGCGCCGACCAGCAGAAGCGCGTCAAGGACCTCTCGGGCGGCGAGCGCAACCGCGTCCACCTCGCGCGCATGCTCAAGACCGGCGCGAACGTCCTGCTGCTGGACGAACCCACGAACGACCTCGACGTGGACACGCTGCGCGCGCTCGAGGAGGCGCTGCTCGAGTTCGCGGGCTGCGTGGTCGTGATCTCGCACGACCGCTGGTTCCTCGACCGCATCGCTACCCACATGCTCGCCTTCGAGGGCGACAGCCAGGTGGTGTGGTTCGAGGGCAACTACCAGGACTACGAGAAGGTCCGCCACGAGCGGCTCGGCCGGGACGCCGACCAGCCGCACCGCATCAAGTACCGGAAGCTGGTGCGGGCGTAGGGACGGAGCACTTCCATCGAGACGGCGGCGCCAGGGGGGGCGCCGCCGTCCGCGTTCGTCGTTGCGCGATCTGCGTGGGAGTCCCCACCCGCCCGGCACGGGCGCGGTCCGTGGCATCGGCAGGAGCCCGGCGAGGATCGTGGACGAGGCTCGCGGACGGGGATCGTGGACGAGGGCGGCCGCCTCAGCTGGCGACGCCCGCGCGCATCCCGTAGGCCATCCACCAGAGCCAGTGGATGTTGCCACGCTCGATGGCCTCGATGGGCGTCAGGCCCTTGAGGCCCGCATTCGGGGTCTGGAACCACTCGGGGATCGAGCGCACCTTCATGATCGCCGCCAGCTCCCGGTGGAGGGATGCCAGCTCGCGGTAGCGGCGCTGGACATCGCGGCCCGGCCCCTGCTCCCCGGTCTCCCAGCTCGCGATCATCCGCTCCGAATACCCGAGCAGGCGGCCGAAGTCGTGGCGGTTGACACCGTAGCCCTTGCGGATCGCGCGCGCCTGCCCGGGCGTGATCGTCTGCGTCGTGAGTCGCCCGGCCTGCGCCAGCGCGTGGACCGCCCGCGTCCTGCCCACTCGTGCCGGGGCTTCCCGGACGAGGGCGGCGGGCCCCGAGGCCCTCGCCTTCGCAGCTCTCGTGGTTCGCATGCGGTGCGTCTCCTTCATGAGCAAGTATGCACCCTGCCGGCCGACAATGCAATATTGCATGAAGCATTGCATGGCTCGTCGCGTGCGCCGCCCGGCCGGGCTCAGTGACGGCCCGGGCGGCGGATCCTGAGGCCGCCGCCCGGGCGCACCCGGTCGGGGAACACGACCAGGTTCGTCTGCCCGGGCGCCGCCGCCGACGGGACCAGCAGGCCTTCGAGCTCGAGGACCTGGACCGTCCTCCCCACGGCCTGGGCCAGGGCCTCCTTTCCCTCCTGGTTCGAGCGGCGCCAGTCTTCCCCCAGCAGGCTCCGGCGCGCGAGTCCGGCCGCCCGGATGCTCGCGTCGTCCGAGAGGTCCAGGACGAGCTTCAGGCGCACCTGCACCGCCACGACCAGGAGCGGCATCGCCGCGCTGTCCGGCACGCCCGCGGAGCGGAATCGGGCCAGCGCCTCCGACAGAGCGGTTTCGGCGGTGAGGCTGACGTAGACGACCCTGAACGCGCCGGGCGCGTTCCACCGCCCGCCCGAGGCGAGCGCGCCCTCTCCGCTCAGGAGCCGCGGCGGGTCCATCGGGCCCGTGCCGGTACGGAAGACCGTGCCCGCCCACGGCTGCGCCGACTTCGCGAGTCGCCGCAGGGCTCTCGTGGTTCGGAGAGGGAGCGGGTGCGGCCGGAGGATCACGTCTCGTCCTTGCGGAGGCGATGGAGCAGGCAGGCGACCATCGTCGCGGGCCGAAGGTCAACGCGGCACGCGTATGATACCGCGCCGCAGCAGACCCACGAAGCACACCCCCTTTCCCGTCTCGCCGCCACCGGCTACTCTGCCCGCGATGAGTCCCGCAGCGGCCGCATCCACGCATGCTCCTCCCCCGCATCGCGGCTTCGACCCGCGCGAGTACCACGACCCGCGGCCGGCTCCCGCGCTCATCCACGCCCTGGGTCTCCTGAACCGCTTCGTCGTGCTCCCGCACGTGCTCAGGCTCCGCGCGCTCGACTTCCCTTCCGCGGACCTCGCGCGCCTGCGGGCGGCGCTGCAGCCGGGCACCGCCGCGTTCCTGGCGCCCGTCCATCCCGAGTTCATGACCGACTGGATGCTCGACAAGGAGGTCTCGCGCCGCGCCGCGCCGCTCATGGCGCACTGGGCCTCGTACGAGATCGTGAACGCGGGGCGGCTTCAGCGCGCGTTCTGGCTGCGCAACAACCTGATCGCCAACGCCCCGGGCGGCGGCGGGAAGGAGCGCTCGGTGTGCTGGGCGCTGGCTGGCCACGGCGTGCTGCTCCACCCCGAGGGTTCGGTGAGCTGGCATGGCGGTCGCGTGGACCCGCTGGTGCCCGGCATCGTCGAGCTGGCCTGGGACGCCTGCCGCCGCGCGCGCGAGGCGGGCACGGAGAAGCCGGTGTTCGTCGTGCCGCTGGTGTGGAAGCTGCGCTTCGTCCGCGACGTCTCGGCCGGGCTGGCGCGGGAGATGGCGCACATCGAGCGCCGGCTCGCGCTCCCCGCGGGCGACGCCCTTCCGGTCGAACGGCGTTTCGCCGCGCTCCAGCGCCACCTGTTGCAGCGCCGGTGCGAACGCCTCGGGCTGCCCGCGCCTCCCGCGCCCGGCGACGCCGGCTATTTCGCCGCACAGGGCGACGTCGTGCGCGAGATCCGGCGCCGGCTCGAGGAGCGCCACGGCCCGCTCGATGGCGACTTCAACCGGGTCCAGCACGGCCTGCGCCGCGCGCTGCGCGAGCTGCGGGCGGCCGACCCGGAGGGAGCGCGCCGCGACCGCGCGCTGCTCGACGAGTGGGAGCGGCTCGAGCGCTTCCCCGCGGACCTCTACGGCGCGTCCACGCTCGCGCAGGAGGAAGTCGCTGAGAACCTCAAGCGCACGCGCGCGGCGCTGGTCACACGCGGCTTCGGCGACGCGCTCCACAACGCGGTGCCGGTCGCAGTCGGCCCGCGCGTGGCGCACCTGCGCGTGCCCGAGCCGCTCGCCGTGCACGAGGCGTTCACGGCGGACCCGCGGCTCGTGCAGGCGCGCCGGGCCGGGCTGCTCTCCACCCTGCGGCGCCGCATGCAGGACGCGCTCGACGCGCTGGGCACGGAGCTGGCGACGCCCGGGGACCGCTGGCGGATGTCGAACCCGCTCGCGGCGCAACCGCCCGCTCCCTGATCACCGCCTGCAGCCGAGGCCCGCGAGGCCGTGGACGGCGACGTTCGGCACGTCGGCCTGGCCGCCCGCCACCGGCACGCGGGCCCACGCGGCCGTGACCCTGCCCTCGAGCGGAGCGAACCAGCCGCCGCCCAGCGGGATCTCGCGGGCCACCGCCGCGCTCGCCGCGAATCCGGCGAGGTAGTACCCCCCGCCGAGTCGGCCTCCGTCCTCGGCCAGCTTCCTCCCGCGGACCGTGTTCTCGGGGTGGGCGATCACGACGCCCGCCCCCAGGGAACGGTGGACGCGGCCCTCGCGCCACGTGCGCTCCACCAGGAGCAGGTTGAAGCCGTGCGAGATCGCGAACTCCCCGACCTCGGCGGGGGGATCGGACAGGTGGAGCTTGTGGTGGATGAAGCTCACCGCCCACCCGGCGCGGCCTGTCGAGCGCTCGAGGCGGAGGGCGTAGTAGAGCGGGAGCTCGAACGCCCTCGAGTCGTAGCGTGCGCGCAGGCGCAGGTCGGCGAACCCCGGCTGGCGGATGATCAGCGGGCTCGGGAGGTTCCACGCCGCGCCGAGGTACGCCGCCGCGCTCCAGCGGACCTCCGCGTGCGCCATGATCGCGGTCGTCAGCATGAGCGCCACGCTGCACGCCAGCGCCCCGAGGCTCACGGGACCACCACGATCGTGCCGGTCATGCCCTTCCTCATATGGGCGTCCACGCCGCAGTAGAACGGGTACTCGCCGGGACGCGTCGGGATGAAGCGCACCCGGCGCGTGCCGTGGAGCCAGCTCAGCGGCTTCCTCACGCGGATGCCGCCCTCCGGCGCGTCGCAGATGAAGTCGTGGGGCGTGAGCCACGCCGCGTTGTGGACGGCGAGCTCGACGGGCACGCGCGCCCGGACCACGATGCGGCTGGGCTCGAAGTAGAACGAGTGCGCGGTGAGGGTCACGCGCTGGACGCCGTCGGCGCCGGCGCGCGCCGTGACCTCGTGGACCGGGCGGACGAGCCCGGAGCTGCAGCCAGCGAGGGCGAGGGCGGCGGTCGGGATGGCGAGGAATCGCATGGGAACCTCCTCGGGCCGGACGGCGCGCCGTGGCGGCCGTGCACCGCGGACAGAGTAGCTCCGCGCGGCCCGCACATGCACGCCCGCATTTGTTGGGGAGAGCAACCGTCGTGGGGCCCGCGGCCTGCCGCAGCCCATCATGTCGCTCGTCGTGAAAGGGCCGGCGAGGTAATCTCTTGCGGGCGACATGACGCCGGGAATCGGTCCAGGTGCCCGGGTGTAGGCTCCCCAAGCCGCAGAGGCGGTAGGTCCGAGGAGAACTGTTGGAATGAAGAACAGAGCCTGGATGAGAGTGCTTCTCGTGCTCGCGGTCGTCGTGGGTATGGGCGCGTGCAGGGAGTATCCGACGAGACCCCTGGAGCGCAGGCCCACCATCTCGTCCGTCGTCGTGTTTCCCAATGTCCTCGGCCAGGGCGATTCGGCGATCGTCACGGTTTTCGCGACCGATCCCGACGGAGACACCCTAGTCCCAAAACAAGCGCGGTTTCACACAGGCAATTGTCATCATCGCCTCTGTTTTCGGAGACATGGATCCCCGCTTCGACCGAGCTCTCGGTCGTTGAGCGATTCTCCGGTTGTCGTGGCGGTTTCTGCTTTCGCTTGCCCTTC
>JACRPT010000149.1 GCA_016223045.1 Candidatus Eiseniibacteriota bacterium
CGCCGCCAGCAGCTCATCGGCGTTCCCGGGAGTCAGGTACGGGGCCAGCAGGCCCACCGCGCTCAGGTGAAGCCGGCCGTCGGCCAGGGCCTCGAAGATGACCGGGAACCGCCGTGCCAGCCGCGCCGCCTGGATCCGCTTGTAGGCGGCATCTTCGGACAGGTGCAGCTGGTGGACGCAGTAGGAGAACATCGAGGGGTGGCCGGCCGGGGCGTAGAGCCGCCGGGCGTCCACTTCGGCCAGGTGGGCGAGCAGCACGGCGGTGGTGACGCGGTCCCGGGCGACCAGGGTGGCCAGTTCGCGCAGCAGGACCGGGTCGGGGAGGTGAGACAGCGAGTAGCGGCTCACGGGCGTGACTCCGCGGGGGCGGGACGCCGGGGGCGCCGCTCTTTCCTACCACGCCCTTCTCCGGCGCTCCTGGAGCCTCGCACGCGGGCGGGAAGAGAGCGCTGCGAGATCTCTCTGGTCACGGACGATTCGAGTCGGACAGCGCGCAGCCGGCGCACGCAAGCGCGCAATCGCAGGAGCAGCGGCGACGCATCGGTCCGGCGCTCCCGCGCGGCTGCCAAGGGGATTCTTCGCTCTCGGCGATCCGTGCCGGGTGCCACTCACCCCGGAACGTGTGGGCGCCGCGCGAGGCCGACCGTGCTCTCGGCGATCCGTGCCGGCGCGCCACTCACCCCGGGACGCGTGGAGGCCCCGCGAGGTCGACCGTGCTCTCGGCGATCCACGCCGGCGCTCCGCGTGCCACTCACCCCGGGATGCGTGGCTGCCGCGCGCGGTGGCGACGCGTGCACGGCGGCCGGGACACCGGCGTCATGCGGGATGCACCGACACGATTCCCCACAGAGCCACTCTTCCGACTCCCGCGGCCTGTGGTGACGCTACCTCGGCGACGGGTTCCACCGGCCGTCGGCCTGTCCGGCAAGGAAGACGATTGCGCCTGCGCCGCGCCCGGCGGGGCTCAGCCCGGGACGCCGGCCGCCTGCTTGAGGGGCCCGAGCACGCTCGCGGGCACGGGCAGCTCGCCCAGGTCCATCCCGCGGCCCGGGCCGTGGAAGTCGGAGCCGCCGGTCTCGAGCAGGCCGAGCTTCGCCGCGAGCGCGTGGTAGCGCCGCACGCTGGCCATCCCGTGCTGCGGGTGCCACACCTCGATGCCGTCCAGACGTGCGGCGGCGAGGCGCTCGACCACGCTCTCGGAGAGCCCGGCGCCGGGATGCGCGAGCACGCTCACGCCACCGGCGGCGTGGATCAGCGCGATCGCCTGCTCGGGTCGGAACGCGGGCCGCGGCACGAACGCCGGCGCGTGCGCGCCGATGAAGTGGCGGAACGCATCGTCCATGGTCTCGATGTGCCCGGCGCGCAGCAGCGCCTCGGCCACGTGCGGACGACCCACCACGCCGGGACCGGCCAGCGCCAGCACCAGGTCGCGGTCCACGGGCACGCCGAGCGCCGCCAGGCGCTCGATCATCCGGAGCGCGCGGTCGAGCCGCTCGGTGCGGAAGCCCGCCAGCGTCTCCAGCAACTCCGCGTCGGCCGGGTCCAGGTAGTAGCCGAGGATGTGGAGGTCGAGGCCGTCGAGCATCGAGGAGACCTCGATTCCGGCCACCAGCTCGAGCGCGCTGCCGGCGGCCTCGCGCGCCCGCGCCACGCCCTCGACCGAGTCGTGGTCGGTGATGGCCAGCGCCGCCAGCCCGCGCGCGACCGCCAGCGCCACCACCGCCTCGGGCGGCAGCGCGCCGTCGCTGAAGATGGTGTGGGAGTGCAGGTCCACCCGGCGTCCGCCCCGTGCGGCGGGCGGCCGCGACATCAGACGCTCTCCAGCGTCCTGCGCAGGACGCGGATCTTGAGCGCCACGTCCGGGTAGTTGGCCTGCATGGCGTAGACGCGCTCGAACTGCGCGAGCGCATCCTGCGGCCGTCCGGCGGCCTCGTGCACCAGGCCGAGCTGGAAGCGCAGGCCGGTCTCCACCTCGGGCCGCGAGCCGAGGGTCTCGAGCGCGGTGGTGAACTCGCTCACCGCTTCGTCGAGCCGCCCCTGGTCGAGCAGGCAGCGCCCGATCATCTCGGCGCAGCGCGGCCCGAACGCCGGATCGCGGGCGGCCAGGCGGAACGACTCGAGCGCCTGATCGTGCAGGCCCATCTCCCGGTAGGTCATGCCCAGATCGTAGTGGCTCTGGGCGTCGTCGGAAAGCTGGGCCTGCACCCCGCGCTGGAACTCCACGATGAGGGCCGCCATGTCGAAGCTGACCGCCTCCGCCCGGCCCAGCGCCACCTCGACCTTCCCGGTCGGCGCCGCGTCGTCCGCCGCCGCGGGCGGCGGCATCGCGGCGGCCAGCCGCTGCAGCCGGCGCTGGGCCAGCTCGTTCTCCGGGTCGCTCGTCCGCGCGCGCTCGAACCACGCGCGGGCGCGGGCGAGGTCGTCGTCGTTGAGCGCGTGGTCACCGAGCAGGCAGGCCACCTCCGCGGCCTCCTTGCGGTCCTCGCGCCCCTCGCAGTTCGCGTGCCACAGCTCCAGCACGCCGGTCGAGGCGTGGGCGCTGCGGCTCAGGCTGCGGTAGATGGCCGCCGCGCTGTCCGCCTTGCCGAGCGCCTCGTACGAGCGCGCGGCGCGCACCAGCGCTCCACCCGCTCCGTCACGGTCGCCGTCGCGGAAGCGCGCCGCGGCCTCCTGCAGCAGCGACTCGATGCCGGCGAGGTCCGCGACCACGTCCTCCGCCGCAGCGGGCGCGGGCCCGGCGGGCGAGCCGAAGCGCAGGCCCTCGGGCGGCGGCGTCACCTCGGACGCGGATTCCGCGGCGGGCACGCCTGCCGCCTCGACGACGGCCGGCGCGCAGGCCGCGGCATCCCGCACCGGCGCGGCAGGACCTGCCGGCTCGTCCGCCGCTGCGGGCCCGCGTCGTCGCTCGGTGCGCGGCGCCGGCTCGGGCGCGCTCCGCGTCTCCCGCCCGGACGCCGGAGCTTCGGCCACCCGCTCCCGGTAGCACTCGCTCGCCCCGGGGTGGAGCTGCTCGGCACGCGCCACCGCCCGCTCGGCGTCCTGCGTCCGCCCGGCGCGGCGGTGGTGCCCGGAGGCTTCCATCAGCACCGCCGCCGCGGCAGCCAGGTCGCCGGAGAGCGCCAGCGTCTCGCCCACCTTCTCGAGCGTCCGCACGTTCTCCGGCGACACCTCGAAGGCCTTGCGCAGCACGTCCGCGGCCTCGGAGTACTTCTCCTCGCGGGAGAGCACCTCGGCGTACTGGTGGTGGTAGAGCGCGGCCTCGGTGCTGAACCCGTCGAGCGCGTGGAGCTGCGCCAGCCGCTGGAGCACCAGCGTGGGCGAGAGCGACAGCCGCATCATCTTCTTGCAGACGGCGATCGCGTTCTTGTAGAGGCCCTGGCGCTCGTAGGCGTCCACGGCCTGCAGGTAGCGGCGCGAGGCCTCCTCCACGGCGCCCTTCTTGTAGCAGAGGTCGGCGAGGAGGACGAAGTTGATCGGCTCGGAGTCATCGCCCTGCGTGAGCTTCTCGTACTCGCTCAGGGCCCCATCCAGATCACCGGTCTGAATGCAGCGCTGGGCCCGTCGCTTGATCTCGATCGCCTTTTCCAAGCTGGCTCTCTCCGCGAGGCGCACCCGAAGGCGCGTGCCCGAATGCGGCACGCGCGCGGCGCGCACGCAAGACGCAGTCCCTGTCAAGCGCTCAGCGCGGCGTGCACGGCATCCAGGCAGCGCCGGGCCGCCGGGCCCAGGGCCGCCTGGATGCGCTGCAAACCCATCTCGACTTCGTTCTTATCGGCGGACGGGGCGGCGGACTTCAGGTTGATTTGCACGTTCAGCAGCGCCCCCTCGGCGGCCGCCCGGGCCAGCAGCCCGGCCACCCCCGCGTCGGTGATGGCGCTGGCGTTGCCGCGCGCCGCCGCCTCTCCCGCCAGTTCCAGGACCTCGAGGCAGGCCCCGGCGCTCTCGAGCGGGACCCGCATGGCTTCCAGCTCCGCCGCCGCCAGGGCCCGGCCGCGCGCTTCGGCCTCGGCCGGGGTGGCCTGCGGCAGGCGGCGGGCCCGGAGCACCGCCTCGAACGCCTCGCTGTCCCGGCGGGCCAGCCCGAGCAGCCGCAGCCGGAGCGCCTGGGCGCGCCGCCGGGTCTCGCGCATCGCCTCCTCGCTCCCCGCGTACTTCTTGCGGCCGATGGTGAGCCCGGCCACCATCGCCGGCAGGGTCGCGGCGAGCGCGCCGACGAACGCGGCCACCGTGCCGCCGCCCGGCGTGGGCGTGGGTTCCGCGACCTGGTCGAGGAAGGTCGCGATCGGCACGGCTTCGGTGAGCGGCGGCCGGCGCAGCCGCAGCTCCAGCACCTGGTCGCGGCGGAAGTTCTCGAGCTGGAGCGCGTGCTCGGCGGCGTCCAGCAGCGCGAACTCCGGCACCAGCCCCACCACCTCGCAGCCTGCGATCGCCGCGCCGTGGCGCGCCGCCTCGGCGCGCACCAGCGCCAGCACCCGGTGGATGGGCGTGGCCTCGGTGTTCACCAGGTTCATGCTCACCTGGGCGCGCCGTCCGCCCTCGATCGAGAAGCCGAGCGCGCGCACGTGCTTGAGACCGCCGCTCTGCTCGCGGATGGCGGCGGCGATGGCCTTCGCCACCCGCACGTCGCCGGAGTTCAGGTTGGCGTTGAACGCCACCAGGAAGCGCCGCGCCCCGACCGCGGTGCAGCCCGCGGTGGGATGGATGCGCCCGGGGCCGAAGTCCGGCTGCTTCGCCGGATCGGCGCCGATCGCCTCGCGCAGCCCCTCGAAGCCGCCGCGCCGCACGTCGGCCAGGCTCACCCGGTCGGGCCGCGTGGCCGCGGCCTCGTAGAGGAACACCGGGATCGCCAGCTCCTCGCCGATGCGCTTGCCCACCGCCCGCGCCAGCTCGGCGCAGTCCTCGAGCGTCACCCCCTCGACCGGCACGAAAGGCACCACGTCCGCCGCGCCCATGCGCGGGTGCTCGCCCCGGTGCTGGTTCAGGTCGATCAGCTCGGCGGCGCGCTTCACCGCGCGCACCGCGGCCTCCATCACCGGCTCGGGCTCGCCGGCGAAGGTGAGCACCGAGCGGTTGTGGTCGGCGTCCATCTCGCTGTCGAGCAGCGTCACGCCGGGAACCGTCGCGATGGCCTGCATGATCTCCTCGACCACATCGCGGCGACGGCCTTCGGAGAAGTTCGGAACGCATTCGACGAGCCTGGGCATGGTCAGTGAGGGTCTCCAGAGGGGGTCGGTCTCCCGGAACGGATGGCGCGCGGGCCGGACCTCACGGCCACACCCGGCGCTCGACCGTGGGCAGCGCGAGGTCGGCGCCGCGCACGAAGACGGTGTCGGGGCGCACCGCGGGCATCCAGTAGGGCAGCTCCTCCAGCGTCTCGCATTCCCAGGTCACCGCGTCGCCCCAGGCGCCGGGGTTGAGATGCCCCACCTCGCTCTCGACGCCGAGCGCCTTCGCCGCGTTCCAGGTGATCGCGAGCAGCGTCTCGTCGGCGTCGAAGCCGCACAGCCGGGCGGCGAGCGCGGCGCATTCCACCAGCGACTGGGCGGGCGCGGTGCCCGGGTTGAAGTCGGTGGCGACGGCGACGCGCGCGCCGCTCTTCCTCAGCATCGCGGCCGCGGGCAGGCGCTGGCCCAGCGTGAGCGCGGCGGCGGGCAGCAGCACGCCCACGGTGCCGGCGGCGGCCAGCGCCTTCCAGTCGGCCTCGGTCGCGCTCTCCAGGTGATCGGCCGAGCACGCGCGCAGCTCGGCGGCGAGCCGCGCGCCGCCGTTGCGGGTGAGCTGGTCGGCGTGGAGCTTGACCGCGAACCCGAGCTGCTGCGCGCGGACGAGCAGGGTGCGGCATTCTGCGATGCTGAACGCCGCCTCGTCGCAGAAGGCGTCCACCGCGCCGGCCAGCTCGCGGGTGCGGATCTCCGGCAGCGTGCGCTCGCACAGCAGGGCGATCAGCTCGCCGCGCCGCTCGCGGTACTCGGCGGGCACGGCGTGGAGCAGCAGCGCGGTGCGGTGGAGCCGCGCCGGCACGCGCTGCGCCGCGCCGCGCATCAGCTCGAGCAGCCGGAGCTCGGCCGGGGGCGTGAGCCCGTAGCCGCTCTTCACCTCGACCGTGGTGCAGCCGTTCGCGCGCCAGCGCTCGAGCCGGTTGGCCAGCGACTTCTCGAGGACGTCGTCGCGCTCGGCCGCGGTCGCCGCCACGGTGGCGCGGATGCCCCCGCCCGCAGCGGCGATGGCGGCGTAGGACTCGCCCCCGAGCCGCTGCTGGAACTCCGCGGCGCGCTGGCCAGCGAAGATCATGTGGGTGTGGCAGTCCACCAGGCCCGGCGTCACCAGCCGTCCGTTCGCGTTGAGCGGGCGCGCCTCGGCGTGGCGTCGCGACAGCTCGGCGCCGCTGCCGACCTCGAGCACGCGGCCATCCTGGAACACGATCGCGCCGCGCGGGTAGCGCAGCACCCGGCGCCCCTCGGGATCCGGCGTCACCACCTCCGAGGTGTTGTGCAGGATCAGGTACGAGGGGCGTCCGGCCACCGCCCGGCTCGAGGGGTCACGCGGCACGAAGCTCATCGGCCGGCGCTCACATCGTGATCCCGGGGAGCTTCATCCCGGTCTTCCGCGCGTGCTCGACGGCCTCCGGGTAGCCGGCGTCGGCGTGGCGCATCACGCCGGTGCCCGGGTCGTTGGTGAGCACGCGCTCGAGCCTCGCGTCGGCCTCGCGACTGCCGTCGCACACGACGACCATGCCGGCGTGGATGGAGTTCCCGATCCCCACGCCGCCGCCATGGTGGACGCTCACCCACGAGGCGCCCGACGCGGTGTTCAGGAGTGCGTTCAGGATCGGCCAGTCGGCGACCGCGTCCGAGCCGTCGCGCATCCCCTCGGTCTCGCGGAACGGCGAGGCCACCGAGCCGGCGTCCAGGTGGTCGCGCCCGATCACCACCGGCGCCTGGAGCTGGCCCTCGCGCACCATGCGGTTGAAGCGCAGCCCCAGCCGCGCGCGCTCGCCGTAGCCGAGCCAGCAGATGCGCGCCGGCAGGCCCTGGAAGCGCACCAGCTTCTCGGCCAGCGGGATCCAGCGGTGCAGCCGCGCGTCGTCGGGGAACTCCTCGAGCGCCGCGCGGTCGGTGGCCAGGATGTCCGCGGGCTCGCCCGAGAGCGCGGCCCAGCGGAACGGTCCCTTGCCCGCGCAGAACAGCGGACGGATGTACTCGGGGACGAAGCCGGGGTACGAGAACGCCCGCTCGTGGGCCAGCCCGCCCTGCTCGGCCTCGCCGCGCAGGTTGTTGCCGTAGTCGAACAGCACCGTGCCCCGCTCCTTCATGCCGAGCAGCGCCGTCACCTGGGCCGCCATCGAGGCGCGCGCGCGCCGCACGTGCTCGGCGGGATCCGCGGCGCGCAGCTTCGCCGCCTGCTCGAGCGTGAGCCCGGCCGGCACGTAGCCGTTCAGCGGGTCGTGCGCCGAGGTCTGGTCGGTGGCCGCGTCGGGGATGACGCCGCGCCGGAGCAGCTCGGGATGCACCTCGGCCGCGTTCCCCGTCAGCCCCACGCTCAGCGGTCGCTTCGCCGCCAGCGCCTCGCGGCACAACGCCAGCGCCTCGTCGCGGTCGCGCGTGATGCGGTCGCAGTAGCCGGTGTCCACGCGGCGCTGCGCCCGGGCTTCGTCCACCTCGACCGCCAGGCACACGCCGCCGTTCATGGTGACGGCGAGCGGCTGCGCGCCACCCATCCCGCCCAGCCCCGCGGTGAGCACCAGCCGGCCGGCCAGCGTGCCGCCGAAGTGGCGCGCCGCGCACTCGCCGAAGGTCTCGAACGTGCCCTGCACGATGCCCTGCGAGCCGATGTAGATCCACGAGCCCGCGGTCATCTGCCCGTACATCATGAGCCCCTTCCCCTCAAGCTCCCAGAAGTGCTCCCAGGTGGCCCAGCGCGGCACCAGCAGCGAGTTCGCGATCAGCACCCGCGGGGCGCCCTCGTGAGTGCGGAAGATCCCCACCGGTTTGCCCGACTGGACCAGCAGGGTCTCGTCGCACGCGAGCGCGCGCAACGCGGCGACGATGCGGTCGAACGCCTCCCACGAGCGCGCGGCGCGGCCGGTGCCGCCGTAGACCACCAGGTCGTCGGGGCGCTCGGCCACGTCGGGATCCAGGTTGTTCATCAGCATGCGCAGCGCGGCCTCCTGCGCCCAGCCCCGGCACGAGCGCTCGGCGCCGCGCGGGGCGCGCACCAGGCGCGCACTGGCGGTCGGGTTCACGGGACCAGCACCTCCTCGGCCAGGCGCTCGGGGGCGCGCGAGAGCACCCACTGCGCCACGGTCTCGCAGGGGCCGGAGAGCGGGCGGTCGCCCTCGGGCGCCGGCACCTGCCGCCGGATGGCGGCGTAGACGCGCTCGGAGCCGGCGCCCGCGGCGAGCGGACGCCGGAACTCGAGCGCGCGGCAGACGCACAAGAGCTCGAGCGCCACCACGCGCGCCGCGTTCTCGACCACCGCGCGCGCGTGGCGAGCGGCGATCGGCGCCATGCTGACGTGATCCTCCATCCCGGCCCCGGTGGGGATCGAGTCCACCGTCGCGGGATGGCACAGCACCTTGTTCTCGGAGACCAGCGCCGCCGCGGTGTACTGCGCCATCATGTAGCCCGACTCGAGTCCCGGGTTCCCGGCGAGCGCGGCGGGCAGGCCCGAGGTCCGGGCATCCAGCAGCAGCGCGCCGCGGCGCTCCGAGAGCGACGCCACCTCGGCGACCGCGATCTTGAGATAGTCCGCCGCCATCCCCACCGGCTCGGCATGGAACAGCCCGGCCGAGACCACCTCGCCCTTCTCGGCGAGCACCAGCGGATTGTCGTTCACCGCGTTCAGCTCCACCGCGAGCTGCGCTTCGACGTGCGCGAGCGCGTCCCACGCCGCGCCCATCACCTGGGGCACGCAGCGCAGGCTGTAGGGATCCTGCACCCGGCCGCAGTCGGCGTGCGAGGCGACCAGCGCGCTCCCCTCGGAGTAGGCGCGCAGCCGGCGCGCGGTCTCGAGCGCCCCGCGGTAGGGGCGCAGCGCCTGCACGTCCTCGCGCGCGGGCTGGAACGATCCCAGCAGCACCTCGGTCGAGAGCGCGGCCGCGGCCACCCCCGCCTCCCACACCCGCCGCGCGTCGGCGCAGGCGAGCGCCGCCAGCGCGGTCGAGAGCTGGGTGCCGTTGATCAGCGCGAGTCCCTCCTTGGCCTCGAGCGCGAGCGGCTGGAGCCCGGCGCCGCGCAGCGCGAGCGCGGCGGGCATGCGCCGCTCGCCCAGCCACGCCTCACCCTCTCCGGTCAGCACACCGGCCAGGTGCGCGAGCGGCGCCAGGTCGCCGGAGGCCCCGACCGAGCCCTGGAGCGGGACCACCGGCGTCACGTCGCGCTCGAGCAGCGCCAGCAGCGCCTCGACCACCTCGGCGCGGCAGCCCGAGCATCCGGCCGCGAGCGAAGCCGCGCGCAGCAGCAGCATGGCGCGCACGACCTCGCGTGGCGCCTCGGCGCCGACCCCCGCGGCGTGCGAGCGCAGCAGGTTCACCTGGAGCTGGCGCACCTCGTCCCGCGGGATGTGGCGGTCCTTGAGGTCGCCGAAGCCGGTGGTGACGCCGTACACCGCGCGCTCCCCGGCGACCGCGCGCTCCACCACCGCGCGGCTGCGCGCGATGCGCGCGCGCGCCGGCGCCGCCAGCGAGACCCGGGCGCCGTCGCGCGCCACCGCGACCAGGTCGGCGAGACCGAGCGGCTGCTGCCCGAGCGCGATCACGAGCGCTCCACCGGGGGCGGGCCGGCCTCCAGGAAGCGCGCCGCTGCGCCGGCCAGCTCGTGCGGGTCGCGCAGCCGCTCCGGCGGCACCGGCAGCGCCGCGAGGAACGCGCGCCGGTACGAGGCCACGGCCAGCCTGGGGTCGCACACGATCAGCACCCCGCGGTCGTCGGTTCGGCGGATCAGGCGCCCCACCCCCTGTCGGAATCGCAGCACCGCTTCGGGCACCGCATCGTGCAGGAACGGATCGAGTCCGCGCTCGCGCAGCCGTTCTCCCCGCGCTTCCACCAGCGGGTCGTCCGGGACCGAGAAGGGCAGCTTCGCCACCACCAGGATCTCGAGCGCTTCACCCGGAAAGTCCACACCTTCCCACAGGCTCTGGACTCCGAGCAAGACGGCGCCGCGCTCCAGCCGGAAGCGCTCGGCCAGCAGCCCGGCCGGTCCGTCCCATTCCTGCGCCAGCAGCACGCGGTCCGCGGGCAGCAGGCCGAGCAGCCGCCCGCGCGCGCCGGAGCCGCTCGTGCGCGGTGAACAGCACGAGCTGGTTGCGCCGCACCGCCTGCGCCAGCGCCGCCACCAGCTCGGACACCGCGGCCGCCTCGTCGCGGCCGCCTTCGTAGACGAACACCCGCATCTGGCGCTCGAGCGGGAACGGCGACGGGTACGAGGCGGTCTCGTAGGGCATGCCGTGCTCCTCCCCGAGCCCGAGGCGCTCGCCCACGAACGAGAAGTCGCCCCCCGCCGACAGCGTGGCCGAGGTGAGCACCGCCGCCTGCCCGCGCCCGATCACCAGGCGGCGCGCGTGGTCGCCGACCGTGACCGGCGCCCCGTGCAGCTCGACACCGCGCGCGCCGGCGGTCCGCCAGTAGACCCAGCCCGGGTCCGCGGCGTCGGCCAGCGCGTCGACGTCCGCGCCGAGCAGCGCGAACCGCCCCGAGACCTCCTCCAGCTCGCCCGCCAGGTCCTCGCCCGCCGCCCCCGCCTCCAGCCCGCCCACCTCCTCGGCCAGCAGGTGCAGCGCGCGCGCGAACTGCCTGCAGTGCGCGAGCACGGCCTCGAGCGGCTCGAGGTCGCGCCCGAGCAGCTCGAGGGCCGAGCGGTAGCGCTCGCGCGCCCCGTACAGCTCGTGGCGCTCGCCCCGCGGCGCGACGGCCGCGAAGAACCGGTCGGCGTCCTCGCGCGCCTCGCCCACGCGAGCGGCTTGCGGCTTGCAGCAGGTCTCGCACTCTGCATCGGCAGCGTCGGCAGCGCACTGATCGCACTGAGGCTGCTGCACGTCGCGCTGATCGTCGTCGTGCCGGTGCTGGCAGTGATAGCAATGGTCCGGCTCGCAAAGAAGCTATTGCCACCTCAACCACCGAAGCTCACGCCGCCGCCACCGCCCAGTGTCGGTCCCGCCACGCCCGCCGTCACAGCGCTGCTTGCACTGACGTTCCTCCTGAACACTGCGAACGCCGACGAGGCGGCGCAGAACATCGTGAACTCGCTGCGCGGCACACCCACCTACACCACGATGCGCGCCTGCGCGGCCAGGCGCCGGGCGCGGACCCAGGAGCACTCGCGCCCGCGCCGGCAGGTGACGATGGTGCAGGCCGCGGGGTCGGCGCCCACCCGGCCGCGCACCCGCCGCATCGCCTCCGCGTCCGCGGGCACGAAGCGGTCGAGGTCCCCCTCCTCGTCGCCCGCCGCCCAGCGCCGCAGTTGCTCCAGCACCTCGTCCTCCTCGGCGCCGCGGCCCTCGGTGAGCTCGAGCGCGCGCGGGCAGACGTAGTTCTGCTTGCCCTTGAGACAGGCGCACGGCAGGTGCAGGTCGAGCGACTCGAGCAGTGCGGGCAGGTCGCGCTCGTAGAGCTGGTCCTGGAGCGAGCGCGTGCAGGTCGCGATGACCACGCGGCGCTCGGTGGCGAGCGCGCTGAGCACCGCGGGGAGCAGGTAGGCGAGCGACTTGCCGACGCCGGTCGGCGCCTCGGCGAGCAGCACGCCGCCGTGCTCGATGGTGGCGGCGATGTCACCGGCCAGCCGGCGCTGCACCTCGCGCTCCTCGTAGCGCGGCCAGCGGCCGGCCAGGCGCCCGCCCGGCTCCAGCAGCTCCTCGACCCTGCGCGCCAGCGACATCGCCCCTCCTCCCCGCCCGCTCCGTCCCTCACGCGCCGCACGAACGCCGGTCGCGGACGGCGCGGGACCCGTCAGAACGTCGAGATCAACCGCAGGTGGATCTTGCCCTCGAGCGGCGCGCGCCCGGGCTCGAGCCCGTAGTCCACGCCCACCAGCCCGCCCGCCGCCTCCAGGCGCAGGCCGAAGCCCAGGCCGTCGCGGTGGAGCTGCTGGAAGCGGTCGCCGCCCGCCGACAGTGGCAGCCGGGTCGCCATCCACGCGTGGTCCCAGAACAGGAACACGCGCTGCCCGGCGCCGCCCAGGAACCAGCGCCACTCCAGCCGCGACAGCGCGTAGCGGTCCACCCGGAACTCCTCCTCGTCGTGCCCCCGCAGCGTGGCCGCGCCCCCGACAGGATAACGCTCGTAGAGCGGCAGCACCCGCTGCGAGCTGAAGCGCCCCGCCCCGGTCAGCTCGAGCGTGAGCCCGCTCGCCGCCGCGAGCGGCCGGTGCCACTCGGACTTCGCCTCGACCGCGCTGGCGCGCGCCGTGCGCGTGCCGGCGGGCCGCAGGCCCTCGCGCTTGAAGGCCTGCGCCGCGCTCAAGCGCGCCCGCACCCCGCGCCGCGGCGCCAGCGCGTCGTCGAGCGCGTCGCGCTCGAGCGCGAACACCGTGCTCTGCAGCCGGGCCTCGCGCACCTCGCCACGCTCCTGCACCACGCGCTCCTGCTCGTAGCCCGCCTCTATCCGCTCCTGCGCCGAGAGCGCGTAGCGGACCCGCGCGCCCCAGCGGGTGCGCGCGTACAGCGTGTCCAGCACCTGCTGCGCCACCGCGCCCTCCAACCGCAGCGGCGTGCCCAGCAGCAGCGGCTCGGCATAGCGCGCCTCGAACACCGAGATGCCGCGCCCGCGCGCCTCCCAGCGCACGCCGCTCGAGCGCCCGGTGCCCAGCAGGTTGCCGAGCTCGACGCTCGCCAGCCCCGCCACCCCGGCGTCGCCCTGCACGCCCACCGCGCCCTCGAAGCGGTTGTAGCGCGGCTCCTCGACCCGGTAGACCAGCTGCGCCCGGCTCCAGTCGGCCTCGCCCTCGAGCCCGCGCAGCGACACCGCGCGGAACAGCCCGAGCTGCGCCAGCCGCTCGCGCCCTGCCTCGGCCGCCGCGCGTTCGTAGGGGAGCCCGGCGATGCGACCCAGCGCCCGCTCGGCGACGCCGGCCCGCGTCACCCGGAGCCCCTCGATGCGCACGCGCGAGACCGTGACCTGCGGCCCCAGCGCACCGCTGAGCCGCAGCGCCACGGCGGCCCGCGCGCGCCCCGCGGAGTCGCCCGCGGTCTCCGCCTCCCAGCCGCTCACTCCGAGCCGCGCGTACGGGTAGCCGTGGTCGGTGACCTCCCGCAGCACGGCCTCGACCGCGCGCGCCGCCTCGAGCGGCGAGGCCACGCCACCCGCGCGCAGCGGCAGCCCCCGGGCGAAGCGCGCGGAGTCGGCGCCCGCCATGCCCTCGAGCGCCACCACGCCCCAGCGGAAGCGCGGGCCTTCGCGCACCGTGAGCGCCAGCCGGGCGCCGGCGCCCGCGTCCCACGCCGCGTCGGCGCGCGCGTCCAGCCAGCCGCGTTCCTGCAGCCGCTCCACCACGGCGGCGAGCAGCGCGACCGTAGCCGACGAGTCGCGCGGCGCGCGCAGCGCGGCGGCGGCCAGGGTCTCGACCTCGCTGCGGGTGAGCGCGCTGCCGCGATACTCGAGACGCGCCGCGGCCGCCCGGCCGGGCGCCGGCGCGAGCAGCACGGCCGCCAGCACGAGCGCCGGCGCGAGCGGCGCGGCCGTGAGAGCGCGGCGGACGGGGCGGGCGCGCATCAGAAGAACGCCCTCAGCTCGGCGCGGCCGGTGACCACCGCGGCGCGCCCCGGCCGCTCGCGCAGGTTGAGCGACAGCGCCGCGGTGGTGCTCTCGCGCACCCGGTAGTCGAGCCGCGCGGTGCCGTCCCAGCGCGGCGCCCCCGCCGGCTCGGCGCTCGGCAGCAGGCCCACCGCCGGCGGCCCGCTCAGGAACGCGCGCCGCAGCGACAGCTCGGCGCGGCCACGGGCGCCGAACGCGACGCCGAGGTCGGGCCCGAGCTTCACCGTGCGGGTGAGGTCGGGCTGCCCGGCGGGCCGGCTCCACGCGGCCTCGAGCGCGGCCACCGCCCGCAACCGCGCGTCCGGCGTCCACGCCAGCTGGGCGACGCCGGCCTGTTCGAGCAGCGTGCGCCGGAAGCCGGCCGCACCGGCCAGCGCCTGCACCGCCACCTGGCGGCGCACCCGCCCCTCGATCTCGGTGGTCACCGTGCTCCCGGGCCGCGTGCGCCAGCGCGCCGAGAGCGAGCGGTCGTCCAGCGTCTGCGCGAAGTTCTGGTAGAACCGGTCGGCGGTGACGCGCCGCTCGGCGCGCAGGCGCAGCGCCGCCGCGCGCGAGTCGGGCGCGATCTCGCCCTCCAGCCGCTGCAGCACCATGCCGCGCGCCAGCGCCGCGTCACCGAGCGCCGCCCCCGGCGCGATCACCGGATCGCGCAGCAGCAGCTCGCCGCGGCGCCGGGTCTCGGTCTCGAAGTCGAACGCCGCGCGCGTCCCGCGCCAGCGCTCGGGGCCCGGCACCTGCCACTCGAAGCGCGCGCTGGTGGCGGCGCGCGCGATCTTCTCCAGGTCCTGGCTCACCACCAGCACCAGGTCGTAGTCGCCGGTGCCGACGAAGTTGCCAGTGGCGTCGTAGCCGCCGCGCCCCGCACCCACGAAGACCACCTGCCGCACCCGGCGGTTCTCGCCCTCGCTCGTGACCTCCAGGTTGGCCAGCGCCTTGAGGCCGTGGCCCGCGTCCTCGCCGCGCAGTCGCACGCTGGCCAGGTCGCCGCGCGAGCGCCGTGGATCGGCGAGCGGCCGCAGGTCCCGGCGCTGCAGACTGAGCACCGCGCCCAGCCCGGCGCCCGCCGGCGTCTCGAGCGCCAGCCGGTAGGTGCGCACCAGCGACTGGTCCACGAAGCCGCCCGCGGTCATCCGCGCGTCGCGCCGCAGCGACCACCCCGCCAGCGCATGCCAGGCCAGCGCGCGCGGGCTCGCCAGCTCCACGCCGCCCTCGCGGAAGCGGGCGCCCACCCGGCCGCTGTCGGCGGGCGAGCGCCGCGCGTCGGACTCGGCGCGCACCGCGGGCTCGAGCCACCGCAGCCCGAGCCGGGCCTCGGCGAACAGGCGCTCGCGTCCGCCGTCGACGAAGCGCGCCCCGCGCTGCGTCGCGTCGGCGCGCTCCCACCGCGCCCTGGTGGCCAGCGCGCGGTCCATGGTCCACTCCAGCGTGCGCCGCCACGCGCTGAAGCCACCGGGCGCGGTGAGCCGCCCGGCCCCGGCGCGCAGCTCGCCGCCCGCGCGCGGGCGCACGAAGCCGGTGAGCTCGGCGCGCCGCGCGTGCTTGAGCCCGCCGCCCGCCGGCAGCCCCCAGTCCTGCTCGGCGAACGGCCGCTCGATCCGGCTGAAGGGGGCGAAGCGCTCGCCGACCGCGCGCGCCGCGGGCGCGAGCCCGCCCCACCCGAGCGGGCCGGGCAGCCCGCCCTCCAGGCTCAGCGCGGCGCGCCCCGCGCCGCCCACGTGCCGCTGGTCGTCGAGGCTGGAGAAGGTGTTGAGGTCGCGCTTCGAGGCCGCCCCTTCCAGCTCGAGGGCGAGCGCCCCGAGCCGCGCGCCGCCACCCAGCGACCACAGCTGGTGCGACTCGGGCAGCGGCAGCGCGCGCCCCACCCGGAAGGCGCCCGCGCCCGGGCCGACGTAGCGGTAGGCGGTGCGCCCCGAGAACACCGTCGAATCGGCGTAGTCGCCGAGCCCGGCGCCGACGCGCGCGAAGCGCACGCTGAAATCCCCGGAGTCCGCCCCGGCGTAGGCGAACACCAGCCCCGAGGCCACGCGCACGGTGTCGTAGTCGCCCGCTCCCGGAGTGACGCCCGGCCCGATGGCGCGCGCCGCCGAGTCACCGGCGGCCGCGAGCACCAGGCGGTCGGCGCCGTCGAGCGCCAGGTCCAGCGGGCGGCCGCGGTCGTCCGACTCGGTCACCGCAGAGGTGAAGAGCCGCAGGCGGCCGCGCTCCCAGCGCCCGGAGGCGAGCGCGAGATTGCGGCGGTAGCGGTTGAGCGCGAACTGGTAGTCCACCGTGATGCGCGTGGCGGCGGTGACCGGGCGGCGGTTGGTGAAGGTGATGCGCCCGCGCTCGTAGTCGAGCGCGTAGTCCGCGCCCTCGCCGCGCGTCATGCGCACGCCGTCCACGGTCACGACCTCGCTGTTCGCCACCACCGAGATCCCGGTGTTGCCGTCACGGTCGGTGAGCAGGTAGGGGCCCTGGCGCCCCTCGACCCCGTAGAACTGCACGCGGAAGTACTCACCCTGTGCGCTGGCGGCCGCCACGCTGCCGCGGAAGCCGCCCCGCGACCATTCGCCGCGCACGCCCTGCACCCGGCGCTCCAGCCGCGCGAACTCGCCCTGGCCGAGCACCAGCGGCACGTCGCCGAGCGCCACCGAGCCGCGCGGCGCGGTGAGCTCGATCAGGACGCGGTCGAGCGCCTGCAGGTCCTGGGTGCTGCCGGCCGCGGTCAGCGGCAGGTTGCGGTCCGAGAGCACGCCGGTGAGCTGCACGCCCGGCGCGAGCGTGCCGCTCACCGCGAGGTCGAGCGACTGGCGCAGGAACGCGTCCTGGCTCGAGCCGAACTCCACCGCCACCGTCTTGTTCCCGCTGACCGAGAGCGCGGCGCCCACCGGCGCCGCGAACGGCGTGCGCGAGGTGACCGGGCGAGCGGCCGCCGGCGCCCCCGCGCCGGGCGGGGCGGCCGCGCTCTCGGGCGCCGCCGGGGCCCCGGCACGGTAGCGCTGGAACTGCAGCTCGAGCGGCGGCGGCGCCAGCAGCCAGCAGGCCGCCACCCACAGGGTCTCGCCCGGCGCCGGCTGGCGCAGCACGCGCAGCTCGCCGCGCAGCGGATCGAGCAGGTAGTCGGCGCCGCGCCGCCACGCGCCGGCGCGCGTCCACACCGAGTCGCTGCCCGCGCGCACGAAGGTGTGCGGCAGGCGGTAGGTCACGGCGTCGGGCCGCGCCGGGAGCCCGGTCACGCCGCAGCCGGGGTCGGCGAGCGTGCCCGCCCCCGCGGCCGCGGCAAACGCGAGCAGGCCGAGCCCGCAGGCCGCGATGCGCCCGGCGCGCGGCATCGGCTACTCCCCGCGCGCGGCGGCGGGAACCAGGGTGAAGCGGCGCACGCGGCCCGCGGCCGCCTCGGCCACCAGCAGCGTGCCGTCCGGCGCGAAGGCCAGCGCGCGCGGTCCGCCGAGGCCGCTGAGCCACGCCAGCGTGCGGCCCGCCGGGTCGAACACCCACAGCCGGCCGGTGGCCTCGTCGGCCACGGCGACGCGCGCCGAGTCGTCCACGGCGACCGGCAGCCGGCCGCGTCCCGGCTTCACGTCGAGCGGCCACGCGGCCGCCACGCGCCCGCCGGCGTCGAGCCGCTGCACCCGCGCACCCACCCGCTCCGCCGTCACCAGCTCGCCGCGCGGCGCGCTCGCCACGCCGGCGAGCCCCCGGAACGAGCCGGCGCGCGCGCCGTAGCCGCCCAGCTCGCGCACCAAGCGCCCGGAGAAGTCGAAGGCCAGGATGCGGTCGCGCTCGGCGTCGGCGATGAACAGCGCGCCGCCGCGGTCCGAAGAGAGCGCCACCGGGTCCACCCGCCCGGTGCGGTCGGTGAGCGCGGCATCGGCGAGGTCCACGGCCACGCCCAGCAGCCGTCCGTACAGGTCGTAGGAGACCACGCGCAGGTTCTCGCGGTCGAGCACCGCGACCCCCAGCGTGCCGTACGGCACCACGCCCGCGGGCCGGTGGAGCTGCCCCGGAGCGCTGCCGAGCGCGCCCGACTCGCCGAGCCAGCGGCCCTGCGCATCGAAACGCTCCAGCCGGTGCAGCGCGGCGTCGGTGACGTAGATGCGGCCGAAGGCGTCGGCCGCCACCCCGCTCGGCTCGACCGCCGCCGTGCGGCCACCGTTCCCCGAGCCCAGGGTGTCGCGCGCGATCAGCTGGAGCGGGAGCGAATCGGGAAGCGCCGCGGGCAGCGGAGCGGCCGCGGCGAGCGCCGCCAGGAGCGGGATGCAGTGGGCGAGCGACACGGAGGGTCGGGCTCCCTTCGGCCCGGGTGGCCGATCAGCCCGTCTTCATGGACTAAATCGTTTCGCCTGAATCGGCGAAGGGCTTGAAAAACGTGAGACCTGCCTTTATCTCTGAGGTTGTCGAAGTCCAGCAGCCCAGAGACAAGGAGGTCTCACGATGGTGCAGCCGTTGCGGCTGCGTCGAGCCACACG
>JACRPT010000014.1 GCA_016223045.1 Candidatus Eiseniibacteriota bacterium
CTGGTCGTCGGGGAGTGAGCTGAGCCGGCCCTGTCGCCGGTGCGGGAGGGTGCCGCTGTCCCACCGGTGCCGCTGTCCAACCGGCCTGCCAGGATATTATGTCCGCCACCGCGCGGTGAAACCCGCGCGATGGTGGACATAATATCCCTTATGCGACACAGGCTCGGCGCCGTCCCCGCCGGCCCCCGGCCATCGCGCGCCGGCCCCAGCACCCGTCCACCACCGGGTCCCACCCGGGCCTCACCGTCCTCCAGGTCGCCCGGTCCCGCCCGGGCGCCCGCTTAGGCCCACTCTGCGGTACCCTCTCCGCCGATGTCGCACGCCGAAGCCGCAGGGTCGCTCCCAGCCATCCCCGGAGATCGAGCCACCATGGTCCGCGCCACTCTCGCCGCCCTCGTCGCCACGCTGCTGCTGCCGCCCGCCAGCGCCCGCTCCGCGCCGGATCCGGTCGAGGACATGCTTGGGACGCTGGGACGTCACGGTGTGCGGCCAGGACGGCTGCTGGCCGTCCTGGTTCGAGCTCACCCGCGGCCGCGGCGGCCTCGCCATGCGCTTCGTCTCGCGGGTCGGCGGGGCGCGCCCGATCCAGCGGCTCGAGGTGTACGGCAACGAGCTGCGCTTCGCGGTGCCGCCGTGGATGGAAGACCCGCGCCCCGATCCGCTGTTCCACGGCCGCTTCAACGGGCGCTGGTTCACCGGCACGGCCAAGGACGAGCAGGGCTACGACCTCAACTGGAGCGCGGTACGCGCGCCCGCGCTCGCGCGTGCCGGCGTGCCACGCTGGGGCGCGCCGATCGAGCTCTTCGACGGCCGCGACCTCGCCGGCTGGCGGCCGCGGTACGCCGGACAGCCGCCGGGCTGGCGGGTCCAGGACGGCCTGCTGACCGCCGGCCCGGGCGCCGGCGACATCCTGACCACGCGTCGCTTCCGCGACTTCAGGCTCCACGTCGAGTTCCGCCTCGACCGCGACACCGACAGCGGCATCTACCTGCGCGGCCGCCACGAGATCCAGGTCTCGAACGTGCCGGGTCGCGAGTCCGAGAGCGGCCGCAACGGCAGCCTCTACAGCCTGATCCCGCCCGCCGCCGACGCGCTCCTGCCGCCCGGCGAATGGCAGAGCTACGACATCGCGCTGGTCGGCCGCCGGCTCACCGTGGTGCTCAACGGCACCACGCTCATCGCCGAGCAGGAGATGCCCGGCATCACCGGCGGCGCGCTCGACAGTGACGAGGCCGCGCCCGGCCCCCTCATGCTCCAGGGGTTCCTCGGCCAGGTGGCGTTCCGCAAGCTGGTCCTCACACCCGCCCGCTGAGCGGGCCGCGGCCGGGCTTGGCCGCGCTCCTTCACCGCGCCGGACGCCCGCGCCACTCCCCCGTCAGCCCTGCTTCAGCAGCGCGATCTGGCCGGCGTGATGGAGGTCGTGCTGCACCACGCCGTGGAGCAGCACGTAGAGACTGTACGAGGCCCCGGGTGCGGGCTCCTCGAGCCGCGCATCGGGCAGCGCCAGCACCGCCGCGCGCAGCGCCCGGTTCCCGCGCTCGAGCGCCGCCAGGGCCGCCCGCCAGGCGGGCTCGCCGCTGCCGCCCACCGCCGGCCAGTCCTCCGCGTCCGTCAGCTTCGCTTCCTCTCCGGAGAGCCGGCGCAGCGCCGCCGCCTCCCAGGCCGCCACGTGCAGCACGATCTCCCAGATGGTATGGGCATGGGCCAGCGGTCGGCGCACGGCGCGCGCGGCATCCACGCCGTCCAGCACTTCGGTGAGCGCGGGTCCGTGCCAGGCATTCCCCGCGAAGGCCCGTTCCAGCTGGTCGTGGATCCGCTCGCACTCGCTCATGCTCCCTCCTTCGTGCCCGTGCCTTCACGCTCGCGCCGCCGGCCGCCGGGGCGCGTGCGACGGGACGGCCGGCATGATAAGTCTTCCGGCGCTCCCCCCGTAACATTCCCGCGGGGTCGTCGGCTCGCGGGCCGCACCAGCGCGGAGGACCCGAAACCGTGATCGCCATCGATCCGAACACCGGAGAGCGGATCGGCGACTACGCCGAGCACTCCCCCGCCGCGGCGGCCGCGCTGCTGGAGCGCGCCGGCGGCGCCTTCGCGGCGTGGCGCGAGACCCCGCTGGCCGAACGCGCGCGCCGGCTGCGCGCGGCGGCGGGGGCGCTGCGCGCGCGCTCCGGCGAGCACGCGCGGCTGATGACCCGCGAGATGGGCAAGCCGATCGGAGCGGCCGAAGCCGAGGTCGAGAAGTGCGCGCTCACCTGCGACTTCTTCGCGGACCACGCGGCCGCATTCCTGGCGAGCGAGCCGGTCACGACCGAGGCGGCCCGCAGCTACGTGCGCTTCGATCCGCTCGGCGTGGTGCTCGCCGTGATGCCGTGGAACTTCCCGTTCTGGCAGGTGTTCCGCTGCGCCGCGCCGGCGCTCGCGGCCGGGAACGCAGTGGCGCTCAAGCACGCCTCGAACGTGCCGGGCTGCGCGCTCGCCATCGAGCAGGTGTTCCGCGAGGCGGGCTTCCCGCAGGGCGTCTTCACCACGCTCATGGTGGGCGCCGGCCTGGTGCCCGGCCTGATCCGCCATCCGGCGGTGCGCGCGGTCTCGCTCACCGGCAGCGAGCCGGCCGGGGCGGCGGTGGCCGCGCTGGCGGGCGCGGCGCTCAAGAAGACCGTGCTCGAGCTGGGCGGCTCGGACCCGTTCATCGTGCTGGCCGACGCCGACCCGGTGGCGGTGGCCGCGCCGGCCGCGCTCGCCCGCACCATCAACAACGGCCAGAGCTGCATCGCCGCCAAGCGCTTCATCGTCGAGGAGGCGGTGGCGCCGCGCTTCGAGCAGGCGCTCATCGAGCGGATGCGCGGGCTCGTCGTCGGCGACCCGGCCGACCGCGCCACCCAGGTGGGCCCGCTGGCGCGCGCGGACCTGCTGGCCGAGTTGCACGGGCAGGTCACGCGCTCGCTGGCGGCGGGCGCAGTACTGGGTTGCGGCGGCGCGCGGCTCGATCGAGCGGGGTTCTTCTACGCGCCCACCGTGCTCACCCAGGTCCGGCCCGGCATGCCGGCGTTCGACGAGGAGACCTTCGGCCCGGTGGCGGCGGTGGCGCGTGCGCGCGACGCCGACCACGCGGTGGAGCTGGCGAACCTCTCGCGCTACGGGCTGGGGGCCAGCGTCTGGTGCGGCGACCGCGCGCGCGGTGAAGCGCTGGCGGCGCGCCTCGAGGCGGGCGCGGTGTTCGTGAACGAGGCGGTCCGCTCGGACCCGCGGCTGCCGTTCGGCGGGGTCAAGCGCTCGGGCTACGGCCGCGAGCTGGCGGCCTTCGGCATCCGCGAGTTCGTCAACGTGAAGACCGTGTGGGTGCGCTAAATCATTTCGCGTGATTCGGAGAAGTCGATATCAAGCTGCATGAGCATACTCCTGGGACTGCGTGAAGCGGGCCTGCAGCCAGCGCAGCGCGGCGGCCAGCAGCTCGTCGATCGTGCGGCAGCGGTGGTTGCGGGTGACATTCGCGTGCAGGTCCTGCCACAGGCGCTCGATGCGGTTGTCGTTCGGGCAGTAGGGCGGCAGGAAGTGGAGCCGGA
>JACRPT010000015.1 GCA_016223045.1 Candidatus Eiseniibacteriota bacterium
CGATGCGAGCGGAGACTACGAACAGCGGGAGGAGCGCTCGGCAGGCGGCGCAGGCGACCGTCAAGCCGGAGGAGGGACCAGGAGCACCAGGCGGGAATCCAGCCTACCGCGCAGCGGTTTAGTTCAACTCGAAGTAGACAGGTCAGTCCATCTGAGTACGCCGCACCCCGCCGCCCGGGTATCCGGGCCGGGCGGCAGACACTCTACCGCAACGGGTCTCGTCCAACGACCCTTCCGCCGTTCACCTCGCTGCGTATTCGGATACGTTGCAGGGTCGCGCTGCATCGCAGCCGCCCGCCGCGCCGCTGCTTCGGCACGGGCGCAGCGCCGATCCACCCTCCTCCGCCATCCGGCGGGCTGCGCACGCTGCGGTTGAGGACGTGAGGCCAGGTCATCGCCGTGCTGGAATCGCGATGGCCCAGCCGCCTCACCCCCGCCTCCTCCCCACCATGACGATGCGGTCGCCCTTCACGCTGAACACGCGGGTGAGCGGCAGGTTCACCGCGTCCAGCACCGCCATCACGGCGCGCTGCACCACCGACTTCTCACCGTGCGCCCGCCCCGGCGGGATCTTGCTCTGGCGCTGCTCGACCACCTCTAGGCCCGAGGACTCGAACAGGTACTCGAGCGGGCCGGGCGTGAACTCCCACAGGTGGTAGGGCGGCTCGCGCAGCACGATCTCGCGGCCGAGCGTGCCGTAGAGCGCGAGGGCCAGACCGCGGGCGAGCGAGTTCGTGGTGATGGGCCCGCGCAGGTAGAGGAAGCCGCCGGGCGCCAGCACGCGCGCCACCTCGGCGAGCACGGCGCGGCAGTCGGGGACGTGCTCGAGCACGTCGCCCATGTAGACCAGGTCGAAGCTCGCCTCGGGCAGCGCGGCGGCGAGCAGGTCGCCCTGGAACACGTCGAGCCCCAGCCCGCGCGCGTGCTTCACGGCGTCGGCCGACAGCTCGACGCCGCGCGCCTGCCAGCCGCGCTCGCTGGCGTGCTTGAGGAGCCACCCCCCGGCGCAGCCCACCTCGAGCAGCCGCCCGGGCGGGCGCAGCCTGGCGAACGCATCGAGCAGCCCGGCGTTCTCGGCGCGCCACGCCTCCTCGTCGAAGTAGCCGCTCGCGCTCCGGCCACAGCGGAAGTCGCGCTCGAAGTAGCCAGCGGCGTACAGCTCGGCGAGTCCCTCCGCCGTTGGCTGAACCGAGAGGAACCGCAGGCCGCAGTCGCCGCATTCGACCAGCGGGAAGCTGCCGCGGTACTCGTAGCGCAGCGGCAGCCGCTTGAGCGACGTGCTGCCGCACGCGAGGCAGCGATCTAGCGCGCGGGTCGGGAGCGGCCTCCCCTCCGTCATGATGCGGCGGTGATGCCCGCGCGGGAGATGTCGGGCCGCGCCCCGGTGTGGAGCGCGCGGGCGTCGCCCTGCGCATCCGTGCAGAGCAGATCGGCTCCCGCGCTCGCCCCCGCGCGGAGCGCGCCGGCGTCGCCCTGCGCCTCCGTGTGGAGCAGACCGGCGTCCGTTCGCGCCCCCGTGCTCAGCGCATGCGCGATGCTGGCGCCGCCCAGCACGCGGTCGCCGTCGTAGAATACAGCGAGCTGGCCGGGCGTCACGGCGGTCTGCGGCTCGTCGAATCGCACCTCGACGCTCCCGTCCGCGCGCGGGTGGAGCGTCGCGGGGGCCGGCGCGTGGTGGTAGCGGATCTTCACCTCGGCGCGCGCGCCGGACTCTGGCGGCACGGGCATCAGCCAGTTGGCGGGCGCGGTGACGAGCCCGGGCGCGTCCAGCTCGGCCTTCGTGCCGACCACGACCGCGTTCCGTTCCGCGTCCACCGCCAGCACGTAGAGCGGCTCGCGCGCCACGAGGCCGAGGCCGCGGCGCTGGCCCACGGTGTAGTGGATGACGCCGCGGTGGGTGCCGAGCGTGCGACCGGCCGAGTCGAGGAACGGCCCCGGCGCGGTGCCGCGGATCTCTCCGAGATTTCGAACCATGTAGCCGGCGTAGTCGCCGTCGGGGACGAAGCACAGGTCCTGGCTCTCGACCTTGTCCCACAGCGTGAGCCCGAGGCGCCGGCCGTGCTCGCGCACCTCGTGCTTGCTCAACCCGCCGAGCGGGAACAGCACGCGCGGCAGCACGTCGTAGGGGATCAGCGCGAGCGCGTAGGACTGGTCCTTCTCGCGATCGGCGGCCCGGAGCAGCGCCCACGTGTCGTCGGCCAGGTGCTCGACCCGGGCGTAGTGGCCGGTCGCGAGTCTCTCCGCCCCCACCAGCTCCATGCGCGCCACCAGGTCGCCGAACTTGAGGTGCTGGTTGCAGAGCGCGCACGGGTAAGGCGTGCGGCCGCCGGCGTACGCGTCCAGGAAGGGCTGGAGCACGCGCGCGCGGAACACCTCCTCGGCCTCGACCACGAACAGCGGAAAGCCCATCGCGCGCGCCACGCCGCGCGCGTCCTCGATCGCGTCGAGCGTGCAGCAGGCGCGCGGGGAGAGCGGCGACTTGCCGTAGCACCAGAGCTTGAGCGTGACCCCGGTGACCGCGTAGCCCTGCTCGGCGAGCAGCGCTGCGGCGACGCCCGAGTCCACCCCGCCGCTCATCGCGGCGAGCACGATGGTGGTCGGCTCACTCACGCCCGCGCTCCCGCGCCACGCGTGCACGGGACGCGCGCCCGTGCGCAACGGGTGGTCGGCGCACGCGCCGACCTCACGCTCCCGACCCGCGCGGCGGCGTGAGACTGCATCACGCCCGCGCTCCCGTGCCGCTCTTCCCCATCGCGCGCGCCGCCTTGACGCTCTCGACCAGCGCGGCGATCACCTCGTCGACCTCGTGCTCGCTCGTGGTGCGCCCCATCGAGAAGCGCAGCGCGCACACCGCCAGCTCACGCGGCACGCCCATCGCGGAGAGCACCGGCGAGGGCTCTACCGCGCCGCTGGCGCACGCCGCCCCCGCCGAGACCGCCACGCCGCGCGCGTCCAGGCTCATGAGCAGGTGGTCGCTGCGCGCGCCGGGGAACGAGGCGTTCACGGTGTTGGGAAGCCGCGGCGCGCGCTCGCCGTGGACGATCGCCCCCGGGAAGTAGGCGCGCACGCCGGCCTCGAAGCGCGCGCGCAGCCGGCGCAGGCGCTGCGACTCGGCCGCCACCTCGCGCGCCGCCAGCTCGGCGGCCACGCCGAAGCCGACGATGCCGGGCACGTTCTCGGTGCCGCCGCGGCGCCCGAACTCGTGCGCGCTGCCGCGGAACAGCGGCTCGAAGGGCGCGCCGTGCCGCACGATCAGCGCGCCCACGCCCTTGGGGCCCCCCAGCTTGTGCGCCGAGACCACCAGGTACGCCACGCCCAGGCCCTCGAAGTCCACCGGGATCTTGCCCGCCGCCTGCACCGCGTCGCACAGCGTCCTGAGCCCGGCCTCGCGCGCGCGCGCCGCGACCTCGGCCACCGGCTGGATCACGCCGGTCTCGTTGTTGGCCATCATCACCGCGACCACCGTGGTGTCCGGCGGAAGCGAGGCCGCCGCGCGCGGGTCCACCATGCCGTCGCGCCCGACCCGCAGGTGCTCGACCGCGAAGCCCAGCCGCGCGAGCAGGTGAGCCGCGCCGTGCACCGCGTGGTGCTCGATCGCCGAGATCGCCACGCGCCGCCCGCGCTTCTCGAGCGCCAGCGCCGCACCGATCAGCCCGGCGTGGTCGCCCTCGGTGCCGCCCGAGACGAACGTGACCTCGTCGGCGCTCGCGCCGACCAGCGTGGCGACGTGGCCGCGCGCCTTCTCGAGCGCCGCGCGCGCGCGCTGCCCCTCGCGGTGCAGGCTCGATGGGTTCGCCGGCAGGTCGGCCAGGCAGGCGCCCATCTCCTCCTGAACCTCCGGCCGGACCGGGGTGGACGCGTTGTGGTCGAAGTAGATCATGGCCGGAGAGTGCTTCAGGAGACCCGGGCGGGCAAGCGGAGGGCAGCGCGGAGAAAGGGCGCCCCGGCAACGGCCGCAGGCCGCTCCCGGGACGCCGCGGTGGCTACTGCTGGATGAACTTCTCCAGGACCTCGATGCTCTCCCGCGCGCTGACCGCCTCGGGCGAGGTGGGAGCCAGCTCGACCACCTTCCGCCACATGCGGATCGCGTCCTTGTAGATGCCCGCATCCGCGAGCGCCACCCCGATCGTGAAGTAGGCGCAGTAGGCCTTCGGCTTCTCACGGATCAACTGGCGCAGCAGGTCCATGGACTCCGAGTACTTGCTCTGCGCGTAGAGCGAGCTGGCGAGCCGGCACGAGGCCACCGAGTCACCGGGCGAGAGGGCGAGCGCCTCCTGGTAGTACTTCTGAGCGTCCGCCGACCTGCCGCCGGCGTCGTAGGCCGCTCCCAGGTTCACCAGCGCCTTGTGGTCGCGGGGGTTCACCTGGTGCGCCCTGGCGAGCACGCGGGTCGCCTCAGCGATGCGGTCGCGGTCCAGGTACAGGATGCCAAGCTTGTACAGGTTGTCGAAGCTGGTGGAGTCCTTCGCGACCGCCTTCTCGAGCATCTGCAGGGTGTCCACCGCCGCCGCGAAGGCCGGGTCGGCCGGCCTGGCGGGCGGACTGTCGGCGAACGACGGCGCGGCCAGCGCGGTCATGAAGCTCAGGCAGGCGAGGCACCACAGGAGTCGCTTCACGGGATCGGTCCCTCCTCGGGGCATGCGTGGTTGCGAGGGCGGGGATGTTAGCAGAGCGCGGCAGGGAGGACCAAGAGCCGCGCGAGTCGCGGTGGGACACCGTCGGCGGCTGCAGCGCGGCGGCCGCGGGTGCCGTCGCGGGTCTCGCCATCCGTGCGGCCGCAGGCACCAGAGCGGCAAGTCGTCCGCCGCGCCGCCCGGCCATCCCCATGTCACCCGCGGGTCACTCCTCCCGGCTCCGCTTCACGCTCGCGGCACGCACGCCCGCGCCAGCGCCTGGTCCAGGTCGGCCCACAGGTCCTCGACGTCCTCGACGCCGACCGAGAGCCGCACCAGGCCGTCGGGGATGCCGGCCTTTGCGCGGCCCTCGGGACCAAGCTGGATGTGCGAGGTGAAGGCCGGCAGGCTGGCCAGCGACTCGACGCCGCCGAGGCTCGGCGCGTGGCGCACCAGCTGGAGCGCGTCCACCGTGGCCCGCGCACCCGCGCCGCCGCCCGCCACTTCGAACGTGACGACCGGGCCGAAGCCGAGCGTCATCTGCCGCTGCGCGATCTCGTGCCCGGGATGCCGCGGCAGCCCGGGGTAGAGCGCGCGCACCACGCCGGGGTGCTGCGCCAGCCGCAGCGCCAGCTCGAGCGCGTTGGCGTTGGCGGCCTCGACGCGCAGCGCCAGGGTCTTCAGGCTGCGCTCGATCTGCCAGGCCAGCGCGGGGTCGGGGACGGGGCCGAACACCTTGCGCGCCTTCCACACCTTCTCGATCCCGGCACGGCTCCCGGTCACCACGCCGGCCAGCAGGTCGCTGTGGCCGCCGATGGACTTGGTCGCGCTGTACATGACGAAGTCCGCGCCGAAGTCGAGCGGGCGCTGCCCGACCGGCGAGGCGAAGGTGTTGTCCACGGTGAGCAGGGCACCGCGCGCGTGCGCCAGCTTCGCCGCCTCGGCGAGGTCCAGGATGCACAGCGTCGGGTTGGTGGGCGTCTCGACGTGGAGGAGCTTCGTCCGCTTGTGGAACGCGCGCGGCCAGTCGGCGGGCGCTGCGGCGTCCACCAGGTCGCAGGTCCAGCCGAAGTGATCACGGCCCCAGTTCAGGAGATCGTGCGTGCCGCCGTAGCTCTGGTGGAGCGCGACGACGTGGTCGCCGGGCTCCAGGTGCGAGAGGAACACGCCGGCGATGGCAGCCACGCCCGAGGAGAACAGCAGCGCGGCCTCGGCGCCGTCCAGCCCGGCCAGCCGCTCCTCGCAGGCGTGGAGCGTAGGGTGGCCGTGGCGCTGGTAGAAGGCGCCGGCCGCGCCGCGCGCCTGCTCGGCGTTCATGGCGTCCAGACTGGCGAACGAGAAGGTGGCCGAGTGGACGATGGGCGTGCTGATCGCACCGGGTCTCACCGGATGTGATCCGTGGACGGCGCGGGTGCGGGCGGCTCGTGCGGGACCGGGCTGGCGCTTCTCGGGGGCCATGACGCTCCTCTCCAGTGCTGCGCTCGGTGGTGATGGGTTACAGTGCCCGCATCATACCCCACTGCCATGGCGACTCCCTCAGTCGACCCGATCACGATCCGCCGCGTGCTGCTGGTGCGGCCGCGCTACCTGGGCGACGTGTGCCTGACCCTGCCCGCTTTGGACGCGGTGCGTGCGGCGTGCCCGGGAGCGCGGGTGGGCTACGTGGTCGAGGAGTCGGCGGCGCCGCTGCTGCAGGGCGACCCGCGCGTGGACGAGCTGATCGCCGTGCCGCGGGGCCCGGGGGCGGGCGCCACGCTGGCGCTCGTCGCGCGGCTCCGGCGCTTCGCGCCCGAGGTGGCGTTCGACTTCTTCTGCAACCCGCGCACCGCGCTCTGGGCCTTCCTCTCGGGCGCGCGCGTGCGCGTCGGCTACCCGAACAAGGGCTGGCGCTCGGCGCTCTACACGCACCACGCGCGCCCGCGCACGCTCTCGGCCACCGGGTTCCATCTCGCCTCGCTCGCCGCGCTCGGCTGGCCGGCGCCGGCCGGCACGCCGCGGCTGCACGTCTCCGACGCGGCGCGTGACGAAGCCTGCCGCGAACTGGCCGGGCTCGGCGTGCCGCGGGATGCGGCGCTCGTCGGCTTCCATCCCGGCGCGCGCTGGCCCACCCGGCGCTGGGCGCCGGAGCGCTTCGCCGCGCTCGCTCTGCGCGCGCTCGAGCACGACCCGCGCGCCTTCGCGCTGGTCACCGCCGGCCCGGGCGAGGAGGCGACGGCGCTGGAGATCGCGGACGCGCTGCCCACCGGCCGGGTGCGCGCGGTGACCGGCTGGCCGGTCGCGCGGTTCGTCGCGCTCCAGTGCCTGTGCGCGGCGTTCGTGTGCGGCGACACCGGCCCGCTCCACACCGCCGCCGCGGCCGGGACACCGACGCTGGGCCTGATGTCGCGCAACCGCCCGGCCATGTTCTTCCCGTACCCCGAGTCGCTCGGGCACCGCGCGCTCTACGCGCGCGCCGAGTGCAGCCCCTGCCACCGCGACACGTGCGACGACCTGCGCTGCCTCCACGGGCTCACGGTGGATGGAGCGTGGGCGCTGCTTTCCGGTATGCTGCGGGCGCGTCCGGACCAGGGGAGCCGCGCATGATCGGTCGGACCATCCTCCATTACACGATCACCGCCGAGCTGGGCTCCGGCGCGATGGGTCAGGTCTGGCTCGCGCGCGACGAGCGCACCGACCGCAGGGTAGCGCTCAAGTTCCTGGCCGGCGCCGCCGGCGGGGACGAGACCCGCGCGCGGCTCTTGCGAGAGGCGCGCGCGGCGGCGCGCCTCTCGCATCCCGGCATCGTCGCTCTCTACGCCATCGAGGAGTCGGGCCCGCAGCTCTTCCTGGTCCAGGAGTACGTCGAGGGCGAGACCCTCGCGCACCGGCTGGCGCGCGGGGCGCTCGGGCCGCCGGAGGCGCTGCGCCTGGCGCACGAGCTGACCGGTGCGCTCGCGCACGCCCACCGGAACGGCGTGCTCCACCGCGACCTCAAGCCCGAGAACGTGCTGATCGCGGCGGACGGGTCGTTCAAGATTGCGGACTTCGGCATCGCGCGCATCGAGGGTGCGCCCACCCTCACCAGCACCGGCGTGCTGCTCGGCACGCTTCCCTATCTCGCCCCCGAGCGCCTGAAGGGCGCGGCGGGCGACGCCCGCGCGGACCTGTTCGCGCTCGGCGCCATCTTCCACGAGGCCATGAGCGGGAAGCGCGCGTTCCCGGGCGCCTCGGAGGCCGAGGTCATGTACGCGGTCCTCAACGAGGAGCCGGCGCCGCTCGCCCCCGTGGGCCCGCGGCTCCGGCCGCTGGCCGCGCTGGCGGCGAAGCTGCTGGCGAAGGAGCCGTCGCAGCGCCCGGCCAGCGCCGAGGCGGTGGCCGGGATGCTCGAAGGCATGGAGGCGGGCGCCGCGGCCACGCCGGCGGCACGCCACCGCATGGTCCGTTGGATCGTGCCCGTCGCGGCCGCGCTGCTGGTCGTCCTGGCGGCTGGAGCGTGGTGGCTGCGCCAGCGCGCGGAGGCACCGGGGCCGGGCGAATCCTCGATCGCCGTGCTCTACTTCGAGAACGTCTCCGACCCCGAAGACCACGGGCGCATGGGGCGCATCACCGGCAACCTGCTGATCACGTCCATCGCCCAGGCACCGGGCATGGACGTGCTGAGCACCCAGCGCATCCTCGACGCGATGCGCGGGCTTGGCAGGCACGGCGCGGTGGATCGGGATGCGGCGCTCGAGGTGGCGAAGCGCGTGCGCGCCGGCCGCATCGTCACCGGCAGCATCCTGCAGACCGAGCCCGCCATCGTGATGACCGCCGAGGTCTCCGATGTGCGCAGCGGCAGGGTGCTGGATGCAGCGCGCATCGAGGGAGCTCCCGGGCAGACCGTGTTCCAGGTGGTGGATGCGCTGAGCGCGCGGCTGATGCAGAAGCTCGCGCGTGCCGACGAAGCCACCCGCCTGCTGCCGGTGGCGCAGCGCACCAGCGCGGACCTCGCGGCGCAGCGAGCGTACGCCGAGGGGCTCGACCACCTGGCGGCCGGCGAGCTGGAGACGGCACAGCGCGCGCTGCGTGACGCGGTGCGGCGCGATCCCCGGTTCGCGCAGGCCTACTACCAGCTCGCCATCGTCGAGTGGTGGAACTTCGAGACCCGGGGCTCGACGGAAGATGTGGCCCGCGCCGGCGCGCTTGCGGACCGTCTCTCGTCCCTCGAGCGCGCGGTCCTCGCCGGGATCGGAGCCCTGGTGGCGAGCGACTGGTCGCGGGCCGACAGCATCTTCACCCGGCTCTCACGCGACCATCCGGACGAGAAGCTCGTGTGGTACGGCCTGATGGAAGCGGCCTACCACTCGGGCGACTATGGACGCACCATCGAGGCCGCGCGCGCGACGCTGGCCCTGGATCCGGACTTCACACTGGTGGGCCACCACCTCGCGGACGCGCTGGAAGCCACGGGCAGAGGCCTCGAGGCCGAGCGCCTGGTGGACGAGTTGCTGCGACGGAGCCCGGGGAACGTCTTCCTCTGGCGCATGGCCTTCGTCCTTCACGTGCGTCTGGGCGACGCCGGCGGGGCGATGGCCGCGGCCCGCGCCGCCCGCGCCGCGGGGGCCGGCGGCGCCCTGGGTGCGGGGCCCGCGGTGCTCCTGGTGATGCGCGACAGCCTCGCGGCGGCGCGGGAGTGGCTCGCCCGAGACGATGCCGCGCGGCAGCCGTGGGAACGGGATCCCGAGGGCGCGGATTACTACGAAGCCCTGCGGCGGGGCCGATTCCGCACGGCGATCGCCATCGTCCGGCGGGCGTGGGCGCGAACTCCGCGGGGCCCCGCGACCCAGACCATAGGCGCCGGGGGCTTCTTCGCGGCGGTCGGCGCTCGCGACTCGTCGGCGCTCAAGGCGTTCTGCGACAGCCTGCGGGTGCGCTTCATGGCAGCCGGAACCACCGAGGGGGCGCTGGGAATGAGTGGCGTCGAAGCTCTCGGCTACGCCCACATGGGATACCTGGAGCGTGCCACGGCGCTGCTCGACCGGCTGGCGGCGCAGTCGCTGGCCGGGACGTTGAGCGGGTCCCGGCGCCTCAATTGGGCCCGGGCGGAGATCCTGCTCGCGAGCGGCCGCGGGCAGGAGGCCCTCGCATTGCTGGATCGCGCGGCGTTCTTCATGCCCGCGTATGCCATCTGGACGCCGCGACTCGCGCGTGCACGCGCCCTGTCCGCGGCCGGCTCGACGACCAGCGCACTGGGCATCCTCGATACGCTGCTGCGGGCGCCCGTGCTCTCGCCGGATGAAGGGGTGCGTGCACGCTTCGAGCGCGCACGGCTGCTGGCGAAGCTCGGCCGCCCCGCCGGGGCGATCGCCGACTACCGCGAGTTCCTGAGGCTGTGGAGGGACGCCGACTCGGGCACGCCCGAGGTCGCCCAGGCGCGCACGGCGCTGGCCGGGCTCGAACTTGCCGCGCCGGCAGCGCGGCGCACGAATCGCTGAAATGGCTCGACCCATCATCACCTTCACCTCGGACTTCGGGCTTCAGGACTGGTTCGTGGGCGTGGTGCACGGCGTGCTCCACCAGCTCTGTCCCGAGGCGCGCGTGGTGGACCTGGCGCACGACATCCCGCCCGGGCACGTCGCGCGCGCCGCGTTCGTGCTCGAGGCGGCCTCGCCCGACTTCCCCGACGGCACCATCCACCTGGCCGTCGTGGATCCGGGCGTGGGCACCGAGCGCCGCGCGCTGGCGGTCCGGGCGCGCGGGCACCTCTTCGTGGGTCCGGACAATGGCGTGCTCGAGTGGGCGCTGCGCGATCCGGCGGCCGAGGCGCGTGCGCTCACCGAGGAGCGTTTCTTCCGCCAGCCGGTCTCGCGCACCTTCCACGGGCGCGACGTGTTCGCCCCGGTCGCGGCGCACCTGGCGGGCGGGACACCGCTCGCGGACCTCGGGCCGCCGGTGCGCGACCCGGTGCGGCTGCCGGACGCGGTGCCGCGCGTGCGCGACGGGCTGCTCGAGGGCTGCATCATGCTGGTGGACCGCTTCGGCAACGCGCTCACCAACCTGTGCGCCGGGGATCTCGCCCGCGCCTTCCCCGGCGTGGCCGAGTCGCAGCTCGAGGTGACCGTGGGCCGGCACCGCATCGCCGGGCTCACGCGCTCCTACGGCGACCGCCCGGTCGGCGCGTTCGTTGCGATCATGGGCTCGAGCGGCCGGCTCGAGATCGCGCAGGTGGGCGGGCATTGCGCCTCGCGTCTCGGCATCGGTGAGCGCGACCCGGTGACGGTGCGGCGCGCGGGCTGAGATCGAGCCCCCGCATCGGGATAGGGGAGCGCGGGTATTCCCCGCGCTTCCCCTCCCACACCACCGGACATGCGGGTCCGCATCCGGCGGTTCGATGGTTCAGCGACCAGTCAGGCGCGGGACGCCGAGCTGGTCGAAGTACGAGGTCGGCAGC
>JACRPT010000144.1 GCA_016223045.1 Candidatus Eiseniibacteriota bacterium
CACCCGCAACCATCGCCATCGGACGATGCACGCTCTGCTCGCGGCCGTGCTGCGCTGGCTCGAGGCCCGCTTCACCGCGACCGAGGAGTACGCTCATGCAGCCTGACCTCAACCTCGCCGATTCAGGCGAAACGATTTAGCAGCCAGTCCCCTGCCCGACCGAGGGATGCTCTGATGCATCTGCATCAGAAGAATGATTTATTCCGCGGATTGTGGCGGTTGTCGCGTCCGCGCTAGGTTCGTCCTCGTTCGATAGTCCCACTGATTGACGAGGAGGGGGCCATGTCACGACGAGGATCGAAGCCGGCTGCTATCACGGTGCCCAGGGTGTTCGCGCTGACGTTGATCGTGCTGGTCTCGGCGGCACTGCTCGGGCCACGGAATGTCTACTCGATTCCGGCATTCGCGCGGAAATACCAGACGAGCTGCCAAACCTGTCACGTTGCGATCCCGGCGCTGACTCCATTCGGTGAGGCGTTCCGTCAGAACGGCTATCGCTTCCCGGCGGGCAACGATGCGGCGATGACCAAGACTCCGCCCGTCTCCCTCGGCGCCGAGGGCTACAAGAAGCTCTGGCCGCAGTCGGTCTGGCCGGGAGAGATCCCCGGCATGCCGCCCGTCTCCATCCTCCTGGAGAGTACGGTCGAGTACGATCACGCGACGCGAATCGTTTCGTTCGCGAGTATGGGAGGCGCGGTGGAGATCCTGGCTGCCGGAACCCTCGACGAACACTTCTCCTTCTGGGGAGGGTTCGAGTTCGCCAACGAAGCGGGAGAGCTCGTTACCGAGTTGGGTCGCGTCAATCTCCTGGTGCGCCCGCTCGATTCGCCCGCCCTCCAGTTCAAGGTCGGCTCGTTCGAGCCGGGTCTCATTCTCGCTTCGAACCATCGTAGCCTGATGGACCAGAAGCTCCAGGTGCTGGCGCAGGCCGAGGGCGACAACCCGTGGGCTCCGGAGGGCTTCCAGCAGGGGCTCGAGGCCTACGGAGTCCTCCAGCACCGGGTCCTCTACAACGCCGGCGTGGTGGAGGGGTCGGGAAGCGTCGGCGACAAGTCGAAGGACGTGTATGGGCGGCTGGCCTACAAGTTCGGCGGGCTGCCGTTCGACGGTGTCACCAGCGGTGGTGCCGAGGCGGCGCTGCCGGCCAATCCGAAGCCCTGGAGCGAGAAGTCCCTGGCGGTCTCGGGTTTCGTCTACAAGGGCGAGGGCATCCTGACCGACCCCACGGATCCCCCTCCCCCCCCAATCCGGGATCCGTTCCAGGTCATCGGCGGCGACCTGACTGCGATCGTCCTCGACCTGGCCGCCCGCGCCGGGTACGCGGAACGGAAGGACGACCGTTTGCTCGCGGCGGACCCGACAAGCACCGACATCAAGATCAGGAGTCAATTCGTGGAACTCTCCTGGGTGAGCTTCCCGTGGCTGGTCCCGGCCGGTCGCTGGGAATCCTCGAAGGTCGGCGACGAGGAGACGAATCGAGTGTCATTCACGGTCAACGGCCTGGCCCGCGCCAACGTCAGGTCGTTCCTCGCCGCCAACTGGGTGAAGGAGCCCGGCGGCAAGTTCACGAGCGAGGGAGCCACCCTCGGTCTGCTCCTCGGGTTCTGATCGCGATCACCGGCCGCCTCTCGAAAGGAAGCTACATGAGATTCCCGTTCAGTGTGACGTGTGCGGCGCTCCTGCTGGCGGCGTCGTCGGCCGCGACGGCCGGCGAGCTCAAGGGCATGGTCAAGGTGATCGGCATGAAGCACAGCGCCGATGCGGTCGTCTACATCGAGGCGATCGCCGGGAGGACGTTCCCGGCGCCGACGGCGCACGTCAAGATGGACCAGAAGAACCTCGTCTTCTTGCCGCACGTGCTGCCGGTGCTGCAGGGGACGACGGTGGACTTCGTGAACAGCGACGCGGTCCTTCACAACGTGTTCTCGCCGGACAAGTGCTGCGAGCAGTTCAATCTCGGGAGCTGGCCACAGGGCCAGAGCCGCAGCTACGCGTTCAAGTCGCGCTGCGCGGCGACGCTGCTGTGCAAGGTGCACCCGGAGATGGAGGGTTTCGTCCTCGTCCTGCCCACTCCGTGGTTCGCGGTCAGCGACAGGACCGGCGCCTATTCGATCAAGGACCTGCCCGACGGCGCGTACACCGTCAAGGTCTGGCATCCGAAGATCAAGAAAGAGGTCACCCAGCCCGTGACCGTCGCCGGAGTCACGTCGGCCGACTTCGCGCTGAAGAAGTAGCCACTCCGTGTCCGACTCGGATCGCCGCGTCGACCGGACCTGGCTGGAAAGCAATTTCCCCTGCTTCAGGGCATGCCCGGTCGGCACCGAGGCCGGGCGCTACGTCGCGCTCGTCGCTGAAGGCAGGTACCGCGAGGCCTACGCCGTGGCGCGCCGGCCGAATCCGCTGGCGTCCATCTGCGGCCGCATCTGCGCCGCGCCCTGCGAGCCGGCCTGCCGCCGCGGGGCGCTCGACGAGCCGATCGCGATCCGTGCGCTGAAGCGCTTCGTCACCGAGCGCTTCGGCGTCGAGAGCATGATGGACGTGGACCTGCTCAGGGAGATCTACGGCGAGCGTCTCCAGCGCTACCCGCAGGACCGCGTGGCGGTCATCGGCGCAGGGCCGGCTGGGCTCGCGGCCGCGCACGACCTGGCACTGCTCGGGTATCCGGTCACGATCTTCGAGGCGCAGGCGGTGCCGGGCGGAATGCTGCGTCTTGGGATTCCCGAGTACCGGCTGCCGCGCGAGCTGATCAAGCTCGAGATCAACGCGATCCTGAACCTCGGCGTCGAACTCAGGGTCGGCGCCCGCCTCGGCCGTGACTTCCTGCTGGCGGACCTGCGCGAGCAGGGTTTCCGGTCGGTGTTTCTCGCCCCCGGAGCGCAGCGGAGCCGCGACCTCGAGATCCCCGGCGCCGATCTGGACGGAGTCCTCAAGGGCGTCGACTTCCTGCTCAACGTCAACATGGGCTACCGGGTCGAGCTCGGCCGGCGCGTGCTGGTCGTGGGCGGAGGGAACGTCGCGGTGGACGTGGCGCGCTCCGCGCTGCGCACGCCGGTGCGGGACGAGGCGATCAACCCGGGCCTCAACATCGTGACCGCGCTCGACGTCGCGCGCTCCGCGGTCCGCTTCGGAGCCAAGGAAGTTCACATCGTGTGCCTCGAGTCGCTCGAGACCATGCCGGCCGACCGCGACGAGATCCACGAAGCTCAGAGGGAAGGCATCGTGATCCACTCCGGGCGGGGTCCGCAGCGCATCCTCGGCGAGGCGGACCGCGTGACGGGCCTGGAGACCATCGAGTGCTCGGCCGTCTTTGACGCACGGGGCCGCTTCAGTCCGACGTTCGTGCCCGGGACCGAGCTGGCCATCGCGGCCGACACCGTCGTGCTCGCCATCGGCCAGGCCTGCGACCTGTCGTTCCTGCGGCCCGAGGACCGGGTGGGCGTGACGCCGCGCGGGACGCTGCAGGTGGATCCGGCGACGCTCGCCACGACGGCCCCCGGCATCTACGCCGGGGGCGACGCCGCGTTCGGACCGCGGATCGCGATCGAGGCCGTCGCCGACGGCAAGAAGGCGGCCGCCTCGATTCACTCCCATCTGCGCGGCGGCGCGACGCCGTCCGCGGCGGTGGAGGTGTTCATCGAGCCGCTGCCGGGATACCGGCGCGTACTCGACTACGAGGGCGTGCCGCGCCAGCGTCCGCCCTCCCTGCCGATCGAGCGCCGGGTCGGCATCGCCGAGGTCGAGCGCTGCTTCAGCGAAGCGTCGGCCCGGATCGAGGCATCGCGCTGCCTCCACTGCTGGGTCAACACGGTGTTCCACGAGGACTCGGAGCAGGGCACCGAGTGCATCCTGTGCGGGGGCTGCGCGGACGTGTGCCCGGAGGACTGCATCACGTTCGTGCCGCTCGCGGAGATCTTCGCGGATCCCGCGCTGCTGGACGCGCTGCGCGCCGAGCACGGAGAGGCCGCCGCGGCGCTGATCGGGAAGGAGGGCCGCGCGGGAACGGCCCTGATCAAGGACGAGACGGTCTGCATCCGCTGCGGGCTGTGCGCCGAGCGCTGCCCGGCGGGGACCATCGTCATGGAACAGTTCCAGCTCCTGGAGCCCGCCCATGCCTGAGCGCGACGAGCCCATGCCCCCGGTGATCTCGCGCCGCGACTTCGTCGCCGCCACCGGCCTGGCCGCCTGCGCGATGGCGGCGGCCGGCGCGGGCGTCGTGCTGGCCGACTTCCTCAGGCCGCGCGTGCTGTTCGAGCCGCCGACGGCGTTCCTGGCCGGGCCGCCCGACGCGATCGAAGTCGGGTCGGTCGTGACCCACGTGGAGCAGCGCGTCTACGTGATCCGGCTCGCGGAAGGATTCCGCGCGCTGTCGGCCGTGTGCACGCACCTCGGATGCATCACGCGATTCCAGCCCGACCGGAACATCATCGCCTGTCCTTGCCACGGCAGCCAGTTCACGCTCGCCGGTGACGTCGTGACGGGACCTGCTCCGCGCGCCCTCCGCTGGCTGCAGATGAGCCTCTCCGAGAAGGGGGAGCTGATCGTGGACACGGCGGTGGAGGTTCCGGCGGGCACCACCTACCGGTTCTGAGAGGACGAGATGAAGCTGCCGGAGTCGCTCATCGAGAGCCGCGTGTGGCGCTCCATCGTGCGCCACGGCATCCGGGCCACGAACCGCAATCGCGTGATGGCGGTGATGGAGAGCCTCGTCCTGCACCTGCACCCCGCCAGGGTGCGGCGCCGCAGCCTCGAGGCCTCGCGCACGTATTTCCTCGGGGCCATCAGCCTCATCCTGTTCGCCATCCTCACGGCGACCGGGCTCCTGCTGATGCTCTACTACCACCCGTCAGTGCCGCAGGCCTACGACGACATGAAGGAGCTGCAGTTCACGGTGAGCAACGGGATGTTCCTCCGGAACCTGCACCGCTGGCCGGCCCACGCGATGGTCATCGTCGTCTTCCTGCACATGCTGCGGGTCTTCTATCACAGGGCCTACCGCCCGCCGCGCGAGTTCAACTGGGTGATCGGGGTGGTCCTGCTGCTCCTGACGCTGCTGCTGAGCTACACCGGCTACCTGCTGCCGTGGGATCAGCTCGCCTTCTGGGCCGTCTCGGTCGGCACGAACATGGTGAAGGCGATGCCGCTGCTCGGTCCGCCCATCCGGTTCCTGCTGCTGGGAGGCAACGTCGTCGGGGAGAACGCGCTGCTCCGCTTCTACGTGCTCCACTGCGTCATGCTGCCGCTCGCGATCATGTTCCTCGTCGCGCTCCATCTCTGGCGGGTGCGCAAGGACGGCGGCTTGGCCGGCGCGGGCCGCACGGGTCGGTCCGAGCGGGGTGAAGCATGACTGAGTACCGGCTCGAGCCGAGCAGCGACGCGACGGCGACCCCCAAACGGCTCGCGATCCTCCGCCCGGAGACCGCGGCCCGCGTCCTCGTCGACCGCGACGAGACGGTGATGACCGTGCCGCATCTGCTGCTGCGCGAGATCATCCTGATCCAGATCTGCGTGGTCGCGCTGGCGGTGCTCTCGCTGTTCTTCGACTCCCCGCTCGAGGGCATCGCGGACCCGACCAACACGCCGAACCCCGCCAAGGCGCCGTGGTACTTCCTCGGGCTTCAGGAGTTGCTCCACTACTTCCCGCCGGTCGTCGCCGGCGTGCTGATCCCGGGACTGGTCGTGATGGCCATGGTCGTGATCCCGTACTTCCGGACGAATCTCGAGGACCGGGGTTTCCTCGAGGGATCCCCGCGCCGGCAGATGACGCTGCTCACCATGTTCACGGTGGCGATCGTCGCCTTCCTCGCGGCGTGGCGCGTGTGGGCGGTCATGGTCCCCACGCTCGTGCTCTATTCGGCGATGGTGCTGCCCTCGCTGCCGCCTTGCCCGCCCTCGTGGCGGCGGCGGCTCGTGCGCGTGACGCTCAGTGACTGGATCATGACGTGGTTCGTGGCGGTGGCGGTCATCCTCACGCTGATCGGCACGTTCTTCCGCGGCCCCGGCTGGAAATGGATCTGGCCGTGGCAGGGCGGGGTGAGCCTGTGAGCGCGACCGGGCCATCGTCGCACCGACTCTGGCTCTGGTTCAGCGTCTCCAGCGTGGTGTTTCTCGTCGTGCTGGCGGTGTCGCCGATCAAGGACTACTTCCGGGAGTACCGGCGCTATCAGAACGAGTACCGCGAGCGGCTGCTTCACTCCGCGGTGTCGCTCAAGCAGCTCAAGCAGGCCCGCGCGAGCGCGGTGGGCGTGCGGCAGATCTGGCTGCCCGCGCTCGACAACCATGTCGACCGCTGCGTCAGCTGCCACCTGGGGGTCGAGGAGCCCCGCATGGCCGGCGCCCCCGAGCCGTTCCGGCCGCACCCGCGCACGCCGCACACGCCCGGGGACCTCGACCGGTTCGGATGCGTCGCCTGCCACCAGGGGCAGGGGCGCGCGACCACCGTGGCCGAGGCGCACGGCCGTGTGCGGGACTGGCGTTCGCCGATCCTGCCGGTGCGCTACACCGAGGCGGCATGCGGCCGCTGCCATCTCGGCGACACCGTGCCCGAGGCCTCGCTGCTCTCGGAGGGGCGCACGCTCATGACTCGGGTCGGTTGCTTCGGCTGTCACAAGGTCGCGGGCCACGAGGTCTGGAAGAGCGAAGCGCCCGATCTGGCGGGCCTGTCGCAAAAGACCCATCCCGCCTGGCTCGCGGCGTGGATCAGGTCGCCCCGGTCCCTGCGGCCCTCCACATGGATGCCCGATTTCCAGCTCACCGCGGGGGAGATCGATTCGGTTGTGGCGTTCCTCTGGAGTCGGCCGCCGCGTGCCGACCTCGACCTCGACAGCGACTCGGTCGCGGTCGTTTCGAAGGGCGACGCCGATCGCGGCAAGCTCCTGTTCTCGGTCTCGCGCTGCATCTCCTGCCACACCGTCGAGGGGAAGGGGAACGGGAGCGCACCGGAGCTCTCCGGCGTCGGCTCGAAGGTGACTCGGCGCTGGCTCGTGGCGTTCCTCGCCGATCCGCAGCGCTTCTATCCCGACACGAAGATGCCGCGCTATGGCTTCAGCGCGCGCGACGCGGCCGACCTCGCTGATTACATGCTGCAGGAATTCACGGACTCGTCGGCGCCGGCCCCGGCGCCCGGGCTCCACTCCGCCGACCGCGTCGTGCAGGCGGGCGAGGCCATCTTCCGCCGCGCGGGCTGCAACGGCTGCCACCAGATCGGCGGCCAGAGCAACGGCGCCGCCATCGGGCCGGAGCTGACCGGCATCGCGGACAAGCCGGTCGGCCGGCTCGACTTTGGGCGGCGGAGCGATCTGCCGCGCGCGCTGCCCGACTGGCTCGCGGCCAAGGTCACGAACCCGCGCTCGTTCCGCGACGGGCTCAAGATGCCTCGCTTCGGCTTCACCGAGCACGAGACGGAGGCGCTGACGATGGCGCTCCTCTCGATGGGGCGCGCGCCGGTGCCGGTGGCTTACCAGGTGCCGGTGCGCGAGGCTGCCTACACGCCTCCGGGTCGGTTCGGGGAGCTGGTGCGCCGGTACCGGTGCATGTCGTGTCATCAGATCGGCGGCACAGGCGGCGACCTCTCCACCGCGCCGCTCACGGCCGAGGGGAGCAAGGTGCGCGAGAGCTGGCTCGCGGACTATCTCAGGCTGCCGACGACGGTGAGGCCGATCCTCGAGGAGCGGATGATTCCGCTCCAGATGCCCGACGAGCAGCGGGCGTTCATCGCCAGCTTCGCTGAGAATGTCCTGCGCGACGACCGCATCCCCGGGGAGATCTTCCCGGCCGCGCCGGCGCCCGAAGAGGTGGAACGGGGGCGGAAACTCTTTCATGAGCGTTACGGCTGCCAGGCCTGCCACATGATCGGTGGGAAAGGGGGCTACTACGGCCCGCTGCTCGACGGGGCCGGCCAGAGGCTGAAGACGGGCTGGATCTACTCCTGGTTGAAGGGCCCGCAGCGCTGGAGGGCCGACGCACGTGAGCCCGACTACGGACTCGACGACGCCGATGCCCGCGCACTGACCGCGTACGTCGCGTCGATTCCGCCCCTGACGCCGCCGCACGGCGCGGCCACGTCCGCGAAGCCAGCCATCAGGCCAGGGGTCGCGAGAGAGAGACAACCATGAAGTGGGGCCTGTGCGCGCCGAGCGTGGTGACGGTCGTCGTGCTGGCATTCGGCGGCATCGGTTGCCGGAGCGCCGGGGCTCCTCCCGTGCCGCCCGCGGCGGCGGGGGCCGAGTCGACGGCGGTCGATGATGCGGCCGCGATCTACTCCGCGGAGGCCCTGCCGATCCCCGAATTCGGCTACAGCGCCCGCGAAGGGCGCGCGCTCTATCGCCACTACTGCCTGAACTGCCACGGCGACGAGGGGGAGGGGGACGGGTTCAACGCCTACAACCTCGACCCGAGGCCCCGCTCGCTGGCCGATTCGGCATTCCAGGCGCGGCACTCCGATGCCGATCTGCTGGCCGCGATCCGCTCCGGCGGTGGCGCGGTGGGACTCTCCACGGGAATGCCCCCCTGGGGGCGCACGCTCAGCGAGAGGCAGATGCAAGACGTAGTGGAATACTTGCGGACGCTGGCTGGAGCGGAACACCGTCAGCCTTGATCCCTGGTCGCGCCCCGGTCAGCGGATGGCTCAACCACATCTACGGCGGCCGCTGGACCGAGGAGTCAAGCCCATTCTTAGTTGGAATTCTCCACGGCTCCTTGGTGGAATGTGTGCGATTCTTAGTTGGTGAATTGAAGCGGCTCCCACCGCTGTGGTGTGATGGCGATGGAACGTCGTCCTCACCCCCAGAAGAAAGGAGCCGTAGATGGGCAGTGTCATCCGTCGGGTGCGCAGACGCAAGCA
>JACRPT010000016.1 GCA_016223045.1 Candidatus Eiseniibacteriota bacterium
ATCGCCTCCAGACGCGGGTCGCGCACCGGGAGATCTAGCGCGCGGCCCGGCGCCGGCGCCAGCAGCGCGAGCAGCAGGATGGCGAAGTGAGGGCGCATCATCCCCTTCTCGAAACGAAGCGGCCGATGCCCCCAGGAACGCGGGCCCCCGGCCGCTCGACGGCGTCCAGTGTAGCACGGTCCGCGTCGGGCCCGGAGGGCGACGATGACACCGGCCGGGCTCACGCCGCCGGGCCGGGCGCGCGGCGGCGGCACGCGTCGCCCCCGCCGGCGCGGCTCGCTTGACGCCCGCGACGGGCGCGGGCAGACTTCGCGCGCGAGTCGGCAGGCAGCGCACCGCCCCACGTCAACGGAGAGCTATGGAATCGTCCGAACGCGACCGTCTCCGCCAGATGCTCCTCGAGCGCTCGATGCGCTTCGGGGAGTTCGTCCTGAGCTCCGGGGCCACGTCGAACTACTACATAGACGTCCGCAAGACCAGCCTGCATCCCGAGGGCCTGCGCTGGATCTCCAAGCTGTTCTTCGAGGCGCTCGCCGGTGACAACATCACCGCGGTGGGCGGGCTGACGCTGGGGGCGGACCCGCTGGTGGCGGGCGTGATGCTCCACAGCGCCGCGATGGGCAAGCCGCTCGAGGGCTTCCTGGTGCGGCGCACCAGCAAGGACCACGGGCTGCGCGGCCAGGTCGAGGGCAACCTGGCCGGGCACAAGCGCGTGGCCATCCTCGACGACGTCATCACCAGCGGCGAGAGCGCCATCATCGCGGCGGAGGCCGCGGAGTCCTACAAGGTCGAGGTGGTCCGCGTACTGGCGGTGGTGGACCGCGGCCAGGGCGCCGCCCAGATCTTCCAGCAGCGCCGCTACCCGTTCACGCCGCTGTTCACCATCGGCGACCTGCTCCCGGTCGAGCGCGGGTAGGCTGCGCCACCCCCCGGCGCGGCGAAAGTCTTAGACCGGCAGGGCCGATAACCTCCCGGATGGCGGGCAGGTCTCCCGCGCCGCGTGACCCGGGGACTGGGATCCATGTTCGAGAACCACTTCGGTCTGCGTGAGAACCCGTTCGTCTCGGGCCACCAGAGCAGGTTCGTCTACCCGAGCCCCGAGCACCAGGAGGCGCTGGCCCACCTGCGCTACGGCATCGCGAACCGCGAGCCGTTCGTCCTGATCACCGGCGAAGTGGGCACCGGCAAGACCACCGCGATCTACGAGGAGCTGGCCGAGCTCGGGCACCAGGCCGCGGTCGCGCTCATCACCAACTCCGCGCTCACCCGCAGCGAGCTGCTCGAGGAGATCTGCCTGCGCTTCGGCTTCGCCGTGGCGAGCCCGCTCACCAAGCCGCAGGCCATGGCCCAGCTCGAGCGCCACGTGCTGGCGCTGCGCGCGCGCGGCCAGCGCGCCATCCTGCTGCTCGACGAGGCGCAGAACCTGGACCGCGAGCTGCTCGAGGAGATCCGCCTGCTCTCGAACCTGGAGACCCAGGGCGAGAAGCTCATCCAGATCTTCCTGGTCGGACAGCCCGAGCTGGAGGACAAACTCGGGCGCCCCGAGCTGCGCCAGCTGCGCCAGCGGATCGCGGTGCACTACCGGCTCAGGCCGCTGAGCGCCGACGACACCGCGCGCTACATCCATCACCGCGTCACCGTCTCGGGCGGCTACGCACCGAAGATCTTCCCGCCCGAGACCTGCGCCGAGGTGTATCGGCTCAGCCACGGCATCCCGCGCGAGATCAACCAGCTCTGCTCGCAGGCCATGATCGATGCGTTCGTCGAGGACGCGCCCTGCGTGCGGCCCGAGCACGTGCGCAGCGCCGCGGGCGCGATCCGCTTCGAGAGCGTGATGCCAGGAGCGGCGCAGGGCACCGCGACCGCGGAGACGCCTGCGTCAGCGCCCGTGGCCGCTCCGTCTGCCGCGACTGCACCGACGCCGGCGCCCACGCCAGCGCCGGCCCCGCCACCTCTTGCTGAGGCCACACGGCCCGCGACGGCACCGCCCGTCGCCGCAGCGCCGCCGCCGCCGTCGGCGCCTGCGCCGTCCGCCGCGTCGGCGCCGCCGCCCGCGCCGCCTTGTACGCCCGCACCCGTCACTCCCGAGCCCGGGATTCCGCAGTCCGAGGAGTCCCCACCATCCGCCGAGGAAGAGGCAGAGTGGGAATCCTGGGTCGCGTCGCTGGTCAAGGCCCACGAAAGGAAGGACGCGGGCGGAGCGACAGCACCGGCGCCGAGCCCGCACGCAGAAGAGGCCGAGCGGTCCGAGCCCGGCGCGGGGGCGACAGCGCCGCCCGCGCCCGTGAGTCCGCGACACCATCCCGGCGCGGGGGCGACAGCGCCGCCTGCCACAGCCGCGCCCGGACCGACGGCCGCTGCTGTGCGCGAGTCCGCCGGCGCACCATCCGAGCCCGCCGAGGCTGCCGCGCCCGAGCCGGCGTCCGCCGCGGCGCCCGAGCCCGTGTCCGCCCCTGCGCCCGAGCCGCTCGGGGCGCCTGACCGCGCGGTCGTGCCCGCCTCCACGCTGCCACCCAGGCTGCGCGAGAAGCTCGCGTGGGAGGACGAGCCGCAGCAGGAAGGGGTCACGAGCGCTGCGCCGCGCTGGTTCGCCGCGGCCGCCGTGATCGCGGTCCTCGCGGTGGGTGCGCTGCTCCTCCAGCGTTTCGGCCCGTGGTCGCAGCGACGCACGCCGGCTCGACCGGCGACCACCGCGGCGAGCGCCGCGCCCACGCACCAGGTCGCGCAGCCCGCGGTGGCGACGGTCCCGACCGTGGCGGCGACGCGCGAGTCGGCCGCGGTCGTGCCATCGCCGGTGCCTGTGACGACGGAAACGAGCGTCCCGCGAGCGCCCGAAGGCGAGGCGCCGAAGCCGGTGGCCGCGGTTCCGGTGCGACTCTTCGCGCTCTCGGTCGGCACCTACCTCGACGAGCGGCGCGCCGAGGCCGAGCGCGTGCGTCTCGCCGGCGTGACGCAGCTGCCCGGCCGCTTGCTCACGGTGCACCAGGACAGCGTCGCGATGTACGCGGTGGTGATGGGCGCCTTCCCGAGCCGCGACGCCGCCGAGCGCACCGCGAGCGATCTCATCGGTCGCGGCCTGGTGGACGAAGCCCGCGTCGTCCCGCGCCGCCGGCAGAAACCCTGAGCCGCGCCCCCGCCCGGGCGTCAGAAACCCTCAGCATCTTGGCCGCGCGGGCGCCACAATCCCTCCGGCGTCGCGCTCGCATCGCACCTGTCGCCCTCACCTTGCCAAGCCGCCGGGGTGCGTCTAAGTTGTCGCACCCTTCCGCCTCACGCGTCCCCATCGTCTAGAGGCCCAGGACACCGCCCTTTCACGGCGGCGACACGGGTTCGAATCCCGTTGGGGACGCCAATGACGCCCTCACTTCCCCGCCGGCGGCGTCCCCCCGCATGGGCGCCACTAGAGAAGCTCGAACCCCAGCTTCCTCAACGTGGGGCGGGACATGAATGCTCGTAGCCCGTTCAGGTCTACACCCACGAGGAAGATGACCGGGCGCAGCGCTCCGCTCGCCACACGATCTGCACGAACGGCGACGGACACGATTTCGATCCGGTCTTCTGCCCGGACGAGCTTCTGCGTCGGCGAACCGCCATTCGGAGCCGAGAACAAGTCGACTCGCATCGGCTTGCGGGCGGCCCCCCAACGCCTGCAGCGATCGGACACATCATCCGAGACGGGTCTTTCCTGCACGTCGCCCTCTCTCACCTCGGACGAGAATGTCGGGGCAAACACGATCGTCGAGTCCTCCACTTCGGGTCCGAGCGTCATGAAATACGTGAGGCAACCATCATCGACCTCGCCGTCGATCAAACCGGCGCTCGTGGCGTCCCAGGACATGGCTGTCCACTCGCTCCTGGCGATCTGACCGGCCCTTGGGATGTAGATATGGCGCTTCAGGTCGCAGTCTCCCGCGGGCTCACAACCCCAACCGTTAGCGGTGATGGTAACGACCAGTCCGTCCCTCCAAGAAGCAGATTGAACGAAGAGGCCATCGACGCAGACGCCGAAGTCCTCGCCGGAGACCTCGTCGCGTATCAGCATCCGAGCGCGCGCGTCCTCGATCCGATAGTCGAGGTACTTGGGACGGACCTCAGTCGAGTCCAGGAGGTTGCCGCCCATGAACGCGAAACATGACGACGAGCCCGCCGTCGGTATCCACGAGGCCCGCACGTACAGCGAATCGCCTTCAAAGGCCCCGCGCCAGAGTGTCTCAGTCTGCGGACTCGACACGGTACCCGCAGCCACCGCGGCGACCTGGAGAATCACCAGCGACTTCAGGACGAAGCATGACTGAAGGGGATTCATGGCTCCGAGGATTTGTGGTTAGCCTGCCTGCGTCGTCTTGATTCGCGCCAGTTGCATGGGCTCGAGCGAAAAGTCCCTGATCTCTCGAACGACCGCCCCGAGAGGCGGTGCCTGGATCCTGTTCCTGGCGAGGAACGCCTTCCACTGCGCCTCCGTTGACGGATCGCGTGCAAACTCGTCCCGCAGACCCAGCGGCACACCGTTGGGCACCTCGGTCGTACGTCGCGTGAACGTCGCGGCGATCGCTTCGCCGAGCACGGCGGCGTCCACCGCGCCTTCCCGTGCCAGCGCATGCAGGTCGAAGTAGTCCTTCATCCGGCTGTTCCGGGCCCCGAACAGGACGATGGCGTGCAACTTCTCCGCGGCCACGCTCTCGCGCGGATAGGCGCGCAATCGCGGGCGCGGCAGGTCCAGTAGCCCCGGGTATTCCAGCCACTCTGGGGCCGGCGTTACCGCATCCCCGATCCCGATGTCCACCTGGACCGTCAGCCGCGCGGCCCCCACCCGAGCCTGGATGGTCGCGCGCCAGCCACCGTAGTCGTCTTCAACCCGGATCGGTTCAACGCGCACCGAATCGCCGATGAAGTCCACGGCGTCAGGCTCGACCTCCTGCGCGGCGACATCCCTCAGGACGCGAGCCAACGACTCCTCCGACAGCTCGCCGATGCCCAGCAGATCGGCGTCGCTCGTCGGGCGCAAGGTCTCCCCAAGCCAGACGAGCATCAGCAACGCACCCTTCAGTACGAACCGTTCGGCATGGGCCGATCGCGAAAGCCGGTAGAGGAATCGCTCGACGGCGTAGCGCGTCAGCACCAGGTTCGGATCGACGCCAATCGTGCGCGCGTGCCGGGCGAGCCGAACCTGCACCGACCGGGCGAGGCCATCGCGCGGGTCGCTCATCCAGTCAATGCTTCAAGGTAGGGTCGTATCACACGCCGCACGCGGCAGATGCCGGCGAAACGATCGAGTTCATCCATCGTGAAACGTCGCCCGCGCCATGCCTCGCGCAACGCCTCGAGCGCGACGTCGAGCCCGATCTTGTGCCGGTACTTGAAGCAGTCGGCCAGCGTCTTCGCGACGCCATAGACCCGCACGGTCTGCCCCTCCAGCCGATGGGAGCCCACGCCCTCGCTGAGCGCCGCCCCCGTGAATCGGACGACTCGCAGCGGTGGGTACTTGAGGGCCGGGCGTCGGGCACGGCGGTCAATCGCGATCCAGACCTGCGACGGGAGTTGCGTTCCGATGCGGTGGAATCGCAGGGCGGAGAGCAGGCAGATGACGCCGTTCGACACCGCAGCACTGGCGACGGCGAGGCCGTGATTCTCGGTGAACGGGCTTTCGGGGATCCGGTACAGGCCGCGGGCGACACGCTCGAGTTCTCCCGCGGCGACGAGGCGACTCAGCACCTGCCGGTGGATTCCCCGCTCCGCAAGCTCGCGCGATCGGACACCCTGATGGCGGCGCGCCAGCCTCAGCGTGCGGTCGCGATCCGTAGCCGTATGCATGTGGCGAATCGTAGACGTTTATCCAGTTCTGTCAACACTTCGCCACGCTACCGTCGCCGGCGCTGTCCCCGGATTGTCCCCGAACCATCGTCGGGAACCGTCTACTCCCGTCGGTTCCCGTCGCCTGGCTTCTCGGGCAAGCCGTTGTCTTTGCGCGATTGACCGACGGTTTGCGACGTTCGTCTGGGCGCAGGCCTGTCTTCGAATCCCGTTGGGGACGCCACACGCCGCGGGAAGTCATGCGCCGTCCGGCCGACTTGGCGACGGAACTCAGAGCCCAACGACGGGGACCTCGACATGCCCGACGTGGCCGCCATGCTGGCGCGTGCGCGAGACCGGCTCTCAGACGGTCAACGGCGCACCCCGGGCGCAGGGCGCGCGCAAACCGGATCGCATCCCTGCACCCAAATGACCTGGGCGGGCTGATGCTGGAGGCGTCCGAGCCGTCGCGGTGATGGCGCGAACGACTCGATGGTCTGGCCCGGGCCCGAGGGGGCGCGTGACCAGGCGGCTCCTGTTACCTGACGATCGCCAGGCGCGCCGATGCCACCATCTCACCCCGAACAAGCCTCGCCAGGTAGATCCCCGGCGGGAGCCATGCCCCGTCGGCGAGGCGGACGGCATGCTCGCCTGCCCCGAGGCGCCCCACCTCGCGGGACCAGAGCCTCCGACCAGCCATGTCGAAGAGCTCCAACCTCGAGGGCGCGGCGTCCGGCAGCGAGAATCGCATGAGGCCGGCGCGCGCGCCCGGGTTCGGGCTCATTCCACGCAGCGCGAAGCGAGCGATGGGGACGGCCCTGCCATCGTTCGGCATTGCCCGCTGCTTCGGGCTCTCTGCCACCGCATCGGGCGCACGCGCCGCCGGACCGTGCGGGAGAAGCCTCATGGCCTGCGTCACGCGCAACGGGTATCCGCTGGTCGGAATCCGTTCATCCGTCCACGCCACGACGGCATTGCCTGCGGCGTCGTTCACGAGCTTCACCTCCCACACCGCCGCGACGGGAGGACAGACCGGCGTGCCGTCGAGGTCCCAGCCTGACACCGTGTTCCCCCGGCGGTCGAGGTGCGTGGCGAATACCTCGCCCGCGGGCCGCGTGTCGCCCCATGCGAGGTAGGCCCCGTCTTGATCATCCGAGGCGACGGCAAGGTAGTCCTTGTGCCCGGGCGCCGTGCACACGGGCAGGCCGCCGGGGCTCCACTCGAGCTTGCCGCCGTGACTGATGCGCTGGGCGTGAATCGTCTCGTTCCCGGGCACGCGCGCGTCGCGCCACGCGAGGAGCGCGTCCCCGTTTCGCGCCGGCACCAACTGGACCCAGTCGATCCCCGACGATGCGGCGAGCACACGCAGGGGTCCGCGCCATGGCAGCCCGCCCCCCGCTGTCACGCGGATCGCGAAGAGCCCCGTGTCCCGCCCGGTGGCGCCGAACCACGTCACGAACGCGCCACGCGACCCGTCTTCGATCGCCACGGGTCGCATGAAGGCCACGACGCTGTCCGATGCGAGCGGGATGCCGTTTACGGCCCAGAGCGGCGCTCCCTCGGGCGACAGACGCTGCGCGTAGAGGTGCGGGCCCCGTTCATCGAGCCAGACGAGGATCGCACCGCCCCGTTCGTCGGGGGCGACGGCATGGAGCGGGAATCGGAGTGTGGCGGTTCGGACCACCCGGCCCGAGTCGCCCCAGAGGTGGTTCCCACTGCCGTCCATCCGTTGGACGCGCAACTCGACCGGGTCTCCACGATGCCACCCGACGTGGCGCCCCCAGGCGACGATCAACCCGCCCCGCCCGTCGGGGATCGCAGCGGTCATGCCGGCGTCGCCCCCGCCGAAGCCGACCGGCCCGAGACCACCGCCCACGGGCACACCGCGCGCGGGCCAGCCGTCGCTCGGTGCGCCTTCACCCGTCAGTCGCAGCACCCGGCGTTCCGACGGATCGGCTCCGCAGTGCGCGACGCAGTCCTTCGCATTGAACACCACGAACGTCCCGCCCGAAGCATCAGGGAGGTTGGTGATGTGCCTGTACAGGTACTGGGGGTCGCCCCCGTAGCGCAAGCCTGCTTCGGGCCATCCCGGCGCAAGATCGCCGTGGCTCGTGATGCGCGAGGCGAAGAGCCTGGAACTGGACCAGCACACGAAGATCCCGCCCGCGCCATCCGAGGCCGCGGTGAACGGGTACTGCCAGTCCAGAAGGGCCGGCGCCACCGGCGCCCCCGTCGGCGGCCAGTCCGCGCGGGAAGGCGCAGCGGCGGCACAGAGAATCAGGCAGGCCCCGAGAGCCAGGGCCCCGCATAGCAGGGAAGAGCGCATGGATCACTCCCTTTCGTTCCCGGTGTGCGACCAACGTCGGTGGAGGACTCGCTCCAGCACGACTCGCGCGAAGAATCGTACACCCGCCGCCCCACCGGCCCCGAGTGGAACTGGCGCGGGCGGCCACGTTCCCGGGCGACAACACGCAGGCCGTGGTTTAGGCTCGCAGGGCACTGGCACAGGCGCTGGACGGTGCCAGGGGGCAGAATCTCGAGAATCCGATCGAGCAGTGGAGCGCCGGCGAAACCCCGGGGAGGAATGCGTGGACCTGCAGAACTACCTGCTGTCGATCCTGATCTCGCTGGTCGTCGGCCTCGTGGGTTTCGTCCTCGCCTACAAGATCTTCGACTGGCTCACGCCGGGGGTGCAGTTCGCGGATCAGCTCAAGGCGGACAACCGCTCGGTGGCGATCTTCCTCGCCGGGCTCTTCATCGGGCTCGGCATCCTGCTGGGGAGCGCGGTCAAGTGACGCTGCGCCCCGGCGCACTGCCGCCGACTCGACCGCGGGTGATGGCGCCAGCCGGGGTGACCGCGCTGGCACTCGCGCTGGCGCTCCTCACGGGCGCCGCGTTCGCGAAGGAGCCGCGGGGCGAGGGAGCGGCGGCGCCGGACTCCTCCCCGGGCCTTTCCGCCGCGGCCGAGGCCGCCGTCCGCGCCACCATCGCGCTCCACCTCAAGCGTCCCTACGTCTGGGGCGCATGCGGGCTCAAGAGCTTCGACTGCTCCGGGTTCGTGTGGCGGGTGATGAGCGAGAACGGCATCCTCATCAAGCGCACCACGGCCCGGAAGTACTACATGTGCCTGCCGAAGGTGGCCGAGGGCGACCGCTGGAACTTCGGCAACCTGGTCTTCTTCAGCGACCTCAAGCACTGCGGCATCGTGGACACGCCCGAGACCTTCTATCACGCGGCCGTGAGCGCCGGCACCCATCAGTCCCGATTCGATCCGGTGTGGCGGCGCCGGATCTCCGGAGTGCGCGCCATGCCGCGGATCGAGCAGCCCGCCGCGGCGAGGGAGTAGGGGCTCTCATTCGCCCGGGGCGGGCAGCCTGCCGGTGCGGGACCGGCGCGAGCCGGAACCGGCACTGCTCGCTGCCACCGAGATTGCCGCTGCGAATCCGGTCGCGGTCGCCACACCCCCGCCTGCCAGAATGACCTGCCAGAAAGACCTCGACATCGTCCGCCTCGAGGACTAAATCATTTCGCATGAATCGGAGAAGTCCGACCAGGCTGACTTGAAAGTCGTGAGACCTGCCCTGTATCTCTTGGTTTGGGTCGCATCAACAACGCCAGGAGACAGGGAGGTCTCACGATGGTTCCACGGCTGCAT
>JACRPT010000008.1:0-27385 GCA_016223045.1 Candidatus Eiseniibacteriota bacterium
CCTCGTAGCTCACCGCCTGCTTGATCTCGCGCGGCCGCATCCCGTAGTCGAAGCCCGGCCAGAACGAGCGCTCGATGGTACGCCCGAGCAGGCGCTCGATCCCGGCCACGTCCTTCTGTTCCTCGGGGCTCATGAGCGTGAAGACGTCCGCCGGCGCGTCCGTGCTGCCGAGCCGGCCGAGCCGGTGCGCGTAGTCCTCGGGCGTCTGGGGCATGTCGAAGTTGATGGCGTGCGCCACGCCCGCCATGTCGAGGCTGCGTCCGGCCGCGTCGCTGGCGACGAGGATCTGCACCTTGCCGCGCCGCAGGTCCTCGAGTGCCTGCTCGCGCTCGCCCTGGCTGGGGTGCTCGTCCAGCACCGCCACGACGTAGCCGCGCCGCTGGAGCTGGCGCGCCAGCCGCTCCGCGCCGTAGCGCGTGCGCGCGAACATCGCCGTGCCGCGCACGCTCGTCACCGGCGGGAGGATCTCGTTGAGCAGGTCGGGCTTGAGGTCGCGCGGGACCGGGTAGATGACCTGCCGCGTGTTCGATCCGGTGCGCGCGCTCGGCGCGAGGTCCACCCGCACCGGCTCGATGAGCGCCTCCTTGGCCAGCCGGTTGAGCTCCGGCGGCAGCGTCATGGTGAACATCAGCGTCTGCCGGGTCTCGGGGAGCAGCTTGAGGAGCTTGCGGAGGTCGGGGCCCAGGCCCAGCGCCACCATGCGGTCGGCCTCCTCGAGCACCAGGATCTCGATATTCTCGAGGTTGAGGCACTTGCGCTCGTAGAGCTCGAGCAGCCGCCCCGGGGTCGCCACCAGGATGTCCACCTCCTGCTCGCGCAGCATCCGCTCCTGCGCCGGGAGTGGAGCGCCGGTGAACACGACCCCGACCTCGAGCTCGGTGTACCGGGCGTAGTCGCGGGTGCGGGTCTCGACGTACGCCGCCAGCTCGCGCGTGGGCACCAGGATGAGCGCGCGCAGGCGCGTCGAGCTGTCGAGCAGCCGCGCCAGGATCGGGATCAGGTAGGCGCCCGTCTTCCCCGAGCCGCTGGGCGCCGCCCCGATCAGGTCGTTGCCCTGCAGGATGGTCGGGATGGACTTGCTCTGGATGGCGGTGGGTTCGGTGAGCCCTGCGGCACGGATGCCCTTGAGGATGACCGGGGGAAGCCCCAGGGAAGCGAACGTCACGAACCCTCCAGAGGTGGATGGATGGTGCTCATGGTGCGAGCCGGGGCCGATGCCGGCGATCCCGCGCACGGCCCGGCGGACGGGACAGCGCCACACAGGTTAGGGGGCGAAGGCGCGCTCGGCAATGGAGAATGCAAGAAACCTGCGGACGCGCCGAAACCCGCCGGATTCGCGGGTCCGGCGCGTCCCGGGGAGTGCGGGCGCCGGTGGAACGGGTCCGGCCCTGCTCAGGAAGTGCCGGTGCCGGCGGAGCGGGCCCGGCCGCGGGGCCGGGATCGCGGCTGGCAGGCCGGGCAGTAGAAGGTCGAGCGCTGGCCCTGCACGATGCGCCGGACGGGCGTGCCGCAGGCGCGGCAGGGCGCGCCGGCCCGGTCGTAGACCCGCAGCCGCTCGCCGAAGCCTCCGGGCTCGCCCCACACCGTGCGGTACATGCTGAAGGTCGTGCCCATGAGCCCGATCGCCTCTCCGAGCACGGCGCGGACCGCCCCGGCCACGCGCTCCCACTCGTCCGCACCGAGCGACCCGGCGCGGCGGCGCGGGTCCACGCCCGCGCGGTGGAGGATCTCGCTCGCGTAGATGTTCCCGAGGCCGGCGATGCGGCGCTGGTCGAGCAGGAAGCTCTTCACGGCCGGCGTCGCGCCGCGCGCGAGACCGTGCAGGGTCGCGCCCGTGGGCGGCTCCGCGACCGCGTCGGGGCCGAGCGCCGCGAGCGCCGGGTCGCGCGCGAGCGCCGCGGTGCGCACCAGTCGCAGCAGTCCGAAGCGGCGCGTGTCCTGGAACCAGAGCTGCGCGCCGTCCGTGAACGCGAGACGTGCGTGGACGTGCTCCAGCGCGTCCGGCGGCGCGGCGGGGAAGAAGAGCCAGCGCCCGCTCATGCCGAGGTGGGAGAGCAGGGTGAGCCCGCCGTCGAGGTCCACGAGCAGGTACTTCCCGGTGCGCCCGAGCCCCGCGATGGTGCGCCCGCGCAGGCGGCGCGGGAGCGAAGGCGCGACCGGCTCGCGCAGCCTGAGCCCCGAGAGCGTCACCGCGCGGATGGTGCGCCCGCGCACGGTGGCCTCCAGCATGCGGCGCACGGTCTCGACCTCGGGCAGCTCAGGCACGGCGTGACGCTAGGCGGCGCACCGGACGCGCGTCAAGGCGGACCCCGGCGCCTGCGTCCTCGCGCCGCTCCCGCCGCGTGCCGGCGCCCGGTCTTCCTTGCGCCGGCTTTCCGCCGCGTGGCATCCTGCAGCGTTCACGGAAGACGCCGCCTCGCCCCACAGGAACCGCTCCGCGCATGGACGACCGTTCCCGCTTCGAGGAGTTCGCCCGCCTCGCCACCGAGCAGCGCAACCCGCGCACGCTCGACCTCGACACCCTCGACATCCCCGGGATCCTCGGGCGCATCGCGGCCGAGGACCGCACCGTGCCGGACGCGGTGGCCCGCGAGCTGCCCCACATCGCGCGCGCGGTCGAGCTGGTGGTGGCCTCCTTCCGCGAGGGCGGGCGCCTGATCTACGCGGGAGCGGGCACCAGCGGCCGGCTCGGCGTGCTCGACGCCTCGGAGTGCCCGCCGACGTTCGGCTCCGACCCCGGGATGGTGCAGGGCGTGATCGCCGGCGGCCACGGCGCGCTGCTGCGCGCGGTGGAGGGCGCCGAGGACCGCGCCGCGGAGGGCGAGCAGGCGATGGTGGAGCGCGGCGTGGGCGCGCGGGACACCGTGATCGGCCTGGCCGCGAGCCGGCGCACGCCGTTCGTGGTGGCGGCGCTGGCGAAGGCGCGCGCGCTGGGGGCGCGCACCGCCTGCGTCACGTGCACGCCGCGCGCCGAGTTCGCCCTCGACGTGGACGTGGCGATCTGCCCCGAAGTGGGACCCGAAGCGGTCATGGGCTCGACGCGCATGAAGTCCGGCACCGCGCAGAAGCTGGTGCTCAACATGATCACCACCGCCGCGTTCGTGCGCATGGGAAAGGTCTACGAGAACATGATGGTGGACCTCATGGCCACGAGCGAGAAGCTGGTCGAGCGCAGCCGCCGCACCGTGATGACCGTGGCCGGGGTGGACCACGCGACGGCGACGCGCGCCGTCGAGGAGGCCGGCAGGAGCGTGAAAACCGCCATCGTCATGCTCAGGCTCCGTTGCCCGCGCGCGGAGGCCGAGGCCCGGCTCGCGCGCGCCGGGGGCTTCGTCCGGGCCGCGCTGGAGGGGGCCTCGTGAGGCGTCTCGCGGGGTGGATGGCGGTCGCGCTCGCCGCGGCGCTGTCGTGCGCGCCGGCGAAGAAGCTGGCCGAGGAGGTCGTGTTCTGGCAGTTCTGGCCGGCCGAGGTGGTGACCCCGCTGCTGGAGGGATTCGAACGCGAGCACCCGGGCGTGAAGGTGCGCATGGAGCAGCTCACCTGGCAGAGCGGCCAGGAGAAGATCACGGCCGCGGTCGCGGCTGGCACGGTGCCGGACCTGTGCGAGATCGGCTCGACCTGGATGCCGCGCCTGCTCGCGGGAGGGAGGCTCGCCGACTGGAGCGCGGGCGTGGCGGACCTCAGGCCCGCGCTGCGCGGCTGGGAGCTGTGCACGGTGGGCGACGCCATCTACGGCGTGCCGTGGGTGCTGGGGACGCGCGCGCTGTTCTACAACCGGGAGCTGTTCGCGCGGGCGCGCCTGGACTCGACCCGGCCGCCCGAGACCTGGGTCGAGCTGCAGCGCGCCGCGGCCGCGATCCAGCGGCTCGGCCACGGCGTGCACGGCTACGGCGTGCAGGCCGGCGAGCGCTACGTGCTTTCGAAGAAGTTCCTGCCGTTCGCGTGGGGCAACGGCGGCGAGATCCTCTCCGAGGACCTCAGGCACGCCGCGTTCGACTCGCCCGCGAGCCGCGAGGCGCTCGAGTTCTACCTCGGCCTGCGCCGCGCGGGCATGACCGCGCAGCAGGACGCGCTCGACCGCGAGTTCAAGGAGGGCCGGCTCGGCCTCGAGGTCTCCGGCGCCTGGCTGTTCAGGCAGATCGCGAGGGAGGCGCCCGGCCTGCGCTACGGCGTGGCGCTGGTGCCGCGCCCCGCGAACGAGCGCGGCGCGCACGCCTCGTGGGCGGGCGGCGAGGTGCTGGTGGGCTTCAACGACGCGAAGCGGAAGCAGCTCGCGCTCGAGCTGGCGCGCTTCCTGGTCCGGCCCGAGAACGCGCTCGCGCTGGCCGCGGCGGCTCAGAGCGTGCAGCCCGCCACGGTCGGCGCGGACACCAGCGCGTACTACCGCGCACACCCGCTCGAGGCGGTGTTCGTGCGCCAGTTCGAGACCGCGCGGTTCACGCCCAACCACCCGATGTGGGGCGACATGGAGGCGGCGATCGAGGACGAGGTGGAGCAGGCGCTCTACGACCGGAAGAGCGCGGCGCAGGCGGTCGAGGACGCGCAGGTCCGGCTCGAAGAGCTGGCGGGGAAGAAGTAGGGGGATGGGGACGCCGGCCCGCAGACCGGGCGGGAGGGGGGCGTCGCCGGCCACGTCGTGGGCGTTCCTCTCGCCCTGGGCGCTGGCGTTCGGCCTGTTCGGTCTCTACCCGTTCGCCTTCTCGCTGTTCGCCTCGTTCACCGACTACTCGCCGGTCCGCGCGGCGGGCGCGCGCTTCGTGGGGCTCGGCAACTACGCGCGCGCGCTGCACGACCCGGCCTTCTGGTCGGCGCTCGGCAACACCGCGCTCTTCGTGGTGGGCACCATCCCGTTCACCACCGCGCTGGCGCTCGCGCTGGCGCTGGCGGTGCAGCCCGCGTTCCGCGGGAGGTCGCTGTTCCGCACCGGGTTCTTCCTGCCGAGCGTGGTCTCGGTCGTCGTGCTCTCGCTGGTGTTCAAGGGGCTCTACGCGCCCAACGGGTCCCTGAACGGGCTGCTCGCCGCACTCCACCTGCCGACGCCCGCGTGGCTGCTCGACCCCGACACCGCGCTGCCCGCGATCATGGCGATGGACGTGTGGTCGGCGAGCGGCTACTACATGGTCATCTTCCTCGCCGGACTCGAGGCCATCCCGCGCGACCTCTACGAGGCGGCGAGGCTCGAAGGCGCCACGGCGCGCGACCAGCTGGTCCACATCACGCTGCCGCTGCTGAGGCCCACGCTGCTGTTCGTGCTGGTGGTGAACACCATCCGCAGCCTCCAGATCTTCGCCGAGGTGTTCGTGATGACGCGTGGCGGGCCGCTCCACCGCACCACCACCGTGGTCTACTACCTCTACGAGCAGGCGTTCTACCGGTTCGACCTGGGCTACGCGAGCGCGCTGGCCTACCTGCTGTTCGTCCTGACCCTGGCGCTGGCCTGGCTCCAGATGCGCGCGGTCGGCCGCCCGGTCGAGGTGTCGGCGTGAGCGGCGGAGCGGCGGCGGTGGAGCTGCGCGCGGCCGCCTCCCCGGCGTGGGGCGCGTCGCTCGGGCGCTGGCTGTGGCTCGGGCCGCTGCTCCTCACCATGCTCCTGCCGTTCGCGTGGATGGCCGCGATCTCGCTCGCCCCGCGGGCAGGCGGCTCGTTCGCGCGTGCCGCGGCCGGACCGTGGGACCTCTCGAGCTATCGCGCGCTGTTCGCCTCGGCCCACCTCGGGCGCTACCTCCTGAACAGCGCGGCGGTGGCGACCGCGGTGGTGCTCCTCAATGTCGCGACCGCGGCCACCGTGGGCTACGTGCTCGGCCGCCGCCGGGTGCCGGGGGAGAAACTCTGGACGCTCGGCATCGTCGCCACGCTCATGCTCCCGAAGCAGGTGCTCATGGTGCCGCTCTACCTGGTGATGGCGCGCCTCCACCTGCTCGACACCTACGCGGCACTGGTGCTCCCCTTCGCGGTGGACGCGTTCAGCGTCTTCCTGGTGCGCCAGTACGTGCTGGGGCTCCCGATCGAGCTGGAGGAGGCGGCGCGGGTGGACGGCGCCTCGGACTGGGTCATCTTCCGCGCCGTGGTGCTGCCGCTGATGAAGCCGGTGCTGGCGGTGGTGGCGATCCAGTCATTCCTCACCAACTGGAACTCGTTCCTCTTCCCGCTCATCTTCGTGGACTCCGACCGGCTGAGGACGCTCCCGGTCGGGCTGGCGCTGCTCTCGCAGACCGAGCACAGCGTGGACTGGGGCTTCCTCATGGCCGGTTCGACCGTGGCCTCGCTCCCGGTGCTGGCGGTCTTCCTGCTGTTCCAGCGCCACATCCTCTCGGGGCTGCTCGCGGGGGCCGAGAAATGAAGGCCGGGCCGCCGGACGCGCTCGCGACCGTGCGCGACTACCCGGCGCGCGCCGAACACCTGGTCGTGGGCCTCATGACCGGCACTTCGGCCGACGCCGTGGACGCCGTGCTGGTGCGCTTCCGCGGGCTCGGCCTCGAGGCCACGCACGAGGTGCTGGCCTATCGCGAAACCCCGCTCGAGGCGGCGCTGCGCCGCGAGGTGCTCGAGGCGGCGGCCGCGCGCGTGATCGAGCCCGAGCGGCTGATGCGGCTGGACGCCGCGCTCGGCGAGCGCTACGCCGCGGCCGTGTTCGAGCTGCTGGCCGGGGCCGGGGTGGACCGCGATCGCGTGGATGCCGTCGGCTCGCATGGCCAGACCGTGCGCCACGTCCCGCGCCACGCCGGCGGCGGGCAGGCGCTCACGCTCCAGCTCGGTTCGGCCGCCGTGCTGGCCGAGCGCACCGGGATCCCCGTGGTCTCCGACTTCCGCACCCGCGACACGGCGGCGGGCGGCGAGGGCGCCCCGCTCGTGCCCCTGGCCGACTGGTGGCTGTTCCGCTCCGCGGAGGAATCGCGCGCGCTCCTCAACCTGGGCGGGATGGCGAACCTGACCTGGCTGCCGGCCGGCGGCGGACTCGAGCGGGTCGTGGCGTTCGACACCGGGCCCGGGAACGCGGTCCTGGACGCGCTCGTGCAGCTGCGCTCGGGCGGGCAGCAGCTCCACGACGAGGGTGGAGCGACCGCCGCCGAGGGCGAGGCGAGCGAGGCGCTGCTCGCCGAGCTGCTCGAGGATCCGTTCTTCGGGCTCCCGCCGCCGCGCTCGACCGGGCGCGAGCACTTCGGCGAGGGCTACGCCGTGAAGTTGCGCGACATGGGCCTCTCTCTCGGCCTCGAGGAGGAGGACGTGCTCGCCACCGCGGTCGAGTTGACCGCCGCGTCGGTGGCGGACGCGCTCCAGCGCTTCATCCTCCCGCGCGGGAAGGTGGACGCCTGCTACGCCAGCGGCGGCGGGGTGAGGAATCGGACGCTGATGCGGGCGCTGGGGCGCCGGCTCGGCGGCCTTGCGATCCGGCCGCTCGCCGAGCTGGGTGTGCCGCCCGAGTCGAAGGAGGCGCTGGCCTTCGCCTTCCTGGCGCACCAGACGCTGTGCGGCCGGCCCGGGAACGTGGTCGGCGCGACCGGCGCTGCGCAGGCGGTGGTTCTCGGGCGCATCACGCCGGGGGCGCTGCGGTGAGGCGGCTGGCGCTCGCGGCGCTGATCGCCGCGCTGGCCGCAGCGTGCGCGCCGCTGCCGCGACCGCAGGTGCCGCCCCCGCCGCCGGTGACCGGGCCGGGGGAGGAGCCGCAGGAGCAGCCGCCGGCGGGGGGGCCGGCGCCGCTGCGGCTCGATCGCGAGCCGACGATCGACGTGGGGCTGGCGTGGGATCTGGACAGCCTGGCGATCGCGCCTCTCCGCCCGGTCCGGCTCCAGAGCGTCCGGGACCGCGAAGGCCATCACTCCGACCCGATCGGAGAGCCGTTCGTGGTCCGGATGGCCGGTACGAGCCGCGCCGAGGTCGTGCGGCAGGGCGACCGGCAGGCGGAGCGTCTCTGGGCGGCATACGGCCCCGAGACGACGTGGGTCGTGGATGATGGCGGTCGCGGCATGGACGAGCCCGCCGTCAGCTGGAACGGCAGGACCTGGCGTGGCGCCCTCAAGATCATGGTCAACCCCCGCGGCAAGCTCACGCTCGCCGTCCGGCTCCCGCTCGAGACCTACCTCCTCGGCGTGGTTCCCGGCGAGATCGGCGGGCTCACTCCCGACCTGCTCGAGGCCGGGCGCGCCCAGGCCATCGCGGCGCGCAGCTACACGCTCTTCTACCGCGGGCGGCGGGCGGCCGAGGGCTTCGACATCTACGGCACGGTCGAGGACCAGGTCTACGGGCCGCTCGAGAGCGAGCGGCCGCTCGCCACGAAGTGCGTCGAGGCCACCCGCGGGCTGGTAGCGCTCTCCGACGGCCAGCCGATCCGCGCCAACTACTGCTCGACCTGCGGCGGGATCACCGCCGGCGTGACCGAAGCCTGGCCCGCCGAGCCGCTCCCCTATCTCGCCAGCGGGCGCGACCGCGACCGCGGCGGCGACTGGTGCGCCGCCTCGCCCCAGTTCCGCTGGCACGAGGAGTGGAAGCCCGGGGAGCTGGCCGCCAACCTGGAGCGCTTCGCGCCCCGGCTGCAGGTGGCGCTGCCGCCCGGCGGCGTGGGCGGGATCGTGGACGTGCGGGCCGACGCCCGCTCGCGCTCGGGCCGCGTATGGCGACTGGTCGTCACCACGACCACCGGGCGGATCGTGGTGCCGGCCTACGCCCTCCGCCAGGTGCTGCGGCGTGGCGGCGACGCGAACGCCATCCTGCGCTCGAACCTCTTCAAGATCGACGTGCGCCGCGACCCGGCGAGCGGGCGCGCGCTGGCGATCGTGGCGACCGGCGCCGGCTCGGGGCACGGCGTGGGGCTCTGCCAGACCGGAGCGCTCGGCATGGCGCGCGCGGGGCGCGACGCGAAGGCCATCCTCGCGCACTACTACCGCGGCGCCGAGCTGAAGCGTCTCTACTGATCCGCGCCGAGCGGGCGCAGGTGCGCGGACGGGCCTGCCCTGTGTTCACCGGTGCATTGACAGTGTCCGGCCGCTGCCCTTACTCTCCCGCGGCTTTTCGGCACGCGTCCGGCCTCCCGGCCGCGTTCCAGCGGGGTTGTAGTTCAGCTGGTTAGAACGCCTGCCTGTCACGCAGGAGGTCGCGGGTTCGAGTCCCGTCAACCCCGCCATCCACTTCTCCGGCGCCGTTTCCGGCGCCCGGACGCCCGTTCTCCCGCCGATTCCCGGATCTCGCGCCCGCTCCCGGCGCAGCCGTTCCCCGCCGATCCCGCCCGGACGCCGGCTGCGCCACGGCGGCCGCGCCACGCCCGCTCCCCGGGGGGTGCTCCGCTCCTCCGCCGGGGACGCTGCGGGCGCGGCGAGCGCGGCGCCGCCCGCCGCACCGCTCCACACGCGGCGCGCCACGCCGGTCGCCCCGCGCCCGCTCCCGGGAGGGGCGCTCCGCTGCTCCTCCGAGGACTCTCCGGGCGCGCCGCCAGCACCGAGCGCCGCGGCCCGCCGCCGCTCCACGAGCGCCGCGGGGGCCGCCTCGCGGCCGGCTCGGCGGGCGCCGGGCCCGCTCTCGCGAGCGGGCGTCCCGGGGCGCGAGAGAAACGGCTGGGCCGGGCTCCGGAGCGGGCCGATTTCTTATTGACGGGGGGGAGTCGCTCCGTATACTGCCGGTGCTTTTTCAGAGAGAGGCGCGCATCCGCGTTCGCAGCGACGCATCGGCTGCGCGTCAGCCGGGAAGCACCATCCGGAACGGAAGCGGCGCGCGCGACGCGCCAGGGCATGTGCTCGAGGAAGCCATGATCAAGAAGCGGGGAATCCCGGGGGACGACGAGTACAAGATCCCGGACGACGAGCTCGACGAGTTCGAAGACGAGGACGAGGAGGACGACGAGCTCTTCGAGGACGACGACCTCGAGGACGACGAGGAATTCGACGAGGAGTTCGAAGAGGACTTCGACGACGAAGGCTACGAGGACGAAGAGGATGACCTCGGAGGCATCGAGGGAGAGGGAGAGGAGAAGTAACCTTCGATGAGGATCGGCTTCGGGAACAGGCGCGCATCGCGCTGGCTACGCGGAGGTGGCTGACGAAATGATCGGCTTCGGCCCACACCTGATGCTGGACGGTTATGGGTGCGACAAGAAGAAGCTCCAGGACCTGAACCTCATCTACCGGATCCTGGACGAGCTCCCCTCGAAGATCGGCATGACGAAGATCATGCCGCCCTACGTGTTCAAGTACAGCGGGCTGAAGCCGGAAGACTGGGGCCTGTCGGGCTTCGTCCTGATAGCCGAAAGCCACATCAGCATCCACACGTTCCCGGAGAAGAGCTTCGTGAGCGTGGACATCTTCTCGTGCAAGAGCTTCGACCTCGAGTACTCGGCCGACTACATGAAGCAGGTCTTCGGGATGGCCAAGGTCGAATGCAACGTGCTGGACCGCGGCACGGAGTTCCCCAAGGATCTGAACGGCGCGTCCCGGATGGTCCGGGCCGAGCGCCGTCGGGTCGCCCGCCCCGCGGTGCCGCGACTCGCGTAGGCGGAGGCTTTCACCGAGGGCCCTGTCCGGCCGGCGCCGGGTCAGGGCCCGAAGTGTCTCGACAGGGCGGGCGGCCGGCGAGGCCGTCCGCGGGGAGAGGGCATGAAGGCTCCTGACTGGCCGACCGGCCTGCCGCTCAACTTCGGCGGGCTCGACGAGGAGTTCTCCGCGCTCGAGCGCGCGCGTGTCGTCGTGCTCCCGGTGCCGTACGACTTCAGCACGACCTACCAGGGTGGCACCCGCTGGGGCCCGCGAGCCATCCTCTCCGCGTCGCAGAACATGGAGCTGTGGGACGACGAGATCGGCGCCACCTACCGCGCCGGCATCCACACGCTCCCCGAGCTCGAGCCCACCGCGCTCGGTCCCGAGGCGATGGCGGCGCGCGTGGAGCAGGCGGCGGCGTGGATCCTCGAGCAGGGCAAGCTGCCCGCATTGCTGGGCGGGGAGCACAGCATCACGGCGGGCGCGGTGCGCGCGGCCGCGGCGCGCTTCCCGAAGCTCTCCGTGCTCCAGCTCGACGCGCACGCCGACATGCGCGACCGCTATCTCGATTCTCCTTACAGCCACGCCTGCGTCATGCGCCGCGTCCGCGAGCTGGTGCCCGCGGTCTCGGTCGGCATCCGCTCGCTGAGCGAGGAGGAAGCCGGGCACCTGGCCGCGCACCCGGTCCCGATGTGGAGCACCCGCGCCTTCCGCGCGCTCGAGGGGGACTGGCAGGCGATCCTCTCCGCGCTCACGGACGAGGTGTTCGTGACCTTCGACCTCGATGCGCTCGACCCCGGCGCGCTGCCCGCCACCGGCACGCCCGAGCCGGGCGGGCTCGACTGGTACGAGGCCGCGGACCTGCTGCGCGCGGTCTCGGCGCGGTCGCGCATCGTCGGCTTCGACGTGGTCGAGCTGGCGCCGCTGCCAGGGCAGGTGGCATCCGACTTCCTCGCAGCGCGGCTCACCTACCGCCTGATCGGGCTGGCCCTCGCGAGCCGCGCGGTCGCGGTCGCCTGACCCGGCCATGGCCGCCGCTGCGAAGCGCCTGATCCTGCGCAAGAACCAGGACCGGCGCATCCGGGGCGGGCACCCGTGGATCTTCAGCAACGAGGTGGCCGCGCTCGAGGGCGGGCCCGCCGACGGCGATCTGGTCGAGGTCACGGACTTCCGCGGCGCCTTCCTGGGTCGCGCCTGCTACAACCACGTGAGCCTGATCTGCGCGCGCCTGATCACGCGCGGGCGCGACGAGGTGGACGCCGACTTCTTCACGAAGCGCATCGAGCGCGCGGTGCGGCTGCGCGAGAGCGTGCTGCCGGGGGAGGAGGCGGTGCGCGTGGTCTACGGCGAGTCCGACCAGCTGCCCGGGCTGGTCGTGGATCGCTACGGCGACGTGCTCGCGGTGCAGGTGCTGACGCTCGGTATCGAGGCGCGCGCCGGGATGGTGCGCGAGGCGCTCGAGCGGGTGCTGGCGCCGCGTGGCGTCGTGCGTGCCGCGGACTCGCCGCTGCGCGCTCTCGAGGGGCTCCCGGTCGAGCGCGGCGTGTGGTGGGGCGAGGTGCCGGAGAAGGTCGAGGTGACGATCGGGGGCTTCCGGGTCGAGGCCGACCTGCTCCACGGGCAGAAGACCGGCCTGTTCCTGGACCAGCGACTGAACCGCCGGCGCGCCGAAGCGCGCTCCTCCGGCCGCCGCGTGCTCGACCTCTTCACCTACCAGGGCGAGTGGTCGCTCCATGCCGCGCGTGGCGGCGCGGCGGAGGTGCTGGCGGTGGACTCCTCGGAGCCGGCGCTCGCGGCGGCGGCGCGCAACCTGGAGCGGAACGGGTTCGCCGGCCGCGTCGAGCTGCGCCGCGGCGACGCGTTCGACGTGGTGCGGGAGCTGGAGCGCGCGGGCCGCCGCTTCGGCCTCGTCATCCTCGACCCGCCCGCGCTGGTCAAGTCGCGCCGCCATCTCGCGGCCGGGGCGCGTGCCTACCGCGAGCTCAACCGGGCGGCCATGGCGCTGCTCGAGGAGGAGGGCGTGCTCGTCACCTGCTCGTGCAGCCACCATCTGGACGACCTGCTGTTCCGCCAGGTGCTGCTCGAGGCCGCGCGCGCCGCGCACCGCCCGTTCCGCGTGGTGGAATGGGCCGGCGAGTCGCCCGACCACCCGCAGCTCCTGGCGGTGCCCGAGACGCACTACCTGAAGTGCGCGGTGCTGCAGGCGGTCTGAGGGCAGGGCGGCGACCCGTCCGCCGGGACCGACATCGCGCTACCTGGCCCGGAGTGCGACCCCCGAGAGCGCGCCCGAGCGAGTGAAGTAGTCGGTCAGGATCGCCGCCACCTTGCGGGCTCCGCTCTCGTTGAAGTGACAGTCATCGTAGAAGACGGTCGTGTCCCTGGGCAGCATGGCAGCGAGGTCGATGCACTCGACGCCTCGGGACCGGCATGTCGCGCGAAGCGCGTCGTTGTATCGCTCCATGCCTGCGGCCAGGGCTTCGACCGAGTAGTAGTCGCGTGATCCTTCCCCCTCGAGCGTCGCGCGCCCGAACCACAGGAGACTGTCCAGGCCGCGCGGGAGCCCGGGGCTCCACAGTGCCGGCTGGGTCAGGAAGACCGCGCGGAGGTGCCGGGCCCGGGCGGCATCCACGATCGCATGGATGTTCTCGACATACTCCTCCAGAGCGCTCGTCAGGTCCGGCAGGTCCCGGAGCACGCGCCGGGCGGCCCGGCGCTGCCGGCGAGCGAGGATCATCCGATGGCCGGACTCGTCCAGGGTCAGGAGCTCGTGCCGAAGGCGCTGTCGGACGTCGGTCTTGAGCAGGTGCAGCCGGCGCCAGATCTCCGTGCGCTTGAAGAAGGGTTTCATCGTGGGGTCGTACATCGCCGCGACCTGCCGGTACGGCTGGAAGTGGTCGCCGTCCATGAGCCGGAACTGCAGGTCGTTCACGCCGACGAGCAGGACGATCGCGTCGATCCGCGGGTAGGAGGGCACGAGATCGCGCACCTGGAGGCGGCTGCAGCGCGTCGTGTTGCCGCTCCGCCCCAGGTTCCCCACCCAGACCACGGGACGGCCGAGCGCCCGGTTCAGATCGTCCTGCAGGAGATGCGGCCACGCCTCCGCGCTGTCCAGGTAGGCGCACTCGGTCGTGCTCCCGCCGATCGCCAGGATGCGGTAGCGCTGCCGCGGGCTGAAGGGGTCGCCGCGGATGCCGTCCGCGTTGATGGCGAAGGGAGCCGGACCACGGACGCCGGGAAGGACCGCGGGGTCGGGGTTGAAGGGTTGCCTCAACCCGGGAGGCCAGGTGAAGTAGTACCTCTGCCAGATCGGTGCGAAGGTCCGCAGGGCCACCTCGCAGGCCGCCAGCGAGACCACGAGGCTGAACAGCACGAGCAGCGACTTCGAGACGATGTCCCAGTTGAACCAGCGTCCCATCTCCGTCCTCTCGTGGCCCGCGTCCTGCGTGTGCGAGCCGCCCCGGGTCTCGGGCGCGATCGCCTGTCTTCGCGAGCAAGTGTGCGACAGACCTGGACATGGCGCACGGGCGCCGTCGGCGTGCCCGCGGCCTCCCGGGCGGCACGACCCTGCGGATCTGCGGTCAGGGCGAGTCCGAGGCCGGTGGGTCGCCCTCCGCCTTCCCGCCGCTCTTCTTCAGCTCGTCCACGTAGTTCATCCGCAGCTCCGTCAGGACCTGGCGGAGCACGCGCGCCTCGTCGGGCTCCAGGTTGTCCCGGGTGCGCGCCTCGAGCGCGGCCAGCGTGTCGATGGTGTCGCGCGCCAGGTCGAGGTTCCTCTCGAGCCTGCGCGTGAGCGGGTTCATGAGCTTGCCAAGCGCCATCATCCCGCTCTGCTGGAGTCCCAGCAGGAGCTGGAGGAAGAGCGCGGCCTGGCGCGAGGGGCTGCCTTCGGTCATGACGCGTCTCCGGGCGCGCGCGGCCGCGGTGCCAGGGCCTTGGCCTCCTCCCACAGCGCGTCCATCTCCTCGAGCGTGGCCTCGCTCGGCCGGCGGCCCTGCTCGGCGAGCCGGCGCTCGATGTGGTGGAAGCGCTCGCGGAAGCGGCGCGAGGCGGCGCGCAGCTCGCGCCCGGGGTCGATGGTGAGGTGGCGCGCCAGGTTGACGACGGCGAACAGCAGGTCGCCGATCTCGCGCGCGAGCGCGGGGTCGGTGTCGCCGCCCAGCTCGCGCTCGATCTCGGCCATCTCCTCGCGCACCTTCGCCAGCGGCCCGGAGACGTCCGGCCAGTCGAACCCGACGGCGCCGGCCTTCTCCTGCAGCCGGTAGGCCGCGACCAGCGCGGGGAGCCCCTTCGGCTGCTCCCCCAGCAGCGAGGCGGTGCCGCCCCGGTCGTCCTTCTCCGCCTTCTTGATCTCCTGCCACTGGCGGTAGGCGGCGTCGCCGTCCTCGATCTCCGTGCCGCCGTAGACGTGAGGATGGCGCCGGATGAGCTTCGCGGCGGCGCGCTCGAGCGCGTCGGCGAGGCCGGGGCCGCCCTTCTCGCCCAGCAACTCGAGGCAGAAGATGGCGAGGAAGGCGAGGTCCCCCAGCTCTTCGGCGACGTGCCCGGGGTCCCCCGACGCGATCGCCTCGCCGGACTCCACGGCCTCCTCGGTGAGGTAGGGCGTCATGCTCTCGAGCGTCTGCTCGCGGTCCCAGGGGCAGCCGCCGGGACCGCGCAGCCGCCGGCACACGGCGACCAGCTCGGCGAAGGCCTTCTGCTCGCGCTCGTTCATGTCCGGGAAGATAGCGGAGCCGCGCGCGCGGGGCCAGATGGCCCGCGCATACGGCTCAGCGTCACACCGTGCCCGGCGCGGCGGGCGCCGTGAAGGCGCGCTTCCATCCCGGGCTCAGGCACAGGGCGGCGAGGATGAGCGGGTAGATCGAGCCGATGAGCACCTGCGCGTAGGAGTAGTGGAGCACGGCCGGCTCGACGAGGTTCAACGCGAGCCAGAACGACGCGGCCCACAGGCTCAACGTCCGCCCCCAGGGCGCGACCCTGAAGACGCCCGCGCCGGCGACCGCCAGCCCCGCGCCCAGCGCGAGACGCGCCGCGCCGAAGCCGATGCTGAGCCCGGCCGCCGCGGGAACGAGGCCGCCGGGGCTCGCGCCGGACGCGCGCAGCGCGTCCGCGATCATGCGGACCGAGCCCGCGCCGGCGGCGAGGCCGATCAGGACGTTGAGCAGCGCGACCACGGTGATGCCCGCCGTGCGGGGTGCGGCCATGTGAGCCTCCCGGGTAGAGCGTGAGATGAAGAGCCGGACCGCGGATTCTCGCCTGCGGGCGCCCGGTGGTCCAGACGAATCGGCGCGACGGATCGGCGCGTCGCTGGGAACGGACGCGAGGCGCGCCTCGGCGAACCTCACGGGGCGCGCGCCTCGCCGGGAACCTCCGGCGGGCGCGGTCCCGCGCGGCGAGCGGGGCTGCGCACGGCTCGCGGAGTTTGCGTGGCCCGGGTGCCGTGCTTATGCTACGCGACCTTCTCACGTCCCGGCGCGCCGGGACGCGGCCGCGAGGACCCGCGCGGCGGGCGGAAGCGGAGGGTTGCGATGGGGATGCCGGTCTCGACCTGGGTCGAGGTGGACCTCGACCGCTTCACCGCCAACCTGCGCGCGATCCAGGCGCTCGCGGGTGAGGGTCGCGGCATCCTGCTGGTGGTGAAGGCCGACGCCTACGGCCATGGCGCGGTGGAGATGGCCGAGGCCGCGGCCGCCGAGGGCGTCGAGGTGCTCGGCGTGGCCACGCTCCACGAGGGCATCCAGCTGCGCCAGGCCGGCTGCCGGCTCCCGGTCGTGGCGCTCTCGCCGCTGCTGCCGAGCGAGATCGCGGAAGCGGTCGCCCACCGCCTCGAGCCCACGGTGTGCGACCTCGACTTCGCGCGCGCCCTCTCGGCCGCCGCGCTCGCCGCGGGGTTGCCGGTGCGCTGCCACGTCGAGGTGGACACCGGCATGGGGCGCACCGGCGTGCGCGAGGAGGAGGCTGAGGGTTTCCTCGAACGCCTGGCAGAGATGCAGGGCCTGAGGCTCGCGAGCCTGTTCACGCACTTCCCGGACGCCGATGCCGGGGACCTGGGCTTCGCGGAGGAGCAGGTGTGCCGCTTCCGCGCGTTCGCGGAGCGGCTCGCCGCGCGCGGCATCCGCCCGCCGCGGCTCCACGCCGCGAACAGCGCCGGCACGCTCAACCTGCCCGACGCGCGCTTCGACTGGGTGCGGCCGGGGCTCATCGCCTACGGGCACCTGCCGCCCAACGCGCGCGCCGGGCACGGGGTCCGGCCGGTGATGTCCTTCAAGAGTCGCCTCGTCCAGGTCCGCGATCTGCCGGCCGGGACGCCGGTGAGCTACGGCCGCACCTTCGTCACCGCGCGCCCCACGCGCACCGGGGTGGTCGCGGTGGGCTACGGCCACGGCTACTCGTGGCTGCTCTCGAACCGCGGGCACATGCTGGTGGGAGGCCGGCGCGTGCCCATCGTCGGGCGCGTCACCATGGACCTCACCATGGTGGACCTGACGGATCTCCCCGAGGCCCGGGTGGGCGACGACGTCGTGCTCTTCGGCGAGCAGGACGGGGGAGTCCTGCCGCTCGAGGAGGTCGCGGAGGGGAGCGAGACGCTGCCCTACGAGATCATGTGCACCATCGGCAAGCGCGTCACGCGCATCTACGTGCGCGGTGGGCGCCCGGTCAAGCTCACCTCGCTGGTGGGCGAGCGCGCGGGCTGGGTGGAACAGGCCGCCGACCACTTCCGCCTGCGCGCGCAGGCCGTCGCGGTGGCGAAGCGGGGCTGACGTGCGCGTCTTCCTGATCGTGCTCGACGGCTTGGGGATCGGCGCGCTGCCCGATGCCGCCGACTACGGCGATGCGGGCAGCAACACGCTGCTCCACGTGGCCGAGTCGGCGGGAGGCCTGAGGCTCCCGCGCCTCGAGGCGCTCGGGCTCGGGCGCCTGCTCGACCTGCCCGGCGTGCGCGCGGTCGCCGACCCGCGCGGCGCGCGCGGACGGCTGGCCGAGCGCTCGAAGGGCAAGGACAGCACGACCGGGCACTGGGAGCTCGCGGGGCTCGAGCTCGACCGCGCCTTTCCGACCTACCCGCACGGGTTCCCGGTCGAGCTGCTCGACCGCTGGAGCGAGCGCACCGGGCGCGGCTGGATGGCGAACCTCGTGGGCTCGGGCACCGACGTCATCCGGGACTACGGGGCCGAGCATCGGCGCACCGGACGGCTCATCGTGTACACTTCGGCCGACAGCGTCTTCCAGGTCGCTGCGCACGAAGCCGTGGTGCCGCTCGCGGAGCTCTACGCCGCATGCCGCGCGGCGCGGGAACTCCTCACCGGCGGGCACGCGGTGGGCCGCGTGATCGCGCGGCCGTTCGTCGGTGAACCGGGCGCGTACCGGCGCACGCCGAACCGGCGCGACTTCTCGCTGGCGCCGCCCGAGAGCACGCTGCTCGACCGGCTGGTCGCCTCGGGCGAGCCGGTCGTGACGGTGGGGAAGGTGGACGACCTGTTCGCGGGCCGCGGCGTGACCGAGGCCCTGCACACGAAGGACAACGCCGAGGGCGAGGACATCCTCGCCGGGCTCGCGCGCCGCCCGGGGCGCGGGCTCGTGTTCGCGAACCTGGTGGACTTCGACCAGCAGTACGGGCACCGCAACGACCCGGCCGGGTTCGCGCGGGCGCTGGAGGAGTTCGACGAGCGGGTGGAGGAAGTGCTGGCCCACCTGAGGAGCGACGAGATGTGCCTGATCACGGCCGACCACGGGAACGACCCCACGACGCCGAGCACGGACCACTCGCGCGAGTACGTGCCGCTGCTCCTGGCGGGCCCGCGGGTGCGCGCCGGCGCCGATGTCGGCACGCGCGGCACGTTCGCCGACGTCGGCGCCACGCTCGCCGAGCTCTTCGGGCTGGCGCCATCCGGCCCGGGCCGGAGCTTCCTGCGCGAGGTGCGCGCGTGAAGCCCCGCGAGCTGATGGCCGAAGCGGTCCGGGCGCGGCGCCGGGCCTACGCGCCGTACTCGAAGTTCCCGGTGGGCGCCGCGCTGCTCACCAGGGACGGGCGCGTCTACCACGGCTGCAACGTGGAGAACGCGTCCTACGGCCTCGCGGTCTGCGCCGAGCGCAGCGCGGTGTGGCAGGCGGTGAGCGACGGCGTGAGGGAGTTCACGGCCATCGCCGTGACCGCGCGCGACGGACGCGGCGCGCCGCCGTGCGGCTCGTGCCGCCAGGTGCTCAACGAGTTCGCGCCGCACCTGTGGGTCTACTGGCGCGACGCGCGCGGGCGCATCCTCAAGCGCCGGCTCTCTGAGCTGCTCCCGATGGCCTTCGGCCTGCGGCAGCTGAGGGCCCGATGAGCCGCGACCGCGACGAGCTGGTCGAGCTCATCACCCGCAGGGTGATCGAGGCGCTGCGCGGCGGCGCGGGCGCGCCCCCGCCGGGCGAGTCCGCGCCGCCGCGCGACGCGGCTGCGTGGACCGCGGCGCACGCCGTGGAGGCCGACCCCGGGACCACGGAGCGCTACCGGCTGTTCGGGGTCTCCACCTCGCGCGGACCCGAGGACACACGGGCCCTCCACGAAGCGGGCGCCTCGCGCGTGGTCACGACCACGGGCTACTGCCCGGCCTCGGACGGGCTCGCCTCGGTCATCGACCACACGCTGCTCAAGCCCGATGCCGCCCGGAGCGACATCGAGCAGCTGTGCCGCGAGGCGGCGCAGTTCTGCTTCGCCTCGGTGTGCGTGAACCCCGTTTGGGTCCCGCTGTGCGCCGAGCTGCTGCGCGGCAGCGGGGTCAAGGTGTGTACGGTGATCGGGTTCCCCTCCGGCGCCCACGCGCCCGACGTCAAGGCCTACGAGGCGCGGCGCGCGGTCGAGCAGGGCGCCGAGGAGGTGGACATGGTCATCAACATCGGCGCGCTCAAGTCGAAGGACTACGCCCTGGTCGAGCAGGACATCCGCGGCGTGGTGCAGGCGGTGGGCCGGGACACGGTCGTGAAGGTGATCCTCGAGACCTCCCTGCTCACGCGCGACGAGAAGATCATGGGCGCGTCGCTCGCGAAGGCGGCGGGCGCGGATTTCGTCAAGACCTCGACCGGGTTCGCCGGCGGCGGGGCGACCGTCGAGGACGTCGGCCTGCTGCGCGAGACGGTAGGGCCCGAGATCGGGGTCAAGGCCTCGGGCGGCATCCGCACCCAGGAGGACGCGAAGGCCATGGTCGCGGCCGGAGCGACGCGCATCGGCGCCTCCGCGGGCATCAAGATCGTGCGTGGCGAGGCGGGAGCCGCGGCGGGCGGACCCGGGCCGGCCCCGGCGAAGGCCTACTGATCCCGGTGCTCGACGCGCGCGAGTTCATCCGGGCGAAGCGCGACGGCCGCCGGCACGCGGCGGAGGACGTGCGCGTCTTCGTCGCGGCCTGCCAGCGCCGCGAGATCCCCGACTACCAGGTGAGCGCCTGGCTGATGGCCGCGTTCCTGAACGGCCTCGACGAGGGCGAGACCGAGGCGCTCACGCTGGCGCTGCTCCACTCGGGCCGCATGTTCGACTGGAGCGGGCTCGGGCGCCCGGCGGCGGACAAGCACTCGACCGGCGGGGTGGGCGACAAGGTCTCGCTCATCCTGGCCCCGCTCGTGGCCTCCTGCGGCGTGCTGGTGCCGATGGTCTCGGGGCGCGGGCTCGGCCATACCGGCGGCACGCTCGACAAGCTCGAGTCCATCCCGGGCTTTCGCACGACGCTGCCGCCCGATGCGCTGCGCGCGCAGCTCGACGCCATCGGCGTGGTCATGGTGGGGCAGGGGCCGGACCTCGCGCCCGCCGACGGCCTCATCTACGCGCTGCGCGACGTCACCGCCACCGTCGAGCGCGAGTACTTCATCGTCCCCAGCATCGTGAGCAAGAAGGTGGCCGAGGGCGCGGACGCGCTGGTCTACGACGTCAAGTGCGGGAGCGGCGCGTTCATGAAGACCCGCGAGGACGCGGGGCGCCTGGCGCGACGGCTGATCGCCGTGACCCGCTCGCTGGGCCGCAGGGCGGCGGCGCGGGTCACCGACATGAGCCAGCCGCTGGGCGTAGCGTCGGGCAACGCGCTCGAGGTGCGCGAGTCCGTCGAGGTGTTGCGCGGTGGCGGGCCGGCCGACGTGCGCGAGCTCACGCTCGAGCTGGCGGCGGCGATGCTGACCCTTGCCGGCGCCGCGGCCGATCTCGCGGTCGCGCGCGGGACGGCGCTGCGCGCCCTCGAATCGGGCGCGGCATGGGAGCGGTTCCTCGCGCTGGTTCGCGCGCAGGGTGGCGATACCGCGAGCGTCGAGCGGCCGGACGGGCTGGCCGCGGCGCCGGTCGTGCGCGCGGTGAAGGCGGAGCGCTCGGGTGTGCTGTCGGAGGTGGACGCCTTCGGCCTCGGCGAACTGGTGGTCGCGATCGGCGGCGGGCGCATCGCCAAGGAGGACGCGGTGGACCCGCGCGTCGGGCTCATGGTGCGCAAGCGGCTGGGCGAGCCGGTGCGGGCGGGCGAGACCCTCGCGGAGCTGCACCTCGCCTCCGACGACGCGGCCGCGGCGGCCCGCGCGGCGGCCTGCTTCCGAGTCGGCGGGTCGGGCGCGGCGCCGGCACTCGTGCTCGAGCGCGTCGAGTGAGTCAGCGCAGCAGCCAGAGCGTCCCGAGCGCCAGCGTCAGCAGCGTGAGCGGGATCCCGACCCGCGCGTAGGTCCAGAACCCGACGCGTGCATGCCGGCGCGCCTGCTCGACCACGATCAGGTTCGCGACCGAGCCCACCAGCGTCAGGTTGCCGGCCAGCGTGCTCGCCATCGCCAGCGCGAGCCAGGCGTGCGAGGGCTCGGCGAAGCGCGCGGCCCAGCCCTTGAGCACGAGCACCGCCGGCACGTTGCTCACCAGGTTGCTGATCACCGCGGTGACCGCCACGAAGACCGGGAGCGACTCGCGCTGCTGCGGGTCCACGAGCGCGAGCCAGCGGGCCGCGAGCCCGGCGCGCTCGACACCCTCCACGACCACGAACAGCCCCGCGAACATGGTGAGGAGCGCCCAGTCCACCTGGGCGTAGACCTTGGCCGGCTTGACGCGCCGGGTGACGAGGAGCGCCGAAGCAGCGCCCAGCGCGGCGAGCCCCGGCGGCACGCCGATGGCGAGGGCGGCGACGAGGAACGCGGTCACGACGAGCGACTTCACGAGCAGCCCGCGGTGGAGCGGGCGCCCGGGCGGCACGGGCGGCCCGGCGCCGGACCTGCCGGCCAGCTCGCGACGGAACGCGAGCCGCAGGAGCACGACGGTCAGGGCCAGGCCCACGAGGGCGACCGGCGCGAGCGCCGCCGCGAAGCGCCCATAGCGGATCCCCGAGAAGCTCGCGACCAGCATGTTCTGGGGGTTGCCGACGATCGTGGCGACGCTCCCGACGTTCGCGCCCATCGCCACGGCGAGCAGGAGTGGCACCGGGCTCAGACCCAGCGCGAGGGCGGTTTCGAGCACCACGGGCGTGAGCAGCACGCACACGGTGTCGTTCACGAACAGGGCCGAGAGGACGCCCGAGAGCGCGACGACCAGCGCCAGCAGGGTGCCCGGTGCATGGGCCCAGCGCAGCGAGCGCCCGGCGAGCCAGCCGAAGAAGCCCGCCAGCCTCAGGTTCGCGACCACGATCATCATGCCGAACAGCAGCGCGAGCGTGTGGAAGTCCACCGCCGCGACCGCCTGCTGCGGCGTCAGCACGCCGAAGGCCACCATGGCGGTGGCACCGACGAGCGTGGCGCCCGCGCGGTCGATGCGCAGCGGCCTGAGCGCCCCGAAGCCCAGCACCACGTAGGTCAGCGCGAAGATGACGGCGGCGATGTGGGCGCGATCGGGCATCCGTCGGAGCGCGGCGCGGTGGCGCTCAGCGCGGCCGGGTGGGGGTGGGCGCGCGGGCCGCGTCGGGCGGTGGTGCCTCGTCGGGCGGCGGCTGCTGGTCCGGGGCGAGCGGCTCGAGCGGCGCGCCGGGGTGGACCGTGCAGTACTCGGTCGGTTCGGAGCCCGCGTTGTAGGTCTCGCTCGTCACCTGCGGGCAGGCGACGGTGGCGAGCATCCCGCTCTCGGTGCACACCATGCGTGAGACCATGCCGGCCGGCTCGGGGAACGACTCCACCGGGCGCCCGCGCGTGGCCTCGGCCATGAAGTCGGTCCAGACCGGCAGCGCGGCGCGCGCCCCGGTCATCCCCGGACCGATCGGACGCTTCTCGTCGTAGCCCACCCACGCGCCGGCCACCAGGCTGGGGATGAACCCCACGAACCAGGCGTCCATGTACTCGTCCATGGTGCCGGTCTTGCCCGCTGCCGGCAGCGTGAAGCCACGCGCGCGCGCAGAGTACCCGGTGCCGTGGTCCATGACGCTCTGGAGCATCGAGGTCATCACCGCGGCGGTCTCCTCGGACAGCACCTCCATCGGGCGCGGCGCGTTCTTCTCGAGGACGTTGCCGTTCCTGGCCTCGACCTTGAGGATGAACAGCGGGTCGTTGCGGATCCCGCGATTCGCGATCACGGCGTAGGCCGACGTGAGCTCGAGCAGGTTGACCTCGCTGCTGCCGAGCGCGAGCGACAGGTTCTGGCCGAGCGGGCTCCTGATCCCCATGCGGCGCGCGTACGACGCCACCAGTGAGACGCCGACCTTCCGGAGGAGTTTGATCGTCGGCACGTTGATGGACTGCTGGAGCGCGTAGCGCAGCGTGACCGGTCCGCGGAAGGTGCGGTCATAGTTCTGCGGCTGGTAGGGCTGGCCATTCTCGCCGCCCGGGAACGACACCGGCTCGTCCACGATGATGTCGGTGGGCTTGAAGCCGTTGTCCGTCGCCGCGGTGTAGACGAAGGGCTTGAACGCCGAGCCGGGCTGGCGCTGGGCCTGCACCGCACGGTTGAAGTTGCTGTGGTTCCACTCGCGCCCGCCGATGAGGGCGCGGACGTACCCGTTGCGCGGATCGACCGCAACGAAGGCCCCCTGGAGGTAGGGCGTGCGCTGCGAGCTGCGCTCCGTCTCCGCAGTGGGCACCACGTAGTTCGCGCGCTTGTGTTTCGGCTTCAGCTCGGCCTCGAGCGCCGTGAACTGGCGCTCGAGCGCGCGCTCGGCGATCTGCTGCAGGTCCATGTCGAGCGTGGTGTAGACCTTGAGCCCGCCCTCGTAGACCGCGTTCGAGCCGTAGCGCTCGTCCAGGTGCAGCCGCACCATCTCGACGAAGTAGGGGGCGCGGTCGTTGCTGTAGCGGGCGGGCGTGACGCCGAGCGGGGCGTGGACGGCGCTGTCGTACTCGACCTGCGTGATGGCGCGGGTGGCGAGCGTGTTGCGCAGCACCTTCGCGCGGCGTGCCAGGGCCGCCTGCGGACGGCGACGCGGCGAGTAGAGGCTCGGGTTCGCGGGCAGGCCGGCGATGAGCGCGCACTCGGGGAGCGTCAGCTCCTGGACCGGCTTGCCGAAGAAGGTCCGGGCGGCCGCCTCGACCCCGTACGCGCCCTCACCGAAGTAGATCTGGTTGAAGTACATCTCCAGGATCTGGTCCTTCGAGTAGTTGCGCTCCAGCTCGATCGCGAGCGCCGCCTCCTTGAGCTTCCGCGTGAGAGTGCGCTCGTGCGTGAGGAACAGGTTGCGCGCGAGCTGCTGCGTGATCGTGCTGCCGCCCTGGGTGCCGCTGCGATGAAATGCGTTGTTCACCGCGGCGCGTGCGACGCCCCACAGGTCGACGCCCCAGTGGTGGTAGAAGCTCCGGTCCTCGGTCGAAAGCGTGGCGTTGACGAGATGGTGCGGGATCTGCCGCAGCGGGACCGGGGAGCGGTTCTCCTTGTAGAACTCGTGCAGGACACGGCCCCGGGTGTCGTAGACCGTGGTCTTGACCGGCGCCTGGACCGTGGTGAGCTGCTCAGGCGTGGGCAGGTCGCGCCGCAGCCACTGGACCACGCCGAAGGTGACCCCGGCGGAGCCGAAGACGGCAACGACGACGATCGAGAAGAACAGCTTCCAGGGGAACCGGCTGGCTGCCCGGACGGCGGGATGTCTCATGGAGGCGAGGTTCGCGAGGCTCCTTTCGCGCGCGAGCCTAGGGGGGCCGCCGGAAGACGGTCAAGGGCTTTCGGGCGCCTGGTCTCAGCCAGGTGGCCTCGAGCCTTCCGCGCGAGGTCGGAGTGCGGGTGACCGGACCACTCGGGATCAGGTCCGACCCGGGCACGCGGAGTTGCCGCGGCGCGTGCGCCACCCTAGAATGCGACGCCTTCGCTGCGACGCATCGGGAGGAGGCCGTCGCCATGAAGCTGCAACCGACACTCGACCCGCAGGAGCAGCACGCGCTCCTCATGCGCGGCACCGAAGAGGTGCTGCCCGAGACCGAACTGCTCGAGCGCCTGCGCAGGTGCGCGCGGGAGGGTCGCCCGCTGCGTGTCAAGCAGGGTTTCGACCCCACCGCGCCGGACATCCACCTGGGACACACCGTCGGGCTGCGCAAGCTGCGCCAATTCCAGGATCTCGGCCACCAGGTCGTGCTCATCGTCGGTGACTACACCGGGATGGTGGGCGACCCCAGCGGGCGCAGCAAGACGCGGCCCCAGCTGTCGGAGGGCGAGGTCGAGGCGCACGCGCGTACCTACCTCGAGCAGTTCTACCGCGTGCTCGAGCGCGATCCCGCGCCACCACGGCTCCCGGTCGAGGTCCACCGCAACGGGGAGTGGTTCTCGCGCATGACCTTCATGGACGTCCTGCGGCTGGCGGCGCAGTACACGGTCGCGCGCATCCTCGAACGCGACGACTTCGCGAAGCGTTTCCAGGACAGCCAGCCGATCAGCCTGCACGAGCTGTTCTACCCGCTCATGCAGGGCTACGACTCCGTGGCGATCCGCGCAGACATCGAGCTCGGCGGGACGGAGCAGAAGTTCAACCTGCTCGTCGGGCGCGTGTTCCAGGAGCTGCACGGCCAGGCGCCCCAGATCGTGATGACGGTGCCGATCCTGCCGGGCCTCGATGGGGTCCAGCGCATGAGCAAGAGCCTCGGCAACTACATCGGCGTGACCGATGCGCCGGCGGACATGTTCGGGAAGGTGATGAGCATCCCGGACACCCTGATGCCGCTGTTCTGGCGGCTCGTCACCGACGCGGACGACGGCGAGCTGGCGCGCGTGGAGGCCGAGCTGCGGGATCCGGCCGAGAACCCCATGGGGGTGAAGAAGAGACTCGGAGGGCGGCTGGTGACGATGTACCACGGCGCCGCCGCCGCGGAGCGCGCCCGGCGTGACTTCGAGGCGCAGTTCAGCCGGCACGAGATCCCCGAGGACCTGCCCGTGTGGCAGGTGTCGGGCGGAGGCGAGATGGGCATCAAGGATCTCCTCGTGCGCTCGGGGCTGGCGAAGTCGGGAAGTGAGGCGTGGCGCGCGGTGGATCAGGGCGCGGTGAGCATCGACCAGGTCAAGATCGGCGACCGCGGCTACCGCCAGCGCTTGGGCGCGCCATTCGTGCTGCGGCTCGGTCGCAGGATGATCCGGGTCGAGCCCCTGGCACATTGAGCATCACCGGGCACGGACCGCCGCAGGGGCGCCCGGACGGCCCCCGGCCGCGGCCGCTCCGGTCGGCGCGCAGTGGCGATGCAATCCTTGGTGAGGCAACCTGTTGGGGGGTTTCTGGGGTGGGGTTGACAGGCCCCGGGCGGCCCCCTATATTGCGTTTGCCGCAGGGAATGAGCCCTCAGGAAGAATCGGTTTGACTTCCCTACGTTCCGAGGCTAGATTCCCCGTCCGCCTTTTCCGCAGGAAGAGGCGCACGAACGACTACGCTCTTTGAAAACTGAATAGCGCACGAACTTCTGAAAGCCCGCGCGAGGTCTCCGGCGTCACGCGCTGTTCCGGCGTGCACGTCGGTTTCAATTCCTTGCAATCGATCCATGTGGTCGGGCTCCGGCCCGGCTGCATGATCTCCGGTCTATTACCACGGAGAGTTTGATCCTGGCTCAGAACGAACGCTGGCGGCGTGGATTAGGCATGCAAGTCGAACGCGAAAGAGGGGGTAACCCCTCGAGTAGAGTGGCGAACGGGTGAGTAACGCGTGAAGAACCTGCCTTCGAGCGGGGGATAACACTCCCAACGGGGTGCTAATACCGCATGAGACCACGGGTCTGCATGGACCTGAGGTCAAAGGTGGCCTCTGCTTGCAAGCTACCGCTCGAAGATGGCTTCGCGTCCCATTAGCTAGTTGGCGGTGTAACGGACCACCAAGGCGACGATGGGTAGCTGGTCTGAGAGGATGGTCAGCCACACTGGGACTGAGATACGGCCCAGACTCCTACGGGAGGCAGCAGTCGAGAGGCTTTGGCAATGGGGGAAACCCTGACCAAGCGACGCCGCGTGGAGGATGAAGGCCCTTGGGTTGTAAACTCCTTTTGTCGGGGAAGAAATGCGATCAGGTGAACAATCTGGTCGTTTGACGGTACTCGACGAATAAGCTCCGGCTAACTCCGTGCCAGCAGCCGCGGTAACACGGGGGGAGCAAGCGTTGTTCGGAATCACTGGGCGTAAAGGGCGTGTAGGCGGTCAAGTAAGTGGGATGTGAAATCCCTCGGCTCACCCGAGGACCTGCATCCCAAACTGCCAGGCTTGAGTACGGGAGAGGATGAGGGAATTCCTGGTGTAGCGGTGAAATGCGTAGATATCAGGAGGAACACCGGTGGCGAAGGCGCTCATCTGGCCCGATACTGACGCTGAGGCGCGAAAGCTAGGGGAGCAAACGGGATTAGATACCCCGGTAGTCCTAGCTGTAAACGGTGATCACTAGGTGTTGGAGGCATCGACCCCTCCAGTGCCGCAGCTAACGCATTAAGTGCTCCGCCTGGGGAGTACGGCCGCAAGGTTGAAACTCAAAGGAATTGACGGGGGCCCGCACAAGCGGTGGAGCATGTGGTTTAATTCGACGCAACGCGAAGAACCTTACCCAGACTTGACATGCATTGGACAGGTGTGG
>JACRPT010000008.1:27390-29782 GCA_016223045.1 Candidatus Eiseniibacteriota bacterium
ACCCAGCCTGGGGAGTACGGCCGCAAGGCTAAAACTCAAAGGAATTGACGGGGGCCCGCACAAGCGGTGGAGCATGTGGTTTAATTCGACGCAACGCGAAGAACCTTACCCAGGCTTGACTTGCACCGGACGGGTGTGGAAACACACCTTCCCTTCGGGGCCGGTGCACAGGTGCTGCATGGCTGTCGTCAGCTCGTGTCGTGAGATGTTGGGTTAAGTCCCGCAACGAGCGCAACCCTTGTCCTTAGTTACCAGCGGGTTATGCCGGGCACTCTGAGGAGACTGCCGATGATAAGTCGGAGGAAGGTGGGGACGACGTCAAGTCATCACGGCCCTTACGCCTGGGGCTACACACGTGCTACAATGGCCGGTACAAAGGGTTCCGATACCGCGAGGTGGAGGCAATCCCAAAAAACCGGTCTCAGTTCGGATTGCAGTCTGCAACTCGACTGCATGAAGTCGGAATCGCTAGTAATCGCTGATCAGCAGGCAGCGGTGAATACGTTCCCGGGCCTTGTACACACCGCCCGTCACATCACGAAAGTCGGCTGTACCAGAAGCCGGTGGGCTAACCGCAAGGAGGCAGCCGTCCAAGGTATGGTCGATGATTGGGGTGAAGTCGTAACAAGGTAGCCGTAGGAGAACCTGCGGCTGGATCACCTCCTTTCTAACGGAGAACCGAAATGCCTAGGGGCATTTCGACTTCGAGGTCGACCACCCACGCTCGGTTTAGTTTTCAAACGAACCTTGGCGGTTCTTTGAATGGGCCTATAGCTCAGCTGGTTAGAGCGCACGCCTGATAAGCGTAGAAACACCGTCGATCCTCGCGGCATCTTCAAAGGCGCCGCGAGGCTCTACGGGGCCTTCGATACGGTCTTTGACAACTCAATCGGGTTTACCAAGCGCTGAAGCAAAAGTGTTTCGGGTTTTGTGTGGTCAAGCTACAAAGGGTGAACGGTGGATGCCTTGGCGCCGAGCGGCGATGAAGGACGTAGTAAGCTGCGAAAAGCCTCGGGGAGCCGCAAACAGGCTGTGATCCGGGGATGTCCGAATGGGGGAACCCGGCTGGGGTCATGCCCAGTCACCTCTTGGCTGAATACATAGGCCTCGAGGAGCCAACCCGGGGAAGTGAACCATCTCAGTACCCGGAGGAAAAGAAAGCAAAAGCGATTCCGTCAGTAGCGGCGAGCGAAAGCGGAACAGCCTAAACCTCGCACGTGCCAAGCTGGCAGGCGTTGCGTGCGTGGGGTCGTGGGGTCCGATGTGGTCCGGCTGCAACCGGATCGAGGAGTTACAAAACGTCCGCCTAGTGGAACGGTCTGGAACGACCGGCCACAGAGGGTGACAGCCCCGTACGCGAAAGGTGAGACGTCTCCTTATTCGGGTCCCCAAGTACCACGGGACACGTGGAACCCTGTGGGAATTCGGGAGGACCACCTCCCAAGGCTAAACACGTCTCAGCGACCGATAGTGAACCAGTACCGTGAGGGAAAGGTGAAAAGCACCCCTGTAAGGGGAGTGAAATAGTACCTGAAACCGTTCATCTACAAGCAGTGGAACCACCATGGGGCAACCCGGTGGAACCGCGTGCCTTTTGCATAATGAGCCGGCTAGTTACCGTTCGTGGCGAGGCGAAGCAACGTGCTGAGCCGTAGCGAAAGCGAGTCTGAATAGGGCGTTTAGTCACGGGCCGTACACGCGAAGCGGGATGATCTAGCCTGGGCCAGGATGAAACGCGGGTAACACCGCGTGGAGGTCCTAACCGGTGTTTGTTGAAAAAAGCTCGGATGAGCTCAGGCTAGGGGTGAAAGGCTAATCAAACTCCGTTATAGCTCGTTCTCCTCGAAATGCCTTTAGGGGCAGCCTCGGACGAATACCTGCGGTGGTAAAGCGCTGGATGGACTAGGGGCCTTACCCGGTTACTGAATCCAACCAAACTCTGAATGCCGCAGAGTACTATCCGGGAGTGAGACGGCGGGGGATAAGCTTCGTCGTCAAAAGGGAAAGAACCCAGAGCGCCAGCTAAGGTCCCTAAATCAGTGCTCAGTGGAAAACGATGTGGAGACGCTCCGACAGCCAGGAGGTTGGCTTAGAAGCAGCCATCCTTTAAAGAAAGCGTAATAGCTCACTGGTCAAGTGGCTCCGCGCGGACAATACAACGGGGCTCAAGCACTGTACCGAAGCTGCGTATGCACGGGGGATGCGTCCCCCGTGCGTGGTAGAGGAGCATTCCGTGCGCGTCGAAGGTAGACCGTAAGGACTATTGGAGCGCACAGAAGAGACCCTGCCGGCACAAGTAGCGATAAAGCAGCTGAGAACGCTGCTCGCCGAAAGACTAAGGTTTCCTGAGCAAGGTCAATCCGCTCAGGGTCAGTCGGACCCTAAGGCGAGG
>JACRPT010000009.1 GCA_016223045.1 Candidatus Eiseniibacteriota bacterium
CTGCTTGCGTCTGCGCACCCGACGGATGACACTGCCCATCTACGGCTCCTTTCTTCTGGGGGTGAGGACGACGTTCCATCGCCATCACACCACAGCGGTGGGAGCCGCTTCAATTCACCAACTAAGAATCGCACACATTCCGTATGGATCGGCGTAGAGGGAAGCTCGCTTCGTCAGTACATAGAGGTGGGTCCGGTTCGAGACGGACGTATTGCCCGGAAGCGAATAGTCCACGTAGATGTCAGTGCCCTGGATGTCGGAAACGCCAAGTTCCAGTCCGGCGGGGCCGAGCCTCACTGTGTCGCCGATCGAGACGTTTCGGGGATCGTAAACGGGGATCGGCTGTGACGGCGGTGGTGGGGGGTCGGTGTTAGTTCCTAGCAGGACGACGGTCTGAGAAACGACCGGTCCGGCCTCGTAGACGCCAACTGTCGCCCCGGAGGCCGGGACTTGGGCCGCGTCCGTGCCGCTCTTGTTCTTCAGGACGAGCAGATCAACCCGCTTGAGCACGTTTGGCAGCATGTGCGTCCTCCACGCTGATTGCCCCAGACCTCCACGTTGGCACCCGAGCGGAGAGGGAGTGCAGCGACGACACCCGGCCCACCGCCTGAAGTCTTTGGCCTTCCGGGCCACGAAGGCCGGGGGGGCCGGCGTGCAAGGGGCACCGGGGGAGGCCGGTGCCCTATGTGCGGCATGCGCCCGCGCCTCCGTCAAAGAGGCTACCCCTCCCGCCGACCGTGTCGTCAAGTGGAATCTGAGGGACGAGAGGACTCGTGCGGTGGATTCCCCGCGTGCCGTCTGTGTCCGTGCCTGCCCAGGCCAGGGATGGGCGCAGGCGCCTGAGGGGTTCCTTCAGACGCCCCCCCGTCCTTGGGCGGCGCGCCGGTGCGCGCGCGCCGCTCAGTCCCCCTCGAACACCAGCTCGCGTCTCTCCCAGTCGAGCGTGACGCGCTGTCCGCGGAAGAAGTCGTTCGAGAGCAGCGCGTCGCGGCGCACGCCGTGGCGCCACAGCTCGCCGGGGTCGAGCGCGCCCGACCAGCCCGGGACCTTGTCGCGCACGATCGGGCCCACGCTCACCGTGGGCACCATGACCTGGGCCCACGGGCGGCCCTGCAGCCACGCGCCCGCGCCCTTCATCGCCCTGGCGACCATGCCGGGCTTGACGCCGACCTCGTCGAACACCTCCCGCGGCGCGCCCACGCCGCAGCCCGGGACGCCGCTCTGCACCACCAGCGCCATGCGCCGCCCGCCGTTGAGCGAGCCGTAGACCATCAGCTCGTTCTCCCCCCACAGCTCGAACGGCACGCGGCCCGCCGGGGCGAGCGTCCCGGCGACGCCGGCCGCCGGCGCGACGCGGCCGGGGCGGCGCAGCTCGAGCCGGTGCGCCTCGAAGTCGAGCGTCGGGCTGAAGCGCCGGAGCAGGTTCAGGCCGATCACGCCCGCGACCGGCTCGGACACGGGGTTCACCTCGAGGCTCCAGCGATGGAGCGACAGCACGCCCGCGGGCACGCGCTCCACGCGGAAGCCGCCGAGGTCGAGCCGGGACACCAGCGCGTTCTTCACCGCCATGTGCGAGCCGCTCCAGAACGTGGTGGTCTGCTCCGGAAACACCGTCACCTTGCAGCGCCGCGCCGCGGAGTTGTCGAGCAGCAGGTCGCCGGCGCCGGTGTCCACCGCCATCAGCACGCTCTGGCCGTTCAGCTTCACGCGCACCAGCGGGACGGGGTAGCTGCGGACGAAGAACAGCGTCGCCTCCTCGGGTCCGGCGGTGACGGCGTACGGCCCGTCGCCCTCGGCGAGCAGTCGCAGCAGCGGCGCGCGCCCGGCCTGGCCGGCCTCCTCCGCGAGCTCGGCGGCCGCGGCGTATTCGCCGCGCCGGAGCCTCAGCGCGTAGAGGTCGAGCCGCGCCTCGTGGTCGGTCCTTGCGGCGATCGCGAGCAGGCTCTCGGCGCGCGTCCGATCGTCGCGGAACAGCGCCAGCTTGCCCAGCCCGGCCGCCGCCGCCTCGTCGCCGGGCGATTCCGCGAGCACGCGCTCGAACAGGCCCTGCGCGTCGGCGAAGCGCCCGAGCCTCAGCAGCGCCACCGCCAGCGTGTCGAGCCGTGCGGCGCCCGGCGGCTGCCCGACGGTGTCGCGCGCCGCGCTCCGCATCTCCAGGAGCGCGTCGCGGTAGCTCGGGTCGGGCTGCATCCAGTCCGCGAGCGCGGCGCCGGCGAGCAGCGCGGCGAGGGCGAGCGCGCAAGCGGCGGGATGGCGCGAGCGCATCACGCCCCCAGGAACCGGCGGGCGATGCGCAGCATCACCTCCGCGCCGATCTCGAGGCAGCCCTCGTCCACGTCGAAGCGCGGGTGGTGGTGCTCGTGCACCAGCCCCTTCGACTCGTTGCGCGAGCCGACGGCGACGAAGCAGCCCGGCACCCGCGCGAGGAACGCCGAGAAGTCCTCGCCGCCCATGGTGCGGATGTCGGTGACCACGTTCTTCTCGCCCACCACCTCGGCGGCCGCGGCGCGCGCCAGCTCGGCCATCGCCGGGTCGTTCACGGTGGGCCGGTTGTGGCGCCGGTAGTCCACCTCGGCGGTGCAGCCGAGCGCCCCGGCCACGCCCTGCACGATCTTCTCGAAGCGCTCGGGGAGCTGCTTCCACAGCCCGGTGTCGAACACGCGCACCGTGCCGTTCATCCACGCGCTGCCCGGGATGATGTTGAACGCGGTGCCGGCTTTGAGCTGGGTGACGCTGACCACCACCTCGAGCAGCGGGTCGGCGCCGCGGCTGGCGATGGTCTGGAGCGCGGTGACGACGTGCGCGAGGCACACCACCGGGTCCACGCCCTGGTGCGGCGTCGCCGCGTGCGCGCCCACGCCGCGCACCGTCACGTTGAACTCGTCCACCGCCGCCATCCACGGGCCGGTCGTCACGCCCACCTTGCCGAGGTCGAGGTCCTGCCACACGTGGAGCCCGAACGCCGCGTCGGGCCGCGGGCTCTCCAGCGCACCGTCCGCGATCATCGCCTCGGCACCGCCGCCCCACTCCTCGGCCGGCTGGAAGCACAGCCTGACCGCGCCAGGGAGCGATGAGGCTTCGCGCCGGAGCTGCTTCGCGACCCCGAGCAGGATCGAGGTGTGGCAGTCGTGCCCGCACGCGTGCATCTTGCCCGCGACGAGCGAGCGGTAGGGGACCTCGTTCTCCTCCTGGATCGGGAGCGCGTCCATGTCGGCGCGCAGCAGCACGGTCTTCCCCGGCCGGCCGCCGCCGATGGTCGCGATCACGCCGGTCCTGCCCACGCCGGTGCGCGGCTCGAGCCCGAGCGCGCGCAGGCGCCCGGCCACCAGCGCTGCGCTGCGCACCTCCTCGAACGCGGTCTCGGGGTGGGCGTGCAGGTCGCGGCGGAGCTCGGCCAGCTCCTGGACTTCGGCGGCGCTCAGGCTGCGGGTGGCGGTGTGCATGGCGCCTCCTTCCGGCGAAGCTCGGACCCGGGCGAGGCGGCGATCCCGCCGTCCCCGCGAAACCCGCGCATCCTACCAGAGCCCGGTCCACCCACGAGGCGCCGCCCTCGACGCGCGCGTGGCTGGCCCGGGCTCATGCGAGCGGGCCGGGGGGGGTTCCCCGGCCCGCCGTCTCGGTGACGCCTCAGCGATTGCCCGAGGTGTCGGGCTGCGCGGGCGTCCTCAGGCTGTCGGGCACCGTCTCGCCTTCCTTGAGCAGGCGGCGGTGCTCGATCTCCTTCTTGAGCACGTCCTTGTTGAGCACCACGAACTCGACGCGGCGGTTCTTCGCCATCCCTTCGGGCGTGGTGTTCGGCGCGATCGGCCGGTCCTCGCCGTAGCCCTGCACGGTGAACTGCTCGGGCTTCAGTTCGGGGAACTTCTTCGCCAGATAATCGAGCACCGCCTGCGCGCGCGCCTCGGAGAGCTTGCGGTTGTCCGCCGCGCCGCCGCGCGCATCGGTGTGGCCGCCGATCTCGATGCGGAGCTCCGGCCAGCGCCGGAGCACGATGCCGACGACGTCGAGCGTGGTGTCGGCTCCGGGCAGGAGGTCGGCCTTGCCGGTCTCGAAGTTCACGTCCTGCAGCCGGATCTTCCCAGTGTCGAGCAGCTCGGTCTCCTTCTCGATCACCTCGATCGGGCAGCCATTCACGTCCACCTCGAGGCCCCGCGGGGTGTCGGCGCACTGATCGAGCCCGTCACACACGCCGTCACCGTCCGAGTCCACCGGGCAGCCCTTCTCGTCCACCTTGCAGCCCTTGGTCGTCCCCTCGCACTGGTCGAGGCCGTCGTAGACGCCGTCGCCGTCGGAATCCATCGGGCAGCCCTTCGCGTCCACCCTGGCGCCCGTCGGCGTGTCGGCGCACTCGTCGAGCCCGTCGCACACGCCGTCGCCGTCCGCGTCGAGCGAACAGCCCTTCGCATCCACCTTGCAGCCCTTCGGCGTCCCCTCGCACTGGTCGAGGCCGTCGTAGACGGCGTCGCCGTCCGAGTCGATCGGGCAGCCCTTTGCGTCCACCCGCGCCCCCTTCGGCGTGTCGGCGCACGCGTCGCGGCTGTCGGGGACGCCGTCGTCGTCGGTGTCGCGCGCCTTCGCGCCGAGCGCGAGCACCAGCCCGCCGCCCAGGGTGAAGTGGTTCACGTCCGGGCTGCCCGCCGCGTCCTTCGGGAGCCAGCGCGAGTTGCGCGCCTCGAGCCGCAGGCCGACCGCGTCGGTGAGCCAGAGCTTGAGCCCGGCCCCGAAGTCCAGCAGGCCCTGGTCCTGCCGCACGCGTCCGCTCGAGGTGATCGAGGGTACGGTGGCGTCGAAGCGCCCGCCGCCCATGCCGAGGAACACGAACGGCCCGCCCATGCGGCCCGCCCACGGGCTCACCACGACATTGCCGGTCAAGTGCGAGAACGAGGTGTTCGCACCGTCCTGCGTGTCGTCGGTGGTGGGCACCATGCCGCCGGCCAACTCGAACGCGAGCAGCGAACCGCGCTGGTAGCCGAGCCGCACGCCGAACTGGGGGGCGTCCTTCAGCGGGGCGGTCTGCGGGAACCGGAAGTCGCCGTCGAACAGCGTGTAGCCCGCGAAGGGGCTGAGATAGACGTAACGCCCGACGGGGTCCGCCTGGGCCGCGGGCGCCGCGAGCAAGGCGGCGAGGGCCAGCACGGCGGGCCATGAACGCGCACGCATTGAGCTCTCCTTGCAGGGGTCGCATCCGGCGCGCGGAGAGGTCCGCGTCCGGGCCATGTAAACCCCGGGACGATACCCACCGGGCCCGGCCGTGGCAAGCGTTGCCGGCACAACGCAACCGGCACTCGCGGCCGGCGGCGCGCGGCAAGGCTTTTCGCTGCGAAGCAGCGAAAAGAGCTTGCCGAGGAAAGCAGCCGCCGCGGAGGAAGGAGCCCGACGCAGGCACCTGCCCGCCACCGGCACTCGCAGCCGGTGGCGCTAGAACGTGGCCTGGAGCTGCACGAACCCCTTGTCGTGGTAGCGCAGCGCCACCGGGTAGATCTCGGGATCCAGCTCGAGGCCCTCGACGCCCGCCACGCTCACCCGGCCGAAGCGCGCGACCAGCCCGACGTAGGCGCGCGACTCGTTGCGCGTGCCGTAGCTGAACCGGCCGGTGTCCCCGCGCTTCCACACCGTGATGCGGTCGTAGAGCCCGCCGAGGCGCGCGGTGGCCCGCGGGGCGAGCGCCCAGCGGACCTCGGCCTGCACCGTGCGGTCCACGGCGTCGAAGCCTGCCGCCGCGCGCGGCGGCCGGTAGCCCTGCACGCGCGCCGAGTAGAGGTACCGCAGCTCGGCGGAGAGGCGCGGCAGGAACGCGCGCCGCGCGCTGGCCTCGGCGGTCCACTGGCGGCGGAAGTCGCGCGCGTCGCCGCCGGCGGAGCCCACCGCCCGGTCGGTGCTCGCGGCCTGTCGGTTCGAGCCCGCCGCGCCCCACGCGATGCCGGCCAGCTCCACCTCGAGGGAAGCCGCAGCCCATGTGCCCCACAGCGTCCGCACGCGGTCGGAAGCAGGTGCCAGGTTGACGAGCATCTGGCGCGAGGGCGTCAGGTACCGGCCCTCGACCTCGGCGCGCCAGCGCGGTCGCCGCACCGCCGCGCGCAGCGCCGGTTCCCACGGGTGGCGCGTGTAGGGCTCGGAGTTCTGGCCCACGCGGCTCTGCCGGAATGCCCAGAGGTTGTTGAACATGTCCTCGAAGGTGAAGACAGCCTGTACGTCCCAGGCCGCGGAATCGGCGCCGGCCTCCCACATCAGCGCGAAGTCCTGGCGCGCCTTGTCGGCGAGCGGGCGGAACAGCGCGCCCACCGTGCCGGCGCGCGTCGGGAAGCGGAACGTGAAGTCCACGTTCTGGTACGAGTTGACGTCGCTCTCCGACTGCCGCAGGTCGAGGCCGAAGCGCGCGCGCCGGCCCATGGTGGTGACCACCTTGAGATCCGTGTCGATGAACCACTGGCCGGAGGTGAGGCAGCCCTGCGAGCTGCGGATCGCCTGCGGCGCGCGCCGCCACTCCTCGCGCCACTCGCGCGGCGCTCGCGTGAGCAGGTGGTCCAGCAGGCTCTCGTCGTCCTCCTCCTGGCTCTCGACGTCGAAGGTCGAGAACTCCTCGGTGACGCCGCGAGCGGGCGCGGGCAGCAGCGCGGGCAGCAGGAGCAGCGCGAGCCAGAGCGCGAGCGCCGCGCGCGGACGGGCGGGAGCGTGCCGCGTCATGGCTCCGGCTCCGCTGCCGCGCCCGCCGCGGTCGGCTCGACGCGCCGCACGAAGGCGCGCGCCCGCTCGGTGATGAGGGCGAAACGTCCGGCCACGGCCAGCGCCGGGTCGGCGAGCGAGGCGCCGAGTCCCACGCCCACGCAGCCCGCCTCGAGGAACGCGGCGACGTTCTCGAGCGTGGTGCCACCGGCGGCGAGCATCGGGATGTCGGGGAGCGGGTCGCGGATCACCCGGATGTAGGACGGTCCCCCGGCCACCCCCACCGGGTAGACCTTCACGACGTGGGCGCCCGCGTCGCGCGCGGCCACGATCTCGTTCGTGGTGTAGGCGCCCGGGCAGAACATCACGCCCGCGGCGCGCGCCTCGGCCGCCACCTCGCGCGAGAGGTTGGGCGCGATGATGAAGGCTGCGCCCGCGTCGAGCGCCGAGCGCGCCTGCGCTTTCGTGAGCACCGTGCCGGCGCCCACGACCAGCCCGGGGTCGGACGCCAGCTCGGCGATGACGCGCGGCGCGTCCGGCACGGTGAAGGTGACCTCGACGATCGGGATGCCGCCCGCGGCCACCGCGCGCGCGGCGCCCAGCGCAGCCTCGTGGCTCGGGGCGCGGATCACCGCGACGAGCCGGCGCTCGCGCAGCTTCGTGAAGGCGAAGGGTTCCATGGATGCGGCTCTCCTCGGTCGTTCACCGCCGACGCACGTTCGGCGGCCCATTGTGGCATAGTCCGGCTCCGCGATGAATGCGAAGACCTCTGCCCGCTGGTACGCGCGCCGCCCGCTGTGGGTGGCGCTGGCCGTCGTCGTCCTGCTGGTCGCCGCGGCGTGGGTCGCGATCCTGGTCACCTTCCCGCCCGAACGCCAGCGCGCCATCCTGCGCGAGCAGCTCTCGCGCTCGCTCAGGCGCGAGGCGCGCTTCGAGGACGTCTCGATCTCCCTGTGGCCGCCGGTGCGGCTCGGGGCCACGCAGCTCGAGCTGGCGGAACCGGGCGGGTTCGCCGAGGGCGTGGCGCTCAAGGTCGCTTCGCTCCGGCTCGACCTCGACGCCTGGCAGCTCTTGCGACGCCGGCTCGTGGTGCGGCGGCTGGCGCTGGTGAAGCCGGTGCTGCACCTGGTGCTGCGCGGCGACGGCGGCACCAACTTCGACAGCCTCGCCACCTCCGGCCCGGCGCCGAGCGGGGCTCCCATGGACCTCGAGATGAGCGACCTCTCGGTGCGTGGCGGCGAGGTGCTGGTGGACGACCTGCGCGCCGGCCGGCGCACCTTCTTCGGCCTCGACGCGAAGCTCGGCTTCTCGGCCGCGGGCGGTGCGCGCTTCGCCACGCGCGGGCGCACCGGGATCTCGCGCCTGGCCGTGGGGCCGCTCGCGGCGCGGCGGCTCGCGGACCTGAACCAGGGCCTCGCCCGGCTCACCTGGGTGGTCGAGCACGACGGGAGTTTCGACGCGGAGCGGAAGCTCCTCACGCTGGCGAAGCTCTCGCTCGAGTTCGGGCGCGCGCGGCTCGGCGTGTCGGGCACCGTGCTCGAGCCCGGCCCCAGGCCGACGCTCGACCTGCGCGTGAAGGGCGAGCGCGTGGACCTGGGCGACCTGCTCTCCTACCTCGCGGCGGCGGACGCACAGGCGCTCCACGGCATCAGCGGCTCGGGCCGGCTCGACTTCGATCTGCATGTCGCGGGGCGCGTCGGTCCCGGCCTGCTGCCCGCGCTCGACGGTCGTCTGACGGTGAGCGACGGAGCGTTCCGTTATCCCACGGCGCCCGCCGGGGTCGAAGGGCTCGCGTTCACCGCGCAGCTCGCGCCCGACCGGCTCGAGATCGCCGACCTGCGCGCGCGGGTCGCCGGGCAGGCGCTGCGCGCGCAGCTCGAGGTCCAGCGCTTCGCCGACCCGCAGGTGCGCTTCGCCGTGCAGGGCGCGGTGGACCTCGCCGCGGTCGCGCCCCTGCTGGCGACGAAGGACACGAAGCTCGCCGGGCGCGCCGACCTCAACCTGCGCGGCAGCGGGCGCGCGAAGGACCCCGGGAGCATCGCGCTCGAGGGCCGCGCGCAGCTGGAAGGCGTGAGCGTCGAGACGCCCGCGCTGCCGGGGAAGGTCGAGGGCATCGCGGCCGCCATCGAGTTCTCCCAGGCGCACGCTTCGGTGCGCGGCTTCAGCGCCCGCGCCGGGCAGTCCTCGTTCCGGATGACCGCGGATGTCGCGCGCCCGCTGGCGCTCCTCTCGAAGCCCGGCCAGGCATCGCCCGCCGCTCTCGAGTTCAACTTCACGTCCCCCTACCTGGATCTCGCCGAGCTGGTGCCGCCCGGGCCCGGCGGCCCCATCGCGCTCAACGCCCGGGGCGGCGGACGCATCGCGGTCGCGCGGTTGAAGAACGACAAGCTCGACGTCTCGGACCTCGCGGCGAGCGTCGCGGTCGAGCCCGGGGCGCTCGCGCTCCCGTCGTTCTCGCTCGCCGGCTACGGCGGCCGCATCACGGGCAGCGCGCGGCTCGGCTTCGCCGACCCCGCCAGCCCGAGCTTCGCGGTGAAGGGTCGCGCCGACAGCGTGCAGGCCGACGCGTTCCTCTCGGCGTGGAGCCCGGCGAAGGGGATCCTGGGTGGCACGGTGAGCACCGACTTCGACTTCGCCGGCGAAGGCGTTGCCCCCGCCCAGGTCCGACGCACGCTCACCGCGATCGGGCGCGCGTCGCTCAGCGACGGGCGCCTCGGCGGCCCGGTGCTCGCCGCGATCGCGCAGGTCGCCTGCGTGCCGCAGTTCGCCGAGCTGCGTTTCCGCGACCTCAGGCTGCCGTTCCGGGTCGAGAGCGGTCGCGTGGTCACCGACTCGGTGCGCATCGGCAGCCACAACGGCGACTGGCTGGTGTCGGGCCGCATCGGCTTCGACGGTGCGCTCGACTACGTCGTGAGCGTCACCGTGCCGCCCGAGGTCGCGGCGAAGCTCGGCAGCAGGGCGGCGCTCGCCGCCGGCGTGCTGGGCGACGAGAAGGGACGCCTGCTCCTCGACCTCAGGGTGGGGGGCACGGCGAAGGCCCCGCGCGTCAGCCTCGATACTCCGGCGATGCGCGCACGGCTCGCCGGCCGCGCCTCGAGCCTGCTGGCCGAACAGCGCGCGAAGCTCAGGGACGAGCTGCTGCGCGCCGGCCTGGCGGCGCGCGACTCGGGCGGCAAGGTCGTGGCGCCGGTGGACACGAAGCAGCTCGGCAAGGACCTCGAGAAGCAGGGCCGCGAGCTGCTGCAGGGTCTGTTCGGGAAGAAGAGGCCCGCGGCGCGCGAGAGCGCGTCTGGAGACTCGGGGCGGAGGTAGGCGCGGGCGCTACGGCGCTCGGGAGAGCCGGAGTCCTAGCGCGGCCTGGCTGCGGCGGGCGCCGGCCCAGCCTGCCGGTCAGGACATGAGCGCTTCAAGCGCCCACCGTCAGCTTCAGCCGCGCGTTGGGCGGCCTCTGCGAAGCTGTTTGTCCAAGTAGCATTCCAGTGCTACAGTCCTGCGTGTGGGTGTGGCCCTTTGCCCTGGAGGCTCGATGACTCGTGAATTGACTTTGCGGCAGGTGGGCGGCTCGATCGGAGCGACCTTGCCGAAGGATATGGCCGAGAGGCTTCACCTCAGCCCTGGTGATCGCGTGCTGGCAGTGGAAACAGAAAGTGGCATCCTCCTCACCCCTTACGATCCCAACACGGAACGCGCCCTCGCAATCGCAACGCGGGCGGCGCGAAAGTACAGGAACGCCCTCCGCGAGCTGGCGAAGTAACCCGTGCCGCGCCGCAGGCGGGAGCCACTGTGGGTGGACCGTCTCGTCTTGGACGCCGTGCATGTCGACCTGCTCCGCGCCCACGGCGGGCTGCCGGGCGTTCGAGATGAGAACGCCCTCGAATCCGCTCTGGCGCGTCCCCAACATCGTTGGGAGTACAGCCGCGGGGCCGACCTCGCGACTCTCGCTGCGGCCTACGGATTCGGCCTCGCCCGCAGCCACCCGTACCGAGACGGCAACAAGCGCATAGCCCTTCTGGCGATGGTGGTCTTCCTGGGCCTCAACGGGTATGAACTCGAGACTTCGGAAGCGAACGTGGTGACCGTCATGGTGAACCTCGCCGCAGGCCGCATGTCCGAGAGGGCGCTCGCCACCTGGGTTCGTGCGCATCTCGCACCCTACCCGAAGGCTTGAATCCGCCTAACGGATCGGTTTTAAGCTGCGCCGCGGCCGACGCAGGCTCTGAGCAATGTGCACGACGCCGGGCCGCGGCGACAGCTTCAAAACCATGTTGAACTAAACCGCTGCGCGGTAGGCTGGATTCCCGCCTGGTGCTCCTGGTCCCTCCTCCGGCTTGACGGTCGCCTGCGCCGCCTGCCGAGCGCTCCTCCCGCTGTTCGTAGTCTCCGCTCGCATCGCACACTGACCTC
>JACRPT010000010.1 GCA_016223045.1 Candidatus Eiseniibacteriota bacterium
AGATGCAGCCGTGGAACCATCGTGAGACCTCCCTGTCTCCTGGCGTTGTTGATGCGACCCAAACCAAGAGATACAGGGCAGGTCTCACGACTTTCAAGTCAGCCTGGTCGGACTTCTCCGATTCATGCGAAATGATTTAGGCTCGATCTGAAGGGCCCAAGTGTCGTTGAGTACTCCTTCTACGGCACCGCCGAAGATGATCATCTGTCCCAAGGAGGATCTGTAGACTGCACCGAGCGACCATCGCGCTGGCGGGGAAGTACCAGCGGGCGACAATTGAGTCCATGCCACTGGGGCTTGCAGACTCAACCCCCAAACGTCACCGAGGGCGCCCCCGCCCGCATACCCTCCGTAGAGCAGTAGTCGGTCTACGGTTGGGTCGTAGATCGCCGCCGCCAGCATCCTGCTCGGGGGCGCCGAACCGCTCGGGGCCAGCTGGGTCCAGGCGGGAGTTCCACTGAGCGAGAGCGCCCATACGTCGTTCGACACGGAATAGCCGCCGTCCAGCGATCCCGACGTAATGATGAGCCTATCCCGCGCGGAGTCATAGACGGCCACCGGACCCCACCTGGGCGCCGGGGCTGCACCTGCGCCCACGATCTGAGTCCATATCTGGGATGTTCCCGAAAGCGGAAGGGCCCACACGTCGTTGAAGAGACCGGTATACGGCCCGCCGCCAAAGATGAGCAGTCTATTCCGCAATGCGTCGTACGTGGCCGCATAGAAACTTCGTGGCGGCGGTGAACTGCCGGCCGCAAGGAGGCCCCACGCCGTTGGATTGGCGAGGTCGAGAGCCCATGCTTGCATTGAGGACGTGACAAGGATGATGCGATTGTTGACCGGGTCGTAGACGGCACGATCATCGCCGCTCACGCTTGGAGGAGACGCCTCGGCGACTGAAGTCCAGGTTGGCAGGCCGGCGAGGTTCAACAACCAGGTAGCGCTCCCGCCGCCACCGCCACCAATCACGACAAGCCGGTCGCCCTGAGAATCGTATGCAACCCCTGCATCCCGCCGGCCCGGCGGCAATGCCCCGGAGGACACGACGTTGGTCCAGCTCTCAAGAGCACTGGATCGAAAACCATGATTCACGCTCGAGTCGCGAGCGCTCGCTCCCCACGGGATGGAGGTCGTAAGACCCAACGACGCGACGAGAAAGACCATCCAGCGCATTCCACAATCTCCTTCTTGACCTGCTCCTCGCTCTGCGCGCAGGGTGGCAGGTGCGCGACCCGGAATCGCTGGGCGCGGGGGCTGCCCCCCCGGAGGCGAGTGCGCTCAGGCTGCCACTGCACCACGCCGGCCCCCTGCGCCAACGCCCGCGACAAGCTGACATACGGTCCGCGAGCCGATAGAGACTCTCATGCGAACGAGGACGAGCCTACTCCCAGCTCCACCTCCTTGCCACACGCTCCTCCCAGCGCACGGTCTTGGGCATAGTCTGGGCATAGTCCTGGGAGCGACGGCAAGGGCGCCTTCATTCCCGGTGAAGGGCTCATCCGCGCGCTCTTGGGCATAGTCTGGGCATGATCCCGAGAGCGACCGCCTGGCGGCGCTTTCAATGTCGGTGAAGGGCCTCGCGCCCTCTTGGGCATAGTTTGGGCATGGTTTCGGGCATAGTCGCCGGAAAACGACTCGCCCCGGTCTCTGACCGGGGCGTCGTCGCAACGAGTTAGATGGAGCTGGTGCCCGGAATCGAACCGGGGACCCCTTCATTACGAGTGAAGTGCTCTACCAGCTGAGCTACACCAGCTCTGCGATGAGTTGCCCGTCGGCGCGACTCCGGCGCGCGGGCGGAAGGGCGGCCGCGATCCCTGCGCTCCGCATCCCGTCCGGACGACGCCCCGGTGAGATAGGAATGGTGCGACCCCCCAGAGTCGAACTGGGGACACCCGCATTTTCAGTGCGGTGCTCTACCAACTGAGCTAGGGTCGCACCCGAATCCGGCAGGCCGGACGGCGCGGGTCGGACCCGGCGCGGCATCCGCCGCCGGCGAGCCTGGCGGACGGGGACGATTATCACGCTCCGAGATGCGCCGTCAACTGCCGGTCCCACCGCGACCTGCGGACGCGGCGCTGCGCTTCAGCGCCCGGTCGAGTCGGTGCGGCGGTCCGCCCGCGGGCGGCGCCGGTCGGTGCCGCCGCTGCGGCGGTCCTCGTTCCCGGCGACCGGCAGGGTGAAGGTGAACACCGTGCTCCACTCGCCCTCGCTGCGCACCCGCACCTCGCCGCCGTGCGCGCGCACGATCTGCTGCGCCACCGCCAGGCCCACCGCCGGCCCGCCGGGACGCTGGCTGGCGAACGGCACGAACAGCTGCTCCAGCAGTTCGCCCGGCGCGCGCGGCCCGTCGTGCGCCACGTCCACCACCACGTAGTGGTTGGCGCGCCGCGTCTCGACCCGGATGCGCCCGCCCACACCCACCGCGTCGAGCGCGCTGTCCAGGACGTTGTCCACCACCCGCCGGATGCGCTCGCGGTCCAGCAGCAGCTGCGGCAGGTCGGGCGCCAGCTTCTTCAGGAGCCGCACGCGGCGGCGCACCAGCGCTTCGCCCGAGCCAGCTTCTCCAGCCGGTCGCTCTCGCGGATCACGATCTCCAGGTACTCGCGGTTGGGGTCGGACGCGCCGAGCGCGCGATGCACGCGCCGCGCGAACGCCGCGATCGAGGCCAGCGGGTTGCGCGCATCGCGCACCATGCGCGCGGCCAGCTCGCCCAGCGCGGCCAGCCGCTCCTCGCGGCGCAACTGCGCGGCCAGCTCGCGGCGCTGCTGAGCGGCGTGCTGCAGCTCGTCGAAGCGGCGCGCCTGGTCGGCGGCCGAGGCGACGAGGTCGGCGAGCGCGCCGAGGAACTCGAGGTCGGCCAGGTCGAAGCTCGCGGCCTCGCCCGGCTCGACGCCGGCCGGGTCGTAGACCGCGAGCGCCGCCAGCACCCGGCCGAACGCCACGCACGGGAACAGCGCGAGCGCGCCCAGCTCGGCCGCGGCCCCGGGCGAGAGCAGCGCCTCGTCGGTGACGTCGTCCAGCACCCGGGCCTGCCCGCTCTCCACCGCCTGCGCCGCCAGGTGCTGGAGCGAACGCCCGGTGCGCTCGCGCCGTCCCGCCGGACCCTGGGTCACCTCGAGCCGCGGCGGGCCCTCCGCACCGGCCAGCCACAGCGCGCTGCCGCGCGCCGCGGTGCCCTGCGCCGCCAGCTTGGCGATGAGCTGCAGCGCTTCGGCCAGATTGAGCGCCGAGACCGTGGCGCGCGCGGCCTGCGCCAGCGCCGCCGCCTGCTGCGCGCGGCGGCGGCTCTGGTGCGCGCTCGCGATCGCGTCGGCCGCGTGCGCCGCCAGCGCCCCGATGCCCGCCAGCGCGGCGCGTCGTTCTTCCGCGGGCTCTGCCGCCCAGCGTCCGACCAGCAGGCCCCAGCGCCGGCCGCCGCGCTGGAGCACCACCGCGTCCAGCACCCCGGCGCCGCTCCACGGCAGGCCCGCGGGCGGGTCGTCCCCCTCGGGCGCGCCCGCGCCCCACACCCGCGCCGGCGCGCCGTGCAGGCGCTCGGGCGTGAGCACGTGGTCTCCGGCCTGGGGGTCGCGCGCCGAGGGCTCGACCTCGAGCCGCCCGCGCAGTGCCACCTCGATGCTCTCCGCGAGCGGGGCCGCACGCCGCGCCGCCTTCGCCCCGCGCCGCAGCTCGAGCACGCCGCGCTGCGGGCGCCAGACCAGCAGCCACGCCTGGGCGAAGCCCGCGCCCTCGGGATGCACCGCCAGCGACACCAGCGCGCGCCCGAGCGCGTCGTGATCGGTGAGGCGATCGAACAGGCCGAGGATGGCGAGGACCTGCCCGGGTGCAGCGCCGGGCCAGGCGTCGAGGCTCGCGGCCTCGCGGCCGCGGCGTGGCAGGATCGGGTTCAATGGGCCTCCGGCGGATCAGCGGGGCGTGCTTCCTCACCGGTGCAGGCCGCAAGCGTCGTGCCACCGGCGGGCCCGACGCGCCGCCGCTGGCCGGGCCCGCTCCACGGCCCCGACCGGTCGCTTAAGTTGGCTTTGCGCTTGACCCTGGAGGGAGGGGCCCCCTAACGTGCCGGGGCACCCCGCCCGCCGCCTCCGCTGCCGCGGCCCCGGTTCGCGCGGGCGTTTGGGTGCGAACAGGAGCGACCCCGTGGAAAAAGGCCAAGAACCGCCACCTCAGCAGTTCCAGATCGAGGTGGGCGAGAAGGAGGCCGAGGGCATCTACTCGAACCTCGTCTTCATCGCCCACTCGCCGTCCGAGGTGATCCTCGACTTCGCCCGCGCCCTGCCCGGACTGCCCAAGGCCCGGGTCTACGCCCGCATCATCATGACCCCGCAGCACGCCAAGTCACTGCTGCTGGCGCTCGAGCAGAATCTCAAGACCTACGAGGGCCAGTTCGGCGTGATCAAGCTGCCGGGCGACCCCGCGCAGCAGAACAAGGGACTCGGCTTCCGCTCCTGAAGCGCGCGGCGCCTCAGCTTCCGCGCGGCGCCCCGGATACGCGCGGCGCGCGCGAGAGCAGCGCGGCGAGCGACGCGGGCGGACGCACCGGCTTCCCCGCCGGGTCCAGGAAGCAGTGCGCGGTCGTGCCGTGCGCCAGCACCTCGCCGGCGCGCGTGATGCGGTAGGCGAAGCGCACCGAGGCACGCCCCAGCTCCTCGACCGCGGTCTCGACTGCCAGCAGGTCGTCGTAGCGCGCCGGCTCGAGGTAGCGCACCCGCGCCTCCACCACCGCCAGCCGCAGCCCCTCCTCCTCCACCTCGCGGTAGCTCTTGCCCAGCGCGCGCAGCATCTCGGCGCGGCCGATCTCGAACCAGCGCAGGTAATTCCCGTAGTAGGCGAAGCCCATCTGGTCGGTGTCTCCGTAGCGGACGCGGAACTCGTAGCGGTGCATCGGCTCCTCCGGCAGGCGTCAGCGGTCGGTCGCGGGCGGCGCGGTCTTCCAGCGCCGGTGCAGCCAGAACCACAGCTCGGGGCGGCGGCGCACGCGCTCCTCGAGCCGCGCGGTGTGGAGCGCCGTCAGCGCGCGCGCGGCGCCGGGATCCCGCCGGTCGGGCAGCGGCAGCGGCGGGTCCACCTCGAGGTCGAATCGCCCGTCGTCCCGCCGCAGCGCGAAACCCATCACGATGGGCACGCCCAGCTTGAGCGCGAGGCGCGCCGGCCCGACCGGCGTGCTGGCGGGATGGCCGAAGAACGGCACGAACACCCCGGAACCGCGCGCATCCTGGTCGGCCAGGAACGCCACCCAGCGTCCCGCGCGCAGCGCCTGGAAGATGCCGCGCAGCCCGTCGTCGGCGGAGATCAACCCGACGCCGGCGGCGCGCCGTCGCGCCGCGATCCAGGCCTCGACTCCCGGATTCGACAGCGGGCGCACCACGAAATCGAGCGGATTGAGGCGCGCCAGCGAAGCGCCCACCACTTCGAAGTTCGAGAAGTGGCCGCTCAGCAGGATGGCCCCGCGCCCGCGCGCCGCCTCGAGGTGCCCGATGCCGCGGGCGCTCGCCACCACCTCGCCCGCGGGCGCGCGGACCAGCCGGTCCAACCGCGCGTACTCCGCCGCCACGCGCCCGAGCTCGCGGTAATGCCCGGCCAGGATCCGCTCGCGCTCCGCCGCGCTCTTCTCCGGGAAGGCCCGCGCCAGGTTCTCGCGCGCCACGCGGCGCCGGATCCCGAACGCGCGCGTGACGTCCCCCAACCGTGCCCCCGCCGCGAGCGAGCCGCGCCACGGCAGCGCGCCCATCGCGGCCAGCACCGCGCGCGCCAGCAGCGTCTCCATACGGTGGGAGGCCTTCACGGCCGGGCGCGCCTCCAGCGCTGGCCGGGCAGCGCCTCCGCCGCGCCCGACCACTCGAGCGCGAGCAGCACGCCGAGCGCCTGGTCGAGCGCGAGCTGCGCCTCCTGCGCCAGAGACTCGGCGGTGGGCGCGGTGGGACCGAGCGCGGCCAGCAGCCGCGACTCGGGCGTCTCGCCGCTCCCCCCCGGCGCCTCGAGCGCCTGCACCACGTCGCCCGCGCGCTCGCACAGCCGCGCGCCGGCGCGCAGCAGCGCGTGGGTGCCGCGCGCGGTCGGGCGGTCCACGTCGCCGGGCACCGCGAACAGCGCGCGCCCCAGCCGGCGCGCCGCGGCCGCGGTGCTGAGCGCGCCGCTCCTCGCCGCCGCCTCCACCACCACCACCGCGGAGGAGAGCGCGGCGATCAACCGGTTGCGCTCGACGAAGCCGCCGCGGTGGAGCGGCGCTCCCGCCGGGATCTCGCTCACGAGCCCGCCGCGCACGCACAGCTCGCGGGCCAGCTCGCGATGGTAGTGCGGCGTGACCTCATCGAGCCCGCCCGCCAGCACGCCCACGCTGGCGCCGCCCACCGCCAGGGCGCCGCGGTGCGCCGCCGCGTCGATCCCGCGCGCCAGTCCGCTCACCACCGTGTAGCCGAGGCGCGCGAGGTCGCACGCCAGCGCCTGGGCCTGCGCCATGCCGTACGGCGACGCCGCGCGCGAGCCGACGATGGCGACGGCGCGACCGCGCTCCGGCAGCCGCCCGCACGCGAACACCACGCGCGGCGGATCGCGCAGGTCGGAGAAACCCCGGGGCCAGCCGGGCTCGCCGGGCAGCAGGGCGCGCACCCCGAGCGCGGCCAGGTGGCGCGCGTCGCCGGCCGCGCGCGCGCGCTCGGCGGGAGCGGCGCCGCGCCAGGCGGCGGCCGGATCGGCTGCGGCCGGGAAGCGCGCGTAGAGCACCCGCGCGTCAAGCGCCCCGGGCGTCATCCCCTTCGCCCGCCGCGGGCGGAGCGGGCGCGCCGGCGGGCGGTGCCGCTCCGGCGGGCCCGCCTGCGGCGTGGCCCTTCGGGGGGGCGGGACTGGTGAGCACTTCCCACTCGAAGCCGTCCTCGCTGGCGCGCACCAGCGGGCTGTCGTCAGTGAGCAGCGACTCGTCCTCGAGGCTCATCAGCTCCTCGTTGCGCATCAGGCGCTCGATCCGCTCGGCGAGCGAGCGGTCGCGCGCGCCCACCTCGTCCAGGCGGCGGCGGCGCCGGTCGGGCGGCAGCCGGTGCAGGTCGTGGGCCAGGCGCACCGCGCCGCCGCCGCGCCCGACCGCCACCAGCGCATCGCGCGCCGCGTCGGCCCCGGTGCGGTTCAGATCCTCGGCCAGCCGCAGCAGCCCGGGCACCGCGGGGCCGTAGGCCAGGCGTCCCAGCACGCCGGCCGCGCTGGTGCGGGTGAACCACAACCCGGTGTCGAGCAGCGGCAGCAGCAGGCCGGCCGTGCTCTCGCCCAGCCTCAGGAACACCTGTTCGGCGAGGTCGCGCAGGTACCACGATTCGTCGCACAGGCACTCGACCAGCAGCGAGAGCGCTTCCGGGTCGCGGCGCTGCTCGAGCCCGCGCACGTACTCGCGTTTCGAGGCGAGGCCGCGCGCGTTCAGCGCGTCGAAGGTCCGGGCCTGGGGGTGCTTCTCGTCACTCATGGTCCGCTTCCCCGGGGGCCGACACCCGCGCCCCCGGCGAGTCCGCCCCGCTCGCCTGCTTCCCGTCAGTCATGAGCTTCTTCCGCGGGGGTCGCGGTCTCCACCAGGCGCCACAGGTCCTCGAGCAGCGCGCCCAGTCCCTCGCCCGAATGCGCGCTGACCAGCCGTGCCTGCGGCAGCCCCGCGCGCCCGGGCGCGTTGGCGCGCTCTTCGGGCGGCAGCAGGTCGGCCTTGGTGAGCACCGTCCGCCGCGGCTTCTCCATCAGCGCCCCGCTGTGCAACGACACCTCCCGCTCCAGCATCGCCAGGTCGCCGGCCGGGTCCGCCGACGCCACGTCCACCAGGAACAGCAGCACCCGGGTGCGTTCCACGTGGCGCAGGAACTGGTGCCCCAGCCCCTTGCCCAGGTGCGCGCCCGCGATCAGCCCCGGCAGGTCGGCCGCGACGAACTGCCGACTCTCGTCCAGGCTCACGATGCCGAGGTGCGGCTCGAGCGTCGTGAACGGATACGGCCCGATGCGGGGACGGGCGCGCGTCACCCGCGAGAGCAGGGTGGACTTGCCGGCGTTCGGCAGGCCCACGAAGCCCACGTCGGCGATGAGCTTGAGCTCGAGCTCGAGCCAGCGCTCCTCGCCCTCCCCGCCGGGATCGGCCCGTCGCGGCGCCTGGTTCGTCGCGGTGGCGAAGCGCGCGTTGCCGCGCCCTCCGCGCCCGCCGCGTGCGGCGAGCAGCCGCTCCCCCGCCCGCACCAGGTCGGCGATGACCTCGCCGGTCTCGGCGTCCCGCACCACCGTGCCGCGGGGAACCCGAATCACGAGGTCCCGGCCGTCCTTCCCGCTGCGGTTGTTCCCGGACCCCGCGCGACCTTTGTCGGCACGGTAGCCGGGCTGTTCACGGCAGTCAAGCAGCGTGCGCACGTGCGGATCCACCTCGAGGATCACGCTGCCGCCGCGCCCGCCGTCGCCGCCGTCGGGGCCGCCCTTGGGCACGTACTTCTCGCGCCGGAAGCTCACGCAGCCCGCGCCCCCGCTGCCGGCCCGCACGTGGATCTTCGCCAGGTCCACCAGCATGTCAGCGCTCCACCCGGCGCAGGACCATCCCCGCGCCCCCCGTCTTGCCGCCCGCCGCCCGCGGCTTCACGGCCGATCCTCGCGTCGCACCCGCGGCGGCTCGCGCAGCGTGAAAGGCAGCAGGCCGCCGGCGCGCACGATCTCCACCTCGCGCGCATCGAGGTCGTGCCGCATCGCGAGCTGCGCGCCGCGGGTCAGGTCGCGCACCGCCAGCGGGCGGCCCGGCGCCAGCGCGTCCTGCCCCCCCGGGATCTCCAGGTCGTCGCCGCGCTCGACCGCATCGTAGTCGGCGTCCTGCGTGAAGCACAGCGGCAGCACCCCCGCGTGGACCAGCGCCGCGCGCAGTCCCGGCGCGAACGACACCGCCAGCACCGCGCGCACGCCGAGCGCGGCCAGCGCCGGCGCCGCCGCCGCCCGCAGCGGACCGGCCCCGAGCTCCGCGCCCGCCACCACCAGGCCGCCGCCGCGCTCGCGCGCCCGCGCGGCGAAGCCGGGATCGAGCGACGCGCAGGCGTGCGCGGCCAGCTCGCCGACCCGGCCGCGCAGCGGGTCGAGCCGCGCGCCCGAGGGCAGCAGCTCCTCGCCGCGCACGCCCGGGCCGAGCCGCAGCAGCACCTCGCCGCGCAGCGGCGCGCCGGGTGGCGCCGCGGCGGGGAAATCGCAGACCGCCGCGGCATCCTCCGCGGTAGCGCTCTCCGCGATCCACGGTTCGCCCCCGGTGAAGCGCCCGCGCGCCAGCGGGACCTCCCACGCCAGCCCGGCGCCGGCCGGGTGCGCCAGCGCCCCGGTCAGGCACGCCGCGGCGCAGCACTCGGCGCTGGCCACGTGCCAGCGCGCGCGTCCGCCGGCGCGCTCGCCGGCCAACCCGCAGCACAGCCCGGCGCCGGCTGCTCCCGGCGCCATCACCGCGCCCTCGACCACCCGCGCTCCGGCCGCCACCAGCAGATCGAGCGCACCGCACGCCGTCGCGCTCTCGGCGACCTGGCGGCTCGCCGGCATCACCACCAGCTCGACGCCCGGCGCCAGCTCACGACCGGCGAGGATCCGCGCGGCCCGCGCCAACTCCTCCACGGTCGCGCCCGGGCCGAGCGCCACGCGCGCCACGCCGCGACCTGCTACCTGCGCGACCGGCCGCGCGGCGGCCAGCGCGTCGAGCGGCGCGACCTGCGGCTCCAGCGCCGTCAGGTCCAGCACCGCGCCGGGCTCGTCCTGTGCCGACAGTCCGGCCAGCCGGCGCCATTCGGCCTCGCGGCCCTGCGCGCGCAGCCAGGCGCGCGTGCCCTCGTCGGAGGGGAACACCACCGCCAGCGCCCCGCCGGCGGTCAGCAGCCACGCCGCCGCGATGCGGTCGGCGACCGCCAGCGCCTCGGCGCCGGGCCCGCCGAACTCGATGACCGTGCCGTCCGCGGGTCGCCCGCGGCGCGCCAGCAGCGCCAGCGCCAGGTCCACGCCCCCGACCCAGGGCGCCGGCACGCCTTCGAGCCACACCTCGAGCACCTCGGGCTTCGCCAGGCGCAGCGCGCCGCCCGCCAGCACCGCGGCGGTCTCGATCTCGCCCGCGCGCACCACCAGCATGCCCAGCGCGCCGCCGCTCGCCGCTCCCGCTCCGCCGGCGCCGCCCAGGCCGGCCGCCACCGCCAGCCGGCCCGGCGCGGCCAGCCGTTCGCGGTGCAGGGCGTCGGCGCCGCCCGGGACCGGCCGGGCCACCAGCGCCCCCGCGCGCAGGGCGGCCGCGCGCAGCGCCGCCGACTCCGGCGTGTCGGCGACCGCCGCCGGCCCGGTGCCACGCCCCGCACACGCCAGCAGTGTGCCGACCCGCGCGCGCGGCAGGCCGAGGCTGCCGAAGGCCGCGAGCACCAGCGGCGCCTCGTCCTCATCCAGCGTCACCTGGTCCACCGCCAGGACGAGGGGCGCTCCCGGCGCGGCGTCGTCGAGCGCGCCGGGCTCGAGCAGGTGGGCCTCGAGCAGCGCGCGCGTCAGCGAACTCATGGGCGGGTCTGCTCAGTCGCCCTTGGGCGACTTGCTCTCCGTGCCCGGGGAGCCGCCGGACTTCTCCTGCTTGGCCTTCTCCTTGTAGGACTTGCTGCGGTAGTCGGTGGCGTGGAACCCCGAGCCCTTGAAGAGCAGGCCGGCGCCGCGGGCGGGAACGCGCCCGGCGCGCCCCCGGCACTTCGGGCACCGCTTCGGCGTCTCGTCCTTGATGCTGTGCTGGAGCTCGAACCGGTGCCCGCACTTGCGGCACCGGTAGTCGTACGTCGGCATGCGGCGTCCTCCCTTCGCGGTGGGCGGCCCGTCCTCAGGTGACGGCGGGCGCCGGCGCGGCGGCGAGCGCGCAGGCGATGGTCGCGGTCTCGACCACGTCCTCGGCGCTGCAGCCGCGCGAGAGGTCGTTCCCCTGCCGCGCCAGCCCCATCAGCATCGGGCCGTAGGCCTGCGCGCCGGCCAGCCGCTGCGCCAGCTTGTAGCCGATGTTGCCGGCGTCGAGGTCGGGGAACACCAGCACGTTCGCGTGGCCCGCCACCACGCTGTCGGGCGCCTTGCGCTGCCCCACGCCCGGATCGAGGGCGGCGTCCAGCTGCAGCTCGCCGTCCAGGTGGAGATCGGGGCGGTTCGCGCGCGCCAGCGCCACCGCGTTGCGCACCTTCTCGATCCGCGGGTGCTCGGCCGAGCCGCGCGTGCTGAACGAGAGGAAGGCGGTGTGCGGCACCTCGCCGGTCAGGCGCTGGAAGTGGTCCGCCGCCATGACGCCGATCTCCGCCAGCTGCTCCGCGGTCGGATCGGGCACCACCGCGCAGTCGGCGAACACCAGCACGCGTTCCTTCGCCGCGCCCACCGGCGGGCACACCATCAGGAAGAACGAGGACAGCGTGCGGTTCCCGGGCGCGAGGCCGACCAGCCACAGCGAGGCCCGCAGCACGTCGGCGGTGGCGCGCGTGGCGCCCACCACGAACGAGTCCGCCAGCCCCAGGCGCACCCGCGTCGCCGCCTGGAACAGCGGGTCGCTCGCGTACTTCCCGACGTCGGCGCCGCTCAGCTTCTCACCGCGTGCGGCGCGCAGCTCGGCGGCGGTGCGCTCGACCTCGGCCGCGTCACCCGACTCGATGACCTCGACCCCGGTGAGCGCCACGCCCGCCCGCCGCGCCGTCTCCTTCAACGTGGCACGCGAGCCGACCATGCCGATCCGCGCGATGCCTTCGCGCGCCAGCCGGTCCGCCGCGCGCACGATGCGCTCGTCGCCGGCTTCCGCCAGCAGCAGGCGCCGGCCGCGGAGCTTCGCCGTGCGCCGGATCCGGTCCATCACCGCGCTCATGAGCGCGCCCTCCCGCGCCGCTTCGCGCCGGACGCGCGGGGCTGCGCCACCTGCAGCCGCTGGCGCAGCCGGGCGGCCACGCCCGGCGGCACCAGGTCGCGGATGTCCCCGCCCAGCCGCGCCACCTCCTTGACCAGCGACGCGTTGAGGTAGGTGAACTCCTGGCTGGGCATCAGGAACGCCACCTCGACCCCGGGCGAGAGCCGGCGGTTCATCAGCGCCATCTGGAACTCGAACTCGAAATCGCTCACCGCGCGCAGCCCGCGGATCATCACGTCGGCGCCGACGCGGCGCGCGCAGTCCACCGTCAGGTCCGCGAAATCGAGCACCGAGACGTTGCGCAGCCGGCGCACGGCGTCGCGGATCATCGCCACGCGCTCCTCGATCGGGAACAGCGTGCCCTTGGCCGGGCTGTGCGCCACCGCCACCACCACGCGGTCGAACAGGCAGGCGGCGCGCCGCGTCAGGTCGAGGTGACCGTTGGTGAAGGGGTCGAAGGTGCCCGGGAACAGCGCCGTCCGCTTGGAGCTCATCTCTCGCTCTCCTGCTTGGCGCGCGCGACGTCCGCCGCGGCCTGGTAGGTGCTCACCACGGTCTCCCCGTACTTCCGTTCCCGCACCCGCGACAGCGTCCCGGCGCGCTCCGGGACCGCGTCCTTCGCGTGATGCTCGACCACCACGCGCGTGCCCGCACGCAGCACGCCCGCCCGCCCCAGCGCCGCCAGCGCCGCCCGCGCCTCCTCGCCCCCGTACGGCGGGTCGGCCAGCACCAGGTCCGCGGCCGCCAGCGCCGCGGCCAGGCGCGCCAGCTCGCGCAGCACCGCGAGCGGCCACACCCGCGCGCGGTCCGTCAGCCCGAGCGCGCCCAGGTTCTGCTCGAGCGCGCGGCGCGCCTCCCGGTCGCGCTCCACGAAGTCGGCGCGCGCGGCGCCCCGTGACAGCGCCTCGATGCCCAGCGCCCCCGAGCCCGCGTAGAGGTCCACCACCCGGAGCCCGGCCAGCGGCTCGAGCGCCATGAAGAGCGCTTCGCGCACCCGGTCCGACGTGGGCCGCGTGCCGCGCCCGCGCGGCGCCGCCAGGCGCCGCCCGCCGAGCGTGCCGGCGATCACGCGCACGGAAGGGCGCGAGTCTCCGGGAGCCGCTCAGCGCTGTCAAGCCAAGCGCGCCGCATCACGGCAGCTCCACCACGTCGTAACCGGGCGGCGCCTGCAGCAGGAACGCCGCCCGGCCGCGCGGGCGCCTGAAGCGCCAGGCCGCGAGCCGCCAGGTCACGCGCTCGCCCGCGGCGTCCTCCACCTCGATCCGCTCCGGCAGCCCGCCCGCTCCCAGCGTCACGCGCGGCGGGCCCGCGGCGTCCGAGTCCGCGGGCGTGAGCACGAAGCTGCGCGGGCCCGCGGCACGCTCGCGGAAGCGCCCGCTCCCGCTCTCCAGCAGCACGCCCCACCACGCCAGCGCCACGCCCGCGGAGCGCGCCCCGGCACGCACCAGCTGGCGCGCCGCGGGCTGCAGCCAGTCGCCCCCGTCCGCGCGCAGCGTGAGCTGCTCGCCGCTCGAGAGATCGAGGCGCGCGAAGTGCGGCGGCTCCAGCGCGAGCCGCCCGGTGACGACGCGCGTGCCCGCGCCGAGCGGATCGGGGCGGATCGTCCGCACCGCGGCCTCGGCGCGGCCGCTCGCGCGCAGGCGGTCGAGCAGCACGCGGGTCGCGGCGAGCCGCTCCGCCGTCGCGCCCGCGGCGCCCGACCGCGCGCCGGCCGGCGCGGCGAGCGCCGCTCCCGCCAGCAGCGCCAGGGTCAGCGCGCGCGCGCGTCCCATCGCTCCTCCAGTCGCGCCAGCAGCCGGCGCAGCTCGGCGCGGCCCAGCCGCCGCGCTCCCCCGGGGATCCGCACCGCGAAGCGCCCGTCGTCCCGCTGCGGGCGGAAGCGCACGCGCTCGATGCGGCAGGTGATGGCGAAGCTGCGCGCCCGGTCCTCCAGGACCACCAGTGCGGGCCACATCACGCCGTCCGCGAAGCGCCAGGCCTCATAGCGGACGCGCGCGCCGCGGCCCTCGGGGTCGGTGAGCGTCGCCCACTCCGGCAGCCCGTCCACACCCACGGCGACCGCCAGCGAGTCGCCCGCCTCCTGCCACCGCAGCTCGATCAGGCTGTCGCGCCGCTCCGCCCGCTCCCACGCGCCGTCCGGCGGCCGCCAGTCGGCGCTCAGCGCACGGCAGGCGAGCGTGCCCGGGGAGCGCACGCCCAGCGAGTCGCGCGTCGCGTCGAGCGCCGCGCCCGCGCGCTGCGACGGCACGTAGGCCGTGAGCGAGTCCCCGCGCGCGGCCAGATCGAGCGCGGTGCCGAACAGCGACTGCGCGCGCAGCCGGAAGCGGTCGGGCCGGGCCAGTGCCAGCGTGGCCTGCAGCGCCGGGAGTGCGCCGGCGCCGGTCCGCCGCGCCCACACCACGGCCTCGGCCTCGGCCATCGCGCTCTTCGCCTGGCGTTGCGCGAGCGCGGCAGCGAAGCGCTCGATGCGCTGACCGCGCGTCAGCCCGGGCACCACCGCCGGGCGCCGCGCGCACGCGCCGAGCAGCGCCGCCAGGCCCAGGGCCGCGGCCAGCGCGCACGCCCGCCGCGGCCCGCCCGCGCGCCGCGCCGCCCTCATCGGGCGAGGCCGCCCAGCGCCGCCAGCACCGCGGCCGCCACCGTCTCCGGGTCGCGGCCGTCGGTGGCCACGCGCGCCTCGGCGGTCTCGGCGTAGAGCGGCGCGCGCTCGGCCAGCAGCGCGGCCAGACGCTCCTCGGGCGGGGCGCCGCGGAGCAGCGGGCGCTTCGCCAGCGTGGCCGCCACGCGGGCCGCCGCGGTCTTGGGGCTCACTTCGAGCCACACGGTGCGGCAGGCGGCGCGCAGGCGCGCGCGGCGCACCGGATCGAGCACGATCCCGCCGCCGCAGGCAATCACCGTCGCGCCCGCGGCCAGCGCCTGCTCGAGCAGCTCGCCCTCGCGCCGGCGGAACGCGGACTCGCCCTCGCGCTCGAACAGCTCGGCGATGGTGCAGCCGGCGGCGGTCTCGATCATCGAATCGAGGTCGGCCACGGCCACGCCCAGCCGCTCCCCGAGGACGCGGGCCACCACGCTCTTGCCCGATCCCATCAGCCCGACCAAGGCGATCGGGCGGTCCGCCGTGCGCACCATGGCGCGAGAGTAGACGCCTTCGTCGGTCTCGGCAACGGTGAGGCCAAGTTCGGTGGTCAGGTTGTGTGGATTCGCCTACCTGATAGCGGACCGCCCCAGCTCCGTCCCCGCCAGCCGATACATCTCAGAACCCGGCTGTTCTCGTCGGAGGATCTGGGCAAGATACGCCCGCTGCCTGGCAGGCTCGCCCAGTCGAGCGGCCACGCGCGCGCGCTGGAGCAGCACGACACTCGAATCCTGACTACTTGCCCCGTCAAGCGCACGACCCAGTATCGTGTCCGCCTCGCGCCAAGCACCGCGCCTGCCCAAGCACACGCTGTATGCCAAGGTATCACTGATGTCAGCTGCCCCCATGAGCAGCGACGTGGCGAGCAGCTGCTCAGCCGTCCGCGAATCACCATGCTGCAGCGCAGCGTAGGCGAGCTCATCGCTGAATCCCTTGATTCGCTGCATGTAGATCGGGCGCAGCGGACGAAGCCATGCTGGTGCGACGGACGCGCCCGGCACGCGGAGCGCCGCCGACCCGGCGAGATGCTCGCGTTCGTTCCATTGTTTGATGTAGCTCTCCGGCACCCAAGTACTCCACCACAGTGGCGACACTTCCTCCGCCGCCGACCCCAGCCGGCCGCGGAGTGTTGGAGTCACGCGGTAGACCGTGATCGTCGGCCCGGTAGTAGAGCGCGTCGGTCGAACGGTGGCCACAACCTGCGCGAAGCCGTCAAGCAGTCGATACCACCGCACTTGCGGAGCAAAGCGTGCCGCATCAGCTTCGTACCGTCCACGAACGGCGCTGCTCGTGATCACATAATCCGCAGCACGATAGAGTCCGGGATTGTAGTAGACCTGATTGAGGTCCACGGCTGCAATCGGAGCCACGGACGACCCGCCATCAGCTGCGCCAAGAGCCAGCTCAAGGAGTCCGGTGACCTGAAGAGGCATGGAAACGACGTCGTACGCCGCCACGGAGTCAAAGCGATGCCGCGATGCCGCGCTCGCGTGCCGATAGACGTCCTGCGAGGCTACCTCGGCCTTCTTCGCCCTCGACGGCAAGGGAGCCGAGTAGCCTTCTTCAATGATGAGGGCGTCGTGCGGCAGGTGGTCCTGACACCACTGCAGGGCGATCACCTGAGTATCCTGGGATCCGGATAGGGCTGCTGAGATACCAGCTAGTGCCGGGGGGATCACGACGCCGAGGATCGCAACGACGGTGAGCAGCGCCCTCTGTGCGACAGCGACCTTTGACAACGCCGCACACAGCGCGAGGGTGGACAGAAGCGCTGCAATCGGTACGAGAGGCGCGACATAGCGTTGGGCGTCAATGTGCGCCAGAGCTATGGGCGCGCCGAGCAGAACCCCCGTGATCAACAGATAGCCTGTGGACACTCGAAGGCGAGGGCTAAGGAGCAGGAAGGGCGAGATACAGAGGCCAATCGTGCCGACGGGCCCAAGCGTGGAGGAGAGGTTGCGCAGGTGGAACAGGAAGCTCGCGTGCCGCAAGCTCCCAAGGTGGCCGAGCGCCACATGCTCTCGCTCGAACGCGATGTCGTGGAGCGCGGCATGGTAGTCCAAGAACACGTACGGGGAGGTAAGGGCGAACGCAGCGACGAAGCACACAAGGGCCTTCAGTGCGAGAGGAAGAGAGCCGGCCCCGCCGCGGCTGTAGGCCGCCCAGAGGAGAGGTACCAGTGCGACGAATGCAGGGTACTTTGCGGACGTTGCCAAACCGATGAGAACAGCGGACGCGAACAGGACCCGCGGGCTACCATTCGTTTGCCACGCGACGAGGCGCTCGAGGCCCCAGAGGAGACATGCGGCCATTACAGTGTCGACGTAGATTGAGCGAGCGGTCAGCACCATGATGGGAGAGATCGCGGTGAGCAAGCCAGCAGCCCAACCTGCCGGGGACAGGAGTGCTTGACCCAGACGGATCGTTGCAAGCACCGTGGCAAGGTCAGCGACGACGTGGAGGAGTCGCGCAGCGAGGACCATCAGCGATGGGTCGACGTAGTACGCGAGAAGGTAGTCGGCGTACGAGGGGTAGGCGCGGGCCAAGTGGCCAACGGTGTACAGGCATTGCGTGAGCGCCAGATGCAGGTAGCAGGTGAGCGACGGGTAGTTGAAGAAGTGCGGGTTCAGAGTGACGTGGCCGGTGACTGCGTCGGTCATGGAGAGCGCCACACGAAATGGAAGAGCTTCCTCCAGGAAGCTCGGCAGCCCCCATCCGACGTTGAACGTGCGAAGGACAAGCGCAAGAACGATGACCGCCGGGGTGCCGAGGGCGGTCCATGAGCCGACGGGCGGGAATCGACGTCTCATCGAAGCCCCCGTGGTCCGTTGAACGAGTTCACGCTCGCGCTCACTGAGCGCAGCTGGCTACACGCTGCGGGCGAGCTTCCTCGATCCGTGACGAGCCCCTCCCACGAGCGGCGCCTGGGTCGGCGTGGCAAGAGACGCACTGAGAGGATGGCCGGAAGGGTCATGGCAACAAACGGGGGCGCTGTCGTTCAAGGCAGGAGCGCTGAGTCACCCGCGTCTCGAACACAGGGCTCGCCTGCGGCTAAATCGTTTCGCCTGAATCGGCGAGGTTGAGGTCAAGCTGCATGAGCGTACTCCTCGGTCGCGGTGAAGCGGGCCTCGAGCCAGCGCAGCACGGCCGCGAGCAGAGCGTGCATCGTCCGATGGCGATGGTTGCGGGTG
>JACRPT010000011.1 GCA_016223045.1 Candidatus Eiseniibacteriota bacterium
GCCCTGGTCGCGTGTATGCGGAAGCTGCTGCTCGCGGTCTACAGCGTCGCCAAGCACCGCAAGCCCTTCGTGCCGATGCTCGCAGCCGCAGAGGTGCCCGCATGAAAAAAGCCCTTGACGGACGTGACGGTATCTCACCGCACCCCCATGAGGCGGCCACCCGCCATCGCCAGCAGCTCGGCGGGCCGGAGCTCGAACAGCGCGTTCGGGTGCCCGGCCGCGGCCCAGATGCTGTCGTAGCGGAGCAGGTCCTCGTCCACGAAGGTCTCGAGCCGCGTGGCGTGACCGAGCGGCGGGACGCCGCCGATCGCGAAGCCGGTGGCCTCGCGCACGAACGCGGGTTCCGCTTTCGCGAGCGGCTCGCCGAGGAGCGCCGCGACCTTCTCCTCGGCGACCCGGTTGGCGCCGCTGGTGATGACCAGCACCCCGCGCCCCGTGCGTGCGCCGCGGAAGACCAGCGACTTGGCGATGCGCCCCACCTCGCAGCCCACCGCGCGCGCCGCGTCGGCGGCAGTGCGCACCGGCGCTTCGAGCTCGAATACGCGGTGCGGGAAGCCGCGCGCGGCGATCGCGTCCTGCACCTTCTGCGCGCTCGCGCTGAGCGGCGCGGGTGTGGCCCGATCGAACGCGCTCATGCGCCCCGTCCGGCGGGCGCCGGGTGCGGGCGCGCGGCCACCCGGGCGCCGAGCAGCGCGGCGATGGCGTCGCGCAGCGTCTCGAGCGGCACTACCTCGATCCCCGCGGCGCGCGCGTCGTCGGCCTGCGCCCGCGGCACGCCGGCGCGGCGGAAGCCGAGCTGCGCCGCCTCGCGCACGCGCGCCTCGACGCGCGAGACGCGACGCAGCTCGCCCGAGAGGCTCACCTCGCCCACCGCGAGCGTGCCCTCGAGCACCGGGCAGCTGCGGAACGACGACGCCACCGCGAGCGCCACGCCCAGGTCGGTCCCGGGCTCGTCGAGCGTGAGCCCGCCGGTCACGGTGACGAACACGTCGTGGCGCCCGAGCCTGAGGCCCACGCGGCGCTCCAGCACCGCGAGCAGCACCGCGAGCCGGCGCGGGTCGAAGCCGCTGGTGACGCGCTGGGGCGTCCCGTAGAACGAGGTCGCGACCAGCGCCTGCACCTCGACCAGCAGCGGGCGCGTGCCTTCGAGGCTCGCCACCACGGCGGTGCCGGGCTCGCTGCGGCGGCTCTCCGAGAGGAACGCCTCGCTCGGGTTCGCGACCTCGCGCAGCCCGGTGTCGAGCATCTCGTAGACACCCAGCTCGTTGGTCGAGCCGAAGCGGTTCTTGGCGGCGCGCAGCACGCGGTAGTGCTGGTAACGCTCACCCTCCAGGTAGAGCACCGCGTCCACCATGTGCTCGAGCACGCGCGGGCCGGCGACCGCGCCCTCCTTGGTGACGTGCCCGACCAGGAACACCGCGGCCTGCGAGCCCTTGGCGTAGTGGAGCAGCGCGAGCGCGCACTCGCGCACCTGGGTCACCGAGCCGGGGCCGCCCTCGAGGTCGGCGCGCGCGAGGGTCTGGATCGAGTCCACCACCATAATGTCGGGCCTGACCTGGGCCGCGGCCTCGAGCACCGCCTCGAGGTCGGTCTCGGTGTGCACCAGCAGCCCCTCGGGCACCGCGCCGAGCCGCGGCGCCCGGCGCGGGCCAGCGAGCCCGCGAGCTGGAGCAGCAGCGTGCTCTTGCCGATGCCGGGGTCTCCACCGACCAGCACGATCGAGCCCGGCATCACGCCGCCGCCCAGCACGCGGTCGAACTCGCCGAGACCGGAGGGCGTGCGATGCGCGTGCTCCAGCTCGACCTCGGCCAGCGGGCGCGGGCCGCTGGAGCGCGCCCCCGACGCGGGCGCCCAGCGCGCGCGCGCCGCCCGGCCGCCGCCCTTCGCGGCCGCGCCGGATCCGGACGCGGGCGCCTCGGCCGCGGTGTTCCACGCGCCGCACGCGGCGCAGCGCCCGAACCAGCGCGGCTCCTCGTTGCCGCACGCGGAGCAGAAGAAGTGGGCCTTCGCCGGCTTTGCCATCTCGCGTCGGTCCGGGCTAGAACACCGAGAACTTGAAGTACTTCCGGGGATTCGCCTTGACGTCGCCGATCAGCGCCTTCAGATCGCGCACCGAGGCGTTGAGGTCGGCGTAGAGCCGGTCGTCGTTGACCAGCTTGCCGAGCGTGCCCTCGCCGCGGTTCAGCTTGCCGGCGGTGACCTGGATCTCGCTGCGCAGCGAGTCGAGGCGGCCCGAGAGCCGGTCCAGGTTCTCGGCCGCCGAGACGAAGTGGTCCATCGCCCCGCTCAGCTGGGCCTCGCGGTCCACCACCAGGCTTTTCGCGGTTTCCGAGGTGGCCGAGAAGTTCTCCAGCGTGGTCCTGAGCGCGGCGCGGTTCTCGGTCACCGCCTGCTGGAGTTCCAGGCTGGTGCGCTTGAAGTTCTCGACCGTGGCGGCCAGCCCGCCGCCCCGGCTCATGGTGGCCGCCAAGCTGTCGAGCTGCGCCGAGATCGCGGCGACCGCGCCGGTCGCCTGGCCCACCTCGGCCATCACCTCGGGCAGGCCCTTCTCGTAGACGCCCGGGATGGTGTCGCGCGCGCTCCAGGGCGAGCCGCTGCTGCGGTAGTCCACCGCGATCACCTTGTCGCCCATCAGCCCGACGTCGCGCACCGCCACCCGGCAGTCCTTCGTCAGCCCGATGTCCTTCGAGAGCGCCACGTCCACGATGACGCGGTCGTCCGCCAGCCGCAGCGACCTCACCGCCCCCTTGCGCACGCCGTTGACGCGCGCCTCGTTGCCCTCGGCGAGCCCGCCGATCTGGGCGAAGCTCACGTGCCACACCCGCTGCACGTGCGCCTTCGCGTAGTTGCTGAGCCAGGCGATGCCCCACAGCAGGACTGCGATGGCCACCAGCATCGTGACGCCCACCTGGATCTCGATCTTGCGGTTCATGGCGGACATGGCAGGAGAGCTCCCTCCCTAGAGCGGCTGGATGGGACCACGGCTGGATCCCTCGATGAACTGGCGCACCATCGGGTCGCGGGTGCCGCGCGTCTCGTCGGGTGTGCCGCTGAAGACGATGCGGCCGTCGTAGAGCAGCACGATGCGGTCGGCGATGGTGTACGCGCTGGTGATGTCGTGCGTGACCGCGACCGACGTGACGTTGAGCTGCTTCTGCAGGTCGCGGATGAGCTGGTTGATGACGTCGGCCGTGATCGGGTCGAGGCCGGTGGTGGGCTCGTCGTACAGGATGTACTCCGGGTCGAGCGCCAGCGCGCGCGCCAGGCCCACGCGCTTGCGCATGCCGCCCGAGAGCGAGGCGGGCTTCATGCCCCCGGCGTCCTTGAGCCCCACCCACTCCAGCCGCTCGCGCACGCGGCGCCCGACCTCGTCGGGCGTCATGCCGTTCTGGTGCTCCAGCATCGCCAGGCTCACGTTCTCGCCCACCGTCATCGAGTCGAACAGCGCCGCGCCCTGGAACAGCATGCCGAAGCGCCGGCGCACCCGGTTGAGCGCGCCCTCCTTGAGCCCGACGATCTCCTGGCCGTCGATCCGGATCGAGCCCTCGTCCGGAGCCATCAGCCCGATGATGTGCTTGAGGAGCACGCTCTTGCCCGTGCCGCTCGGCCCCAGCACCACCAGCGTCTCGCCGGTGTGGACGTCGAGGTCCAGGCCGTCGAGCACCTGCTTCCGGCTGAGGCGTTTCTTCAGGCCGCGGATCTCGATCATGCGAACACCACGCGGAACAGGATGCTGGCCAGGATGTAGTCGAGGATGAGCACCAGCACGCACGAGGTCACCACCGCGCCGGTGGTGGCCTTGCCCACGCCCTCGGCCCCGCCCTCGGTCTGGAACCCGTAGTAGCAGCCCATGGTGCCGATGATGCCGCCGAAGAACAACGACTTCACGATGCCCGACATCACGTCCTTCAGGTAGAAGTACTCGCGCAGCCCCTGCATGTAGGTCGCCGCCGACACGCCCACCACGTTCACGGCCACGACGAAGCCGCCGAAGATCGCGATGGCGTCCGCGTAGATGGTGAGGATCGGCAGCATGATGATGGCCGCGGTGACGCGCGGCGCCACCAGGTAGCGCACCGGGTTGATCCCCATGGCGCGCAGCGCGTCGATCTGCTCGGTCACCTTCATGGTGCCCAGCTCGGCCGCGATCGAGGCGCCCACGCGCCCGCCGATCACCAGCGCGGTCAGGACCGGCCCCAGCTCGATCACCACCGACCGCATGATCACCGCGCTCAGGAACTTGAGCGGCACCACCGCGGTGAACTGGTAGGCCGCCTGCACCGCGGCGACCGCACCGGTGAACAGACTGACCACGATGACCAGCCACAGCGAGTCCACGCCGATGGCGTTCATCTGCTGGACCAGCAGTCGGAACGCCGGCAGCCGCCGCACCAGCAGCTGCAGCATCTCGCCGATCAGCAGCGACACGCGCCCGATCTCGGCCAGCGCGTCGCCCGCGCGGCTGCGCAGGAAGCGGAAGCCGCGCAGCGCGACCTCTTCGCCCGTCAGGCCGTTCGCCATGCGCAGTGTCCCGAGTCAGAGGTTTGCCTGCATTCGGACGCCGCTGCGCTCGCCCCGCGGCGTTGCTCCTCCTCGACGTATCTCCCGGATACGACTTCGTCGTCGCGCCTTGCGGGGCGAGCGCAGCGGCGCCCTCGGTGCGACGGCAGACCTCTGACTCGGGACACTAGAACCCCGGCTCCGACTCGTCGGGCATGATGGGGCTGTACGGCACGAACTTCGTGCTCTCGCGGAGGAAAGTGAGCGGCACGTCGCCGGTGGGGCCGTTGCGCTGCTTGGCGATGATGATCTCGGCCTTGAGCGGCTCGGCGGTGTCCTTCTTGTACATGGCCTCGCGGTACACGAACATCACGACGTCCGAATCCTGCTCGATCGTCCCGCTCTCCCTCAGGTCCGAGAGCTGCGGGCGCCCGCTCTTGTCGCGGGTCTCGACCGCGCGCGAGAGCTGGGAGAGGGCGATGATCGGGAGGTCGAGTTCCTTCGAGAGTCCCTTGAGTCCGCGCGTGATCTGCGCGACTTCCTGCACGCGGTTCTCCACCTGCCCCGACGGCCGGATGAGCTGCAGGTAGTCGATCACCACGAGGTCGAGCTTCCCCTCGGACTTGAGGCGGCGGCACTTGGCCCGGATCTCGTGCACCGTGAGCGACGCGGAGTCGTCCATCATGATGGGCGCGCGCGTGAGCAGGCCCGCGCCGGTCGTGAGCCGCGGCCAGTCCTCGCTCGACAGGAAGCCGTTGCGCAGCTTGTGGAGCCCCACGTTGCTCTGCGAGGAGAGCAGGCGCTGCATGAGCTGCTCCTTGCTCATCTCGAGCGAGAAGATGGCGACCGGGACGCCGTGGCCGATCGCGGCGTTCTCCGCGATGTTGATGGCGAGCGAGGTCTTCCCCGCCGAGGGCCGCCCGGCGATGATGATCAGGTCGCCGCGCTGGAAGCCGGCGGTCAGCTTGTCGATGTCGTCGAAGCCCGAGGGCACGCCGGTGACGTGCACCTTGCGCTCGAACAGCTTCTGGATGTGCTCGAACGTGGGCTTGAGCAGGTCCTTCACGTGGTAGAAGCCCTGCCGCACACGGCGGTCGGTGATCGCGAACACGCGCTGCTCGGCGCGGTCGAGGATCTCGCCGGTCTCGTCCAGGCCCGAGTAACACTCCTGCTGGATCTCGTTCGAGGCCGAGATCAGCATGCGCAGGATCGCCTTCTGGTTGACGATGGCGACGTGCTGCTCGAGGTTGGTGGTGGTGGTGGCGTACTCGAGCAGCTGCGACAGCGCCGCCGGTCCGCCCACCAGGTCCAGCTCGCCGCGCCTGCGCAGCTCCTCCGCGAGCGTGATCAGGTCCACCTGCTCGTTGCGGTTGTAGAGGGCGACGATGGCCTCGAAGATCTTCTGGTGCGAGGTGCGGTAGAAGGCCGAGGCCTCGGTCTGCTCGATGGCGATGCCCACCGCGGCCTGGTGCAGCATCATCGCCGCCAGCACCGACCGCTCCGCGTCCAGCGCCTGGGGCGGGGTCAGCGCTTCGCTCACGCCCACGGGACCCTGCATGGTGTTCGTCATGGCCGTTCCTTCCGGTGGAAGCAGGGGGCGGCTCGTCTGCCGGGGGGCAGCGTCACTCCGTCTGGTACTCGCGCGCCAGCAGCTGCATGTCCTCCCACACCGGCCGCTTGAGCTCCGGGTTCCGGAGCACCGCCGCGGGGTGGTAGGTCACGATGAGCTTGGCGCCATAGACACGGTAAACCCTGCCGCGCATCGAGGCGAGGCTCGCCTTCGAGCCCAGCAGGTGCTCGGCCGCGGTCTTGCCGAGGCAGCAGATGATGCGGGGCTGGAGCGCCTCGAGCTGGCGGCGCAGGTGGGGCGAGGACTGCTCGACCTCGAATGCCAGCGGCACGCGGTTCTCGGGCGGCCGGCAGTGGAGCACGTTGCCGATGAACACGGTCGAGCGGTCCAGCCTGAGGCCGGGGATGAGGCGGGCGTCGTCCATCGCCTTGATGATGCGGTCCAGCAGCTGGCCGCCGCGGCCCACGAACGGCTCGCCCAGCCGGTCTTCCTCGGCGCCCGGCGCCTCGCCCACGAACACGATGCCGGCGAGCGCCGAGCCCACCCCCGGCACCGCCTGGCCGCGGGTCTCCCACAGCGCGCAGCTCCGGCACGCGCGCACTTCCTCCGCGATCTTCGCCAGCACCGGCTCGGCCGCGCGCGCGATCGCGGCGCGCGCCCCGGGGTCGAGCGCGGGAAGCGGCGCGGGGGCTTCGAACGCCGTCACCGGCGTCACCTTCGCGGGCTTCGTGGGCGCCGGCTCACCGAACAGGTCGATCTCCTCCGCCGCTGCGGCGGGCGCCGGCGCCGTGCCCGCGCCGCTCTTCGCCGCCATCTTGCGCTTCTGCTTCGCCGCGGTCGCGATCAGGTCGCCACCGCCCGCGTGCAGCTCGCGCTCGAGCGTGCGGCGCAGGCTCTTCGTGATGTCCGCCAGCTCGCGGCGCAGGTTCTCGCCGTCCATCAGCGCTTCCTTCCTTTCGCGGCCCGCGGGCGGCGCGTCACGCCCGCGCCCGCGCGGCTCTTCGCTGGCCCGGCCCGCGCCGTGGCGGAGCCCGCCCGCGCCTTCCCCCGTCCCGTCCGCGCCGCGCGCAGCTCGAGCGCGCGGTCGAGCACCATCTCGGCCACCTCGCGCTTCGACATCCGCGGCAGCTTCTGCTCCGCCCTCGCCTCGACCAGCGTCACCACGTTGGTCTCGCCGCCGATCCCGGCGCCGGGCGCGTTGAGCACCACCAGGTCTAGGCCCTTCTTCGCCAGCTTCGCGCGCGCGTTCTTCACGCCGCGTGAGGTCTCGAGCGCGAAGCCCACGAACACCTGCCCGGGCTTCCGTCGCGCGGCGAGCCCGGCCAGGATGTCGGGGTTGGGCTCGAGGTCGAGCGTCAGCGTGCGATCCGCGCGTTTGAGCTTCTCGCTCGACGGCTTCGCCGGCCGGTAGTCGGCGACCGCCGCGGCCATCAGCACCACACCTGCGCGCGGCGCGGCCTGCGCCAGCGCGCGTCCCATCTCGGCCGCGGTCGTCACCGGCACCAGCGTCACGCCGTGCGGCGGCTCGACGCTGGCCGGACCCGCCACCAGCGTGACCTCGGCGCCGCGGTCGCGCGCGGCCTCGGCGAGCGCGAACCCCATGCGCCCGCTCGAGCGGTTGGTGAGCACGCGCACCGGGTCGAGCGGCTCCTCGGTGCGCCCCGCGCCCACCAGCACGCGGACGCCGGCCAGGCTGGCGCGCCGCTCGACAGCGCGTTCCACCGCCTCGACGATCGCCGGCAGCTCGGCGAGCCTGCCAGGGCCCCTGAGCCCCGAGGCGAGCGGCCCGCTCGCCGGCCCCACCACGATCGCGCCGCGGGCCTTCAGCGCGCGCACGTTCGCCTGGGTCGCGCTCTGGCGCCACATCTCCAGGTCCATCGCCGGGCAGACCACCAGCGGCGCGCGGCTCGCCAGCGCGATGGTGGTGAGCGCGTCGGGCGCCTCGCCGTGCACCAGCCGCGCCATCAGGTCGGCGGTGGCGGGCGCGATGACCAGGCAGTCGGCCGCCTCGGCGACATCGATGTGCTCGACCTTGCCGCGCACCTTCGCCTTGCTCCCCTCCGGCAGGCCGAAGCGCGGCTGCTGGTCGCCCCACAGCGTGGTCACGACCGGGTTGCCGGACAGCGCCTGGAAGGTGAGCGGCGTCACGAACTCGCGCGCCGCCTCGGTCATCACCACGATCACCGCGGCGTGCTGGCCGCGCAGCAGGCGTACCAGCTCGCACGTCTTGTAGGCGGCGATCCCGCCCGAGACGCCGACCACCACCGTGCGGCCGCCGAGCACGGCGGGCCTACTGCTGCGGCGGGGGCGAGTCCTCGTAGAAGGAAGGGACCTCCCCGCGGAGGGTGCGCTCGAGCGCGGCGGTGGTCACCTTGCCGGTGATCGTCTCGCCGGTGCGGCGCGTCCAGTCGTTGAGCCGGCGCGCCTCGCGCGCAGCGACGATGGCCAGCTCGTACTTGTTGCTGCCGGGCGGCGGGATCAGGGAAGCCAGCTTGGTCATGGGGTCTCGTTCTCCTTCTCGGGGTCTCTCGCTTCAGCGCGCCGGGCGCAGGCGCTTCACGCGCGCGCGCTCGGCATCCACGATCGCCTCGAGGCGGGCGACCGCCAGCCCCAGGTCGTCGTTCATCACCAGGTAGTCGTATTCGCGCCACTGCGCCAGCTCGCCCGGCGCGTTCCGGAGCCGGAGTTCGACCACGTCCGGCGCGTCGGTGTTGCGCGTCAGGAGCCGCTGGCGCAGCGCGTCGATGGACGGCGGGTAGATGAACGCGGATACCGCGTCGGTGCGCGCCCGCCGCACGCTGGCGCCGCCCTGCACGTCCACGTCCAGCACCACGATCTTCCCGGCGCGCACGCCATCGTCCACGAAGCGCGCGGGCGTGGCGTAGAGGTGGTCGTGCACCTCGGCCCACTCCAGGAACAGGCCCGCGGAGCGCCGGCGCTCGAACTCCTCGCGCGAGACGAACTCGTACTGCACGCCGTCCACCTCGCCCGGCCGCCGTGGCCGCGTGGTGGCGGAGATCGAGAAGACGCAGTCGCGGCGCGACGCGACCAGGTGGTCCACCAGCGTGCCCTTGCCTGCGCCGCTCGGACCGGAGAGCACGAGCAGGAAGCCGCCCGGCTCGAACGCGAACGGGATCGCGTCGGCCGGGGCGCTGCGCGGGCTGGACTCGGTGCCGTGCACGTTCACTCCACGTTCTGCACCTGCTCGCGCAGGCGCTCGGTCTCTTCCTTCATGATGATGACCGCGCGCGCCACCGCGACGTCGTTGGCCTTGGAGCCGATGGTGTTGACCTCGCGGTTCATCTCCTGGAGCAGGAAGTTGAGCTTGCGGCCGGCCAGCTCCGGACCCTCGACCAGCGAACGGAACTGGTCGAGGTGGGCCGAGAGCCGCACGCACTCCTCGGTGAAGTCCAGCCGGTCCACCATGAGCGCGATCTCCTGCGCGATACGCACCGGGTCCATCTCGATGTCGCCGAGCAGCACCTTGAGCCGGGCCGTCAGCCGCTCCTTCGCCTCCTGCGGCCGCAGCGGCGCACGCTCGGCCACGGTGTCGAGCTGCGCGCGCACCAGGTCGAGACGCTGCTCGAAGTCCCGGGCCAGCGCCTGCCCCTCGCGCGCCTTCATCAGGTTCATGTTGTCGCAGGCGCGCCCGACCAGGTCCTTGACCATCGCCCAGGTCTCCTCGTCGGAGAGCGCCGTATGCTCCCAGGTGAACACGTCGGGCAGCGCGGCCAGCGTGCGCAGGTCGAGGCCGCTGTCCATGTGGTAGCGCTCGCGCAACCGCTCCAGCAGGGCCACGTAGCGGTCGGCGACCGGCTCGTTGAGCTTGAGCTCCTCGCCGGTCTCCCCCGCCCCGGTCCAGGTGATGCTCAGGTTGAACTTGCCGCGGGAGAAGCGCTCCTGGATGAGCTGCCGGATCTGGTCCTCGAAGAGCGCGACGACCTTCGGGGCGCGCAGCGCCACCTCGCAGTAGCGGTGGTTGACCGACCGGATCTCGGCCGACAGGCGCTGGCCGTCGCGCTCGAAATCGGCCGAGCCATACCCGGTCATGCTTCGGATCATCCAGGACCTCCTCGGGGAGCGGCCAAAGTAGGCCAGCGGAGGCGGAAAAGTCAAAGCGGCGCGGGGATTTGCGTGGCATTTCGTGCGCGCGCGAGCGCGGGCGCTTTCCCACCGGTTTCGCACCGATCGGTGGGGAGAGCGGGGACGGCCGGTCGGCGTGAGACGGGCGCTCAGGCCGCGCGCCTGCGGCGGCCTCCGTTCTCCTTCGCGGGCCGCCTCGACTTCGGGGCACGCTTCCGGTTCGCGGGGTGCCTGGCCTTCGTCGCGCGCTTCTCCTTGTCGGGCACGAACCGGATCTCGACGCGCTTCCCGAGCGCCGCCGCGACGCGCCTGATCATCGCGAGCGAGTGGCCCTCGTAGTCCGCGTCCTCGAGACGCGAGATCACCGAGGCCGTGGTCCCCACGCGCTTCGCCAGCGCCGCCTGCGTGAGGCCGGCCTTCGTACGGAGCTTGAAGATCCTGAATGCGATCTCGTCTTCCGCCAGCGCCTCTTCGAAGTCAGCGAGCTGCCTGGGGTCCTCTCCCACGTAACGCCTGAATGTGTACTCGAGAGCGGCGGAATGGAATCGATGCTTGCGTGCCATGGCTTCAGAGTCCTGGTTTGAAGGTGTGCGCACCGGGTGATTCCTCGAATCGTCTCTTGCGTTCGACAGCCCTCTGGATCTCAGCCAGCGGGACGGCCGCCCTCTGTTTCACGAAGCCGTGAGACACGACCACCGCGCTCCGGCCGTGGAAGAAGTAGAGCATCCGGTAGTTCACCCCTTCGCAAGCGGCCCGAAGCTCGTAGATCCCGGCCCCGAGGTAGTCGGCGATCGGCCGACGCAACTCGTGGCCGCAGTCCTCGAGGCGCTTCAGACGTGCGAGGCATCGGTTGCGAGCTCTGAGCTGCAAGCCATCCAGCCAATCGAGCAGGGGAACGGATTCCGCCCCCCGGTAGTAAAGGACTTCCGTCGCGGGCATCGCGACACCCCCATTATTCGCAATATTGCGATAATCGTCAACGGGGGCGGCGCGGGGAGAGACGTCGGGGAGTCATCAGGAGGGCACGACGAGAAGATCACGCGGCGCAACGCGCGTCAACGGAGATGCGACCGCGGGCCCGGACCGCGACGTGGACGTCCGTGTGCGATCGGGCGCCGCGCCGACAGGTCCGGCGCGTGCGCCCGGCGCGAGCCGGCGCCGCGCCGACAGGTCCGGCGCATGCGCCCGGCGCGAACATCCTTTATCCGGTCCCGTCGCCGGTGCTACGCTCGCACCCGCGCGCGGGAAATCCCCATCCTTCGGCGCGCGTTTCCCTGTTGGTGTGGACTCCCCGTCCGACCGCGGGGCCGGCGGGTCGCGCCCTCGAGCGCGGATGCCGACCGCATGGACGATCGCCGCTCGACGAAGAGGCCCCGGATGTACGCCGCGACCCCATGAACGACAAGAGCATCCTCCACTACACCATCCTCAGGCAGCTGGGCGCGGGCGGGATGGGCGCCGTCTACCTGGCCCGCGACACGCGCGTGGACCGCCTGGTGGCCCTCAAGTTCCTCGGCGATGACGCCGTCCAGGACGCGCAGGCGCGCAGCCGTTTCGCGCGCGAGGCCCGCGCCGCGGCGCGGCTCTCCCACACCGGGATCGTGACGCTCTACGCGCTCGAAGAGAGTGACGGCCAGTCGTTCCTGGTCCAGGAATACGTGGAAGGAGAGACGCTGGCGCAACGGCTGGCGCGGGGCGCCCTGGAGCCGGCCGAGGCGGCGCGATGCGCCCGCGAGCTGGCCGGAGCGCTCGCCCACGCGCACGCGCAGGGGGTGCTCCACCGCGATCTGAAACCGGAGAACATCCTGGTCTCCACGCAGGGGACCTTCAAGATCGCGGACTTCGGCATCGCGCACCTGGAAGGCGCGACCACCCTGACCCAGACGGGCGCGGTCCTGGGTACGCTCTCCTACATGCCGCCGGAACGGGTCCGCGGCGAGGCGGGCGATGTCCGTGCGGACCTCTTCTCGCTGGGCGCCATCCTCTACGAGACCGTCTCCGGGCGTCGCGCCTTCGGCGGCCGGACCAACGCCGAGGTCCTCTACGCCGTGCTGAACGTGGATCCGCCGGCGATCGAGAGCACCGATGCGGCACTGGGCCCGCTGATCGAACTCACGGCCCGGCTCATCGCCAAGCAGCCCGGGCAGCGCCCCGACAGCGCGCAGGCGGTCGTGGAGTCGCTCGCCTCGGGCGTTTCGCTCCAGCCGGGGGGCCATCCGGCGGCGGTTCGCTGGCCGGCGACGCGCCGGGCTGCCATCGCCCGCATCGCCGCCGCGACCGCCGCGGTCGTCGTGCTCGCGGTCTCCGCCCTGCTCGTCTGGCAGCGTGCCCATCCCGCCGCCCGATCGAAGACCCTGCCGGGCATCGCCGTGCTTTCCTTCGAGAACGATGCCGACCCCTCCGACCGCGATCGCACCGGAGCGATCGCCGGGAACCTGCTGCTCACTTCGCTGGCTCAGTCGAGCCATCTCAACGTGCTCAGCACGCAGGGGATGCTGGACATCATGCGAAGCCTCGGCAAGGGCTCCGGACCGGTGGATCGCGCCCTCGCGCTCAGAGCCGCGCGCCGGGCTCGCGCCGGCCGGCTCGTCGCCGGGACCATCCTGCAGACGACGCCCAGCATCGTCATCACCGCCGAGGTATGCGACGTGGCGGACGGCCGCGTGGTGAAGGCCACCCGCGTCGAGGGGAAGCCGGGGCAGACCGTGTTCCAGGTCGTGGACGCGCTCAGCGCGCTGCTGGTCCAGACGGCGTTCGCGGCGGGCGGCGAAGCCGCGCTCCAGCCGGTGGCGGAGCGCGCGAGCGGGGATCTCGCGGCCTATCGCGCCTACGTCGAGGGGCTCGCCCACCAGAGCCGCGGCGACCTGCCGGCCGCCGAGGAGCGGCTGGGCGAGGCCCTGCGCCGCGACCCGCGCTTCGCCCAGGCCTACTACCAGCTCGCGGTGGTCCAGTGGTGGCATCGCAGGCCCAGCGAGTCGTACGCCACCCTGCAGAAGACACTGACGCTCGCCGACCGCCTCTCGCCCATGGAACGAGCGCTCGCCCACGCGATGACCTTCATCGTGCTGCACGACTGTGGGAAGGCGCGCGAGCCGTTCCTCCGGCTGGCGCAGCTATACCCGCGGGACAAGAGCGTACTCTTCGGCGTGCAGCAGGCGTGCGATGCGGTCGGGGACCTGGATCGCGCCGTGGATGCGGGCCGGCGCGTGCTCGAGCTGGATCCGGACTTCGCGATCGCCGCCTACACCCTCTCGTACGATCTCATCGCACGGGGGCGGTCCGAGGAGGCGTTGAAACTGGCCACGGGCATGCTCGAGCGGAATCCCGGCAACCGGTACCTGGGCCGCATCGTGTTCGACATCTCGCTCTACCGGGGGGACGTGGACGGCGCGTTGCGGATCGCGCACGCGATCGCGTTCCCCAAGGCGAGCTACCCGCGCGACGCTGCGCAGCTCCTGGTCTTCAATCTCACTGGAAGGCCCGACCCCGCCCTCTGGTCGGTCGCGACCTCCGGCTTCCCGTGGCAGGCCCAGGACGACAGTCTCGCCCTGGTCTACTGGGAGGCGCTCCGCCGCGGCCGGTTCCGCGAAGGCGTGCGGATCGCCCGGCACGCATGGCAGGTGATCTCGATCACAGGTATCCCGGAAGGTCCGGAGATCCCCGTCGCGAACGGGGTGAACGCCGCGGTGGGCGCCGGCGACTTCCGGCTGGCGCTGGAGTGGTCGGACAGCATCACCACGCGCGTGTCGCGCTGGGGCGGGGTCGCTTACGACTTCACGGTGCGCATGATGAAGATCGAATCCCGATTCGATCTCGGCCGTGACGCGCAGGCCGGGGCGCTGCTGCGCTCGATTCCCCCGACCGAAGGCCGCTACGGCGAGGAAGCGAGCTTCCTCGCGTACAACCGCGGTCTCGCGCTCGCCTCACGGGGCCGGTACGAGGACGCGCTCAAGACCTTCGAGGAGGCGCAGTCGTCGGCCTGGATGGTCCTGAGACGGGGGATGTGGCGTCGCTACCATGCGGACTTCCTCGTCGGTGCCGGGCGGACGCGCGAGGCGCTCGAGGACTTCGATCGGCTGTCGAAAGTGCCGACGGTGATGCCCGACGAGGCCGTGCGCCTGTGGCTTTACAAGGGCAGGGTGCTCGAGAAGCTCCAGCGGACCGCCGAGGCCAGGGCGGCGTATCGGCAGCTGCTCTCGCTCTGGAAGGATGCGGATCCCGGAGTGCCCGAGGTGGCGGAGGCGCGGGCCGCGCTTCAGCGCCTGGGCGGCGGGTAGGCGTCCTCGCCTTGGCCGCTACGGCTCCGTCACTGGCGGCGGGGCGCCCCCGCGGCACCAACGGGCGGCCCTACTTCTCGCCCGTCGGCTCGTCCGCCGGCTTCTTCCGGAACAACGCGTCGAGCTTGGCGCGCGCCTCGGCCGCGCGCGCGCCGGCTCCCGTGGCCGCCGCGAACGGTTCGCGCGTGAACGAGAAGTACTCGCAGAAGTTCCGCCGCGCGTGGTCCTCGACCGGGTCGGCCATGGTCTCGCGGCAGGAGTTGTTGTAGCGCGGGTCGTAGTGGCGGCAACTCACGCAGGCGCGCAGGTCGGCGCCGCAGCGCTCGCAGGTGGACTCGCGCGGGATGGGCTCGTCGTACGGCACTGCCGTGCCGCACGACCGGCACTGGAAGGAGGCCATGCGCGCAGCCTGCGCGTTCCGATGCCGGCGGGTCAAGCGCGAAGCGGGTGCCGGGTCAGCGCCTCACGCCCGGGTGGCGCGCGTCATCAGATACCCCTGCCGCACGACGTTGTCTTCCAGGTACTCCGCGGTGATCGCGTCGTATTCGCGGCGGAACGCCTCCAGCTTCGCAGGCTCGGAAGGCTGGAGCATCTCGACGAGCTGGCGCACCGGGCCCGCCGTGCTCTCGGTGCTCGAACGGTGGTGCTGCGGGCTCAGGGCCGGGAAGTCCATGACGTCGCGGTCGAACACGATCTCCTGCACCGCCGAGCCCAGCCGCTCGCGCACGATGCCCGGATCGCCCCACTGCACGGGCGGCGATACCCCGGGCGGGGGAGGCGGCATGTAGGAGCCGATGAGCGCGAACATCCGCGCCAGGAACAGCTCCGGCGGCCAGGTCGAGAAGGCGATCGTGCCGCCGGGCCTCAGGACCCGCAGCATCTCGGCGATCGCCACCTCGGGTCGCGGAGCGAACATGTGCCCGTACTGGCTGAGCACCACGTCGAACTCGCGGTCTTCGAACGGCAACTTCTCGACGTCGCCCTCGTGCCAGTCGACCTGGACCGCGGCGAGGCGCGCGTTCTCCCGCGCCCGCTGCAGCAGCTCGGGCGTGAGGTCGAGCCCGGTCACGCGCGCGCCCAGCCGTGCCGCGGTCACGGCGACCACTCCGGTGCCGCAGGCGACATCGAGCACGCGCTGCCCCGCGCGCACGCCCGCGAAACGGACGAGCCGGGCCGCGGGCGGCGTGGTGAAGGACTCGAGCGGCGCGAAATGAGCCCAGCCCTGCTTCTGCGCGGCCTTGAACTTCTCCAGCACGTCCATCTCGATCACACCCATCGCGATCCTCCAGACCCGGCGCCCGCGGGTCCGCTGCTCCCACGGGCGCCGGTCTCCCCCCTAGCCCGGACTATTCATGAACCGCCAGCCGAGAGTGCGAGATGTCTGGCAGCGGCAAGCAGTTCGGTCGGCCGCGACGGAGTCGTGTTATCAACACGTCGAGGAAGCGGCCGACCGAACTGCGCAGCCGATGCCGGGCAGCTTCAGACTGCCCCAGCTTGGATGCTGCACCGGGGTCGAGAGGTCCTGGATCAATCCGTACGTGACCCCGAGCTCGCCGTCGAAGCCCGGCTCGCTCATGGACCAGAAGAACTCCTCCTCGTCGCCGAAGGTCCCGTCGAGGGCCAGCACCCCGCTTCCCGGGCTGAAGGTCGCGGGCAGCCCGTTCGAGTCCAGCAACGCCTCGAGGCCGAGCATCACGTCGTCGTACGTATCGCCGGGCAGCGGGTACCAGGTGGCGACGTAGCGCCCCAGGATCCCGATCTCGACCACCGAAGGCCCTCCGCTCGGGTCCACGCCGGTCGCGGGCGACGAGCGGGTAATGGGCGAGCCCAGGCTTCCGCCGTACGAACCCGCGCCGCCGGTGCCGGCGGCCCCGGGCCTGAACCTCACGCCATCGCCGACCTCGCCAGTCGTGTTGCTCCGCGCGCCGTGGGTCACGCTGAACGCGTTCGTGATGGTGACGCGTCCCTGCATGTAGCCGGCGGGGTTGTTCACCTGGCTGGAGGTCGCGCGGCCGGCCCCGCACGGGGTGGCGTTCATCGCGGCCGCGATCCGGTCCGCCTTGTCCTTGGAGGCCGCCTCCCATTGCGTCTTGTAAGCGGCCAGCCGCTGCTGGAGGTAGGCCGCCGCCGCCGCGTTGTAACGCGCGCGGTACTGGAGGAGGTTCTCGCGGGGAAGCGCCGCCGGCGCGACGAACGCCGGGAAGTTGAAGACGAACTGGGGCAGGTTGTTGATCGTGACAACGCAGGTGTCACGCCTGGTCGAGTCCGTCGGGGACCTGCCGATGATCTGCAGCACCATCGGCTGCGTCGGCGTGGCCGCCCACTGCGGCACCCCGCAGTTCAAGTCGGCATCCTTGTTCGGGAGTGCGGGCGCGCTCCAGCCTGCGGAGGCTCCGAGCACCGACCAGACGATCGCGGCTGCGATGAGGCGCTGGGCTTTCACGAGAGGCTCCTTTCGTGTCACGGGGGACCGATGGACAGAGCAGGCCGGATGCGACATCGCCGGCGAGTTCCCGATCGTCCCTACGGCATCTTCACCACGCGACCGGTGCGCGCGCCGAGCCGGGTCTCGAGCCGCACCAGGTAGATCCCGGCCGCGAGGTCCCCTCCCGCATCGTCGCGGCCGTCCCAGAACACGCGCTGCTCGGCCGGCGCGAGCGCGCCGCTCGCGAGCGCGCGCACGCGCCGCCCGGCCGCATCGAAGATGGTCACGCGCGTCTGGCCCGCGCCCAGCGGCAGGTCGAAGGCGATCTGCGTGCTCCGCTGGAACGGATTGGGCAGCGCCCCGCGCAGCGCGAGCCGCGCCGGCACCACGGTGGTGCGCAGCTCCGCCGGGCCGAACCACTCGGACCCGCTCCCCTTCATCGCCTCGATCCGGTAGGCGTACACGTGGCCCTGCTCGATCGCGGCGTCGCGCCACGCGAACTTCGCCGGGTAGGTCTGCGCCGCGGCCACGATCGGCTCGGGCGTGACGAGCCGCTCCGCCCCGCCATCCACCGCGCGGTGCACGCGGAAGCTCTCGAACGCGGTGCCATCCATCAGCCACCACGACAGCTCCGCGCCGTCGGACGTGATCCCGGCCTCGATGCGGTCCACCGCGTTCGTCGCGGTCGCGGCGTCCACGGTGAAGCACACGATCGGGTCGCAGTCCGGGTCGAACACGCCGGTCCCGAGCACGTCCACGATCATCCGGTAGGTGCCGGGCGGGTAGCACAGGAACGACGAGCCCGCCACGTCGCCGGCGCCGTCGGTGAAGATCGAGCCGGCCGCGCCGAGGAAGGCGTTCGCGGGCGGCGGATCGCAGGGGGTCTCGATCAGGTCCACCGTGTACACGCTGCCGGCGTGCAGCTTCCCGCCGGTGACGTCCGGCCTGGCCGTGCCCACCGCGCACCCGGCCACGATCGGGTTCGCGGCCAGGGCCAGGTTGTTGCTGGTGGCGCGCAGCACGCAGGTCTCGCCGGCGTCGAAGTGGCCGTTGCCGTTGATGTCCTCGCCGCCGTCGAAGTGGCGGTCGTTGTCCGCGTCGCAGTCGTTCTCCGCGCGCGTGCCGTCGCCGTCCACGTCCGCGAAGGCGAGCGTGTTGTTGACGTGCGCGGCGTGGTAGTTGCGGTGGAACGTGTACTGCCGCACTTCGTCCTTGTCGTGCACGCCGTCCCGGTCGGTGTCGGCCGAGTTCCTGGACGATTGGAACGGCCGCGGGGTGGCCTCGTCGAAGTCCATCATCCCGTCGCCGTCGGTGTCGGTCGCGACCGCCGGGTCGGCGAGGCGCCCCCTCACCGTGTCGGGCCGGATCATGTAGTAGCGCACGCACGGCATGCGCGAGTGGACGTACCAGCCGGTGCGCCCCGGCCACGGGTCGGTGATGTAGATGAAGCGGAACCCGAAGAGCTGGAAGTAGCCGGTGAACACCACGGTGTGGAACCAGCCCGGCGGGCGGATCACCGTGAGTACCGGACGGCCGCCGTCCACCTCGGTGCTGAGCGAGTCGAACGGGATCGGCGCGTCCGGTGGCCCGATGAACTTCTCCGCCACCGCCCCGCCCTTGAGCGCCCAGCCGAACGCGTTGTTCGCCGACGGCCACGCGCCGATGTCATGCCCGAGGTCGCCCTCGGGGCCCGGGTTCGCCGTGCTCCAGAGCCGGTAGGAGATCTCGTCCTGCAGCAGCGTGCCGCCGTACTTCGCGTTCACCATCTGGATGCTGGCGCGCGTGCAGTACTTGTTGCAGTGGTTGCAGCCCGGGATGTGCGCCGCGGTCGCCGGGTGCGCCGCGTCCCACGGCCCCTGCGCGCCCGCGGCCTCGGTGCAGCCGGGACGGCTCTGCGCGCCGCCCGAGTTCAGGGTCCAGATGCAGAGCAGCCTCGCGTCCTTGTGCTGGAGGAACTGCGGCACCGGCGCCGAGCCGTAGATCGCCTGCGCGCGCGCCGGGCCCGGGCCGGGCGGCGTGCTGGTCAGCAGGAACTGGTAGACCGCACGCGGGTACGGCCCGCCCGCGAGCCCGTTCGGCGTCACCCGCCAGTAGTAGCCGCCGTCCGCGAGCGGCGAGCCCGGCGTGTAGCCGGTGGCCGCCACCGTCGCGGAGATCGCCGGCGAGCCGAACAGCGAGTCGTCGTCCACCTCGATCAGGTAGTCGCTGGCGTCGGGCACCGTGAGCCAGGTGAACGTGGGCTGCGTGTCCTGCAGCGTGCCGTCGCGCGGCGCGAGCTGCAGCGCGTGGTGGTTCGTCATCGGCACCACGTAGGGCAGCTCCAGCTCGCTCCAGTCCGTGGTGGTGTCGCGGTCGTAGCCCGACGGCAGCCGCGCGATCTGCGCCAGCAGCGAGAGTCCGGTCAGGTCCACGAAGGCGCCGCCCGGCCACATCCCCGCCGCGGTCGCGTTCGAATAGGCGAAGCCGAACGAGCCGGCGGCGAGGCCCCAGTCCACGAAGTCCTGGATCGTGCTCGTGCCCGGCACGCCGTCGTAGAGGGCGACCTCGCCCTGGTACGAGGTGAGACCGTAGGAGGTGGGTCCCGTGTACCAGGAGCCCACGCCGTCGGAGAAGTCGGCGTCGTCGGTCCCCGCGCCGAAGAAGACGTTGAGGTAGGCGCCCGCCGGGATGGACCACGCCGGCAGCGCGATGACGTCCGCCGGCGTCACGCCGCCCAGCGTCCAGCCGGAGAGGTTCACCGTCGCCGTCGAGTCGTTGTACAGCTCGATCACCGTCAGCAGCGGGTCGCCGACGCCGGTGTCGCCCGACCACGGCCGCACCTGGTTGACGAGCATCGCCCGCGCGCCCGCCGGAGCGAGTGCGCCGAGCGCGAAGAGGGCGAAGGCGAGGGAGAGCAGCGCGTGCGCGAGCGGCGTGCCGCGCGGGCGGGCCGGTCGAGGGGTGCGAGGCATGGTGTCCGTCTCCTACTCCGTGGGGGAGCGCGTGCGCGGCGGCGGGCCGCCGCACGTGAGCGGGTATCGAGCAGCGCGACGCAGAGCGCCGCGCGAGACTCCGGAAACGGAAACGCGACTGAGGCACGTATCGAGCAGCGCGACGCGCGGGCGACGCGCGGAACTCCGGAAACGGAAACGCGACCGTCGGGCAGGGAACGAGAGTCCGACGATCGCGGCCAACAGAGAAGGCGGCCCCGCCGGAGCGGGAGCCACCTGTCCGCAGAGCCAGTGGGGCGGACTCCGCGACGCAGACAAGGCTAGGACTCCAGCCCGAGTCGGGTCAATCGAGAAGTGCGGGCGCGACGCCGGGAAGTGCGGGCGCCGGCAGGCGCGGACCTCGGGAATCGTGTTGAGTTTGGCGACGCCAACCGGAGTTTCATGGAGGTACACGGCCGACCGGTTGCCCGGCGCCCGGGGCTGCACTAGTTTCGCGCCGACCATGCACGCCACCACGGCCGATCCCGGATGCTCTGCGACGCCATGAACACCACGACCCCGGACCTCGAGCGCTACGCGCAGGCCGTCCGCGCGCTCGGCAGGTACCGCGCCCGGCTCGCCCGCAAGCTCGACGGGCTGCGCGGCGACCTCGCCGAGGCCGAACGCGCCCCGCACTACCGGCGCGCCGGCGAGGCCCTGCTCACCTACCTCAAGCAGGTCCCGCCGCGCGCCGCCGGCGTGTCGCTCCCCGACCCCGCCGAGCCCGCGCGCACCATCGAGATCGTGCTCGACCCCCGGCTCAACGCCCAGGGCAACGCCGCGCGCTACTTCAAGCGCGCCGCCAAGGCCGAGCGCGGGCTGGTCGCGGTGCCCCCTCGCCTCGCCGCAGCCGAGGCCGAGCTGCACGCGCTCGACCAGTTGCTCGAGCGCGCACGACCGGCGCTGGAGGCGGCGGGCGGGCCGACGGGTGGAGCGGCTGCCGGGCCCGCGCTCGAGCAGGCCCGCGACGCGCCCGTCGAGGTCGCATCCGAGCTCGAAGCACGGAGCGGCGCATCCGCCGAGGTCGAGCCCGCGGTCGAGGCGTCCGGCGAGGCGCCCGCGCCGCTCGAGCCCGCGCTCGCGCGCGCGGTGGACGCGGCGCTCGCGAAGCTCCCGCCCGCCGTGCGCGAGGCGGTGCACGCGCCGGCGGTGCCACGCGCGCCGGGCGCGGCCGGCGCACCCCGAGGCGCGCCCTCGCGGGATGCCGTCGCGCGCGGCGAGCATCGCGCGCCCTCGAGCAGGCTCCAGCCGCGCCGGCTCAAGACCGCGGAAGGCTGGGACGTCCTGATCGGCCGGAGCAGCGAGGGGAACGACTACCTCACGCACCACCTCGCGCGACCCGAGGACTACTGGTTCCACGTGAGCGGCGCGTCCGGCTCGCACGTCGTGATTCGGCGCGGCAAGGGCAAGAACGAGCCGTCGCGGCGGACCATCGAGGAGGTCGCCGCGTGGGCCGCGTTCTACTCGCAGGCCCGCACCGCCGGGAAGGTGCCGGTGCTGGTCACGCAGAAGCGCTACGTGCGCAAGCCCCGGAAGGCCAGGCCCGGGCTCGCGCACTGCGAGCGCGCGAAGACCGTGATGGCGCGCCCCGCCGAGCCGCCGCGGGAGAGCCTGGCCGACGCGGCGGAGGCGGCGGACGCCGGCGAGTAACCGGAGCATGGCGATCATGCGCGCGCCGGAGCGTTCCAGTCTCACAGTCCACTCGCGGGACTTCGAGCCTGCCTGCCTCGCGCTTCATCGCAGCGGCGAGCTGGCGGAGCGCGCGCGCCGCGCCGTCGAGGGCCTCGAGCAGTGCACCGCCTGCCCGCGCCGCTGCGGCGCCGATCGGCTCGCCGACGAGCCCGGCACCTGCAGGGTCGGCCGCCACGCGATCGTCTCGAGCCACTTCCCGCACCACGGCGAGGAGGACTGCCTGCGGGGCCGGCGCGGCAGCGGCACCATCTTCTTCTCGATGTGCAACCTCGCGTGCGTCTTCTGCCAGAACTGGGAGATCAGCCACGCGGGCGAGGGCCGCGCCGTGGAGGCCGCGGGGCTGGCGGCGATGATGCTCGAGCTGCAAGGCGCCGGCTGCCACAACATCAACTTCGTCACCCCCGAGCACGTCGTGCCGCAGGTGCTCGAAGCGCTGCCGCTCGCGGTCGCGCAGGGACTGCGGCTGCCGCTCGTCTACAACACCTCGGGCTACGACGCGCTCGACAGCCTGCGGCTGCTGGACTGCGTGGTGGATGTGTACATGCCCGACTTCAAGATGTGGGACCCGCAGGCCGCCGAGCGCTACCTGGGCGCCGCCGACTACCCCGAGGCGGCCCGGCGCGCGCTCAAGGAGATGCACCGGCAGGTCGGCCCGCTCGTGCTCGACGAGCACGGGCTCGCCCGGCGCGGCGTGCTGGTGCGGCACCTGGTAATGCCCGGCGGTCTCGCCGGCACGCGCGAGGTCTGCGAGTTCTTCGCGCGCGAGCTGTCGCCCGACACCTACGTCAACCTGATGGCGCAGTATCATCCCGCCGGACGGGTGAGCCCGCGCGAGTTCGGCGAGATCGCCCGCCGCATCACCGACGAGGAGTACGCGGAGGCGTTCGCGCTGGCCCGCGCCGCCGGACTCCACCGCTTCGACGGCGTGTTCAAGAGGAACTGAGGCGATGCGCGCGATGGTGCTCGAGGTAGTGAGGCAGCCGCTGAAGCTCCGCGAGTTGCCGGCGCCGGAACCCGCGGCCGGGCAGGTGCTGATCGAGGTGCGCGCGTGCGCCGTGTGCCGCACCGACCTGCACGTGGTGGACGGGGAGCTGCCGAACCCCAAGCTGCCGCTGGTGCCCGGCCACGAGATCGTGGGCATGGTGGCCGAGCGCGGCCCCGGCGCCACGCGGTACCAGGTCGGCGATCGCGTCGGCATCCCGTGGCTCGGCTGGACCTGCGGGGAGTGTGAGTACTGCCGGAGCGGCCGCGAGAACCTGTGCGAGCGAGCGCGCTTCACCGGCTACACGCTGGACGGCGGCTACGCCGAGATGACGCTCGCGGACGAGCGCTACTGCTTCGCGATTCCGGAGGGGTACTCCGACGCCCAGGCCGCGCCCCTGCTGTGCGCGGGTCTGATCGGATATCGCTCGCTCGTGAAGACCGGCGACGCCCGGCGGCTCGGGATCTACGGCTTCGGCGCCGCCGCCCACATCGTGGCTCAGGTCGCGCGCTGGCAGGGGCGCAGGATCTTCGCCTTCACCCGCCCCGGCGATGCCGCGGCGCAACGCTTCGCGCGCGACCTCGGGGCCGCGTGGGCCGGCGGCTCGGACGAGCGCCCGCCCGAGGAGCTGGACGCCGCCATCATCTTCGCGCCCGTCGGGGCCCTGGT
>JACRPT010000012.1:0-10756 GCA_016223045.1 Candidatus Eiseniibacteriota bacterium
CTGCGGCGGCGGCGCGGCCGGCACCCACCAGAAGTGCAGCGCGAGGTAGACCGCCGTCAGGGCGAGGTACGGCGCGGTCCACCGCAGCGCGTCGCCGAACGCGCCGCGGCGCTCCTCGCGCTCCGACCAGCGCCACGCGAACGACACCACGACGAAGAGCAGCGACGCTTCCTTGCAGAGCAGCGCCGCGCCGAACGCGACGATCGCGAGCGCGCCCGGCCCCTTCGCGTCGGCGTCGGCCGAACGGCGGTCGAGCCACAGCGCGAGCAGGAAGAAGAACGCCGAGTACAGGTCGGTGCGTCCGGCGATCCACGCGGTGGACTCGACGTGGTGCGGCATGAGCGCGAACCACGCGCCCGCGGCGAGCGCCGGCCAGCGCCGCACGCGCAGCCGCAGCGCCAGCATCGTGACGAGCGACGCCACGCCGGCGGCCGACAGCATGTTCATGAGGTGGTAGCCCCAGGGCTGCCAGCGGAAGAGCACGCCGTCGACCGCGTACGACAGCGTGATGAGCGGGCGCCAGAAACCCGACGCGTGCTCACCGACCGTGAGCCAGAAATCCGAGCGCATCGCGCGGAGCAGTCCGTCCGCCGATCGCAGCAGCGCGTTGTGCGCGATGAGCCGTTCGTCGTCCCAGACGAACGCGTAGCGCAGCGCGGGCGCGTAGAAGGCGAGCACGAGGATCGCGGGCACCACCGCGAGCCACCATCCCACCGGAAGGACAGTGCCCCGGCGGCCTACCGCCGCCGGGGCCGTCTGCCTCGTCATACCGAGTCTCCCGTAAGCCGAATTCTGTACGGATCACTCCGTGGTGATCATTTGACTGGGATGGTGATCTCTCACCACCTCGATGCGACCGACCCTGGGGTGTTGACGGAGCGGGTCACACTCCTCCCCCTCTATGCGGTCTTGCTCCAGGTGGGGTTTGCCTAGCCGGTCCCGTCGCCGGGGCCGCTGGTGCGCTCTTACCGCACCGTTTCACCCTTGCCCGCAGCGCGCGCCGCTTTCGCGGTGGTTCGCGCGCCCGTTGGCGGTTTGCTTTCTGTTGCACTTTCCGTGGGCTCGCGCCCCCCGGGTGTTACCCGGCACCCTGCCCTGTGGAGTTCGGACTTTCCTCGAACGGCGGCCTCGGCGACCGCTTGCGCGGAAGCGTTGGCGTACCGCCCGCGATCACCTGGGAGACTCGGAACCCAGGACTTTGTCGAGCGTCTCGTTGACGAGCCGATCCGCGTGCTCGTTGTCCTCACGTGGCACCGCGCTGAAGCGCACGCGCGGCAGTTTCGCCACCGCGGCGCGGGCCGCGGCATGCAGCGGCTTCAAGCCGGCGTTCTTCACCCGGTACTCGCCGGTCATCTGCCGCACCACCAGCTCGGAGTCCATGCAGACCAGCAGCGGATCGGCGCCGTGCCGGGCCGCCGCGTCGAGTCCCGCCAGCAGCGCGCGGTACTCGGCCACGTTGTTGGTCACCGAGCCGAGGTACTCGCCGCGTGCTTCCGCCCGACCTCCCCGCGGGTCCACGAGCACGTAGCCGAGCGCTCCCGGCCCCGGGTTCCCCCGGGCGCCGCCATCGCAGCGCAGCAGCCACTCGCCCGTCGCGGCTTCGCTCATGGGCGGACGATAGACGATGGGGCGGGGAGCCACAAGCCGGCCCCGCTCACGCCACCGCCGCCTCCAGCCAGCCCGCGCGCTCGAGCGCGGCCCACGCGTCTTCCTCGCCGCGGCGGATGAGCGACGTGGCGTGCTCCGGGTCGAAGTCGAGGACGCCGCCGGGGAGCGCGGAGTCCGGCTCGACCACGCACACGCGCGCCGGGTCACCCTCGCGCGACCACCCCGCGGGGAGGTCGCGCAGCTCGGCCTGCATGTCGCGCCAGTTCGCGATCTCCAGCAGGCGGCTCCCGAGTGCGAACAGCGAGCCGGGCGCAGGCGCGGCGGACGGCCGGCCGCTCGGCGAGAGCAGGACCACGACCGCGGCGTCGGCGTCGGCGGCCAGCGCGACGTGGAGCGGCTGGTTGGCGAAGCCGCCCGGGTCCACGAAATCGCGCCCGCCGATGCGCTCGGGCTCGAACACGCCGGGGATCGCCGAGGACGCCAGCGCCGCGCGCACCACCTCGGCGGGCTCGCGCACCGTCACCACCTCGCCCAGCTCCCGCTCCAGGCGCCGCGCGAACTCGTCGCTCGGCCGCGGCCCGGCCACGAAGTGGCAGATGCGTCCCGAGTCGATGGCGAGCGCGCCGATCACCAGCCGCACCTCGGGATCCACCAGCCGCGCCGGCTCTCCGGCCGCCACCAGTCCCTCGACCAGCCGGCGGCGCGCCTCGCCGCTCCACAGGCCGCGGCCCCGCGTCTCGGCCATCAGCCCGTGCAGCACCAGCCGCGCCCACCCGGACGAACGGCCGGGGCGGTTGGCGAGCCACACCACGGTCGTCACCAGCAGGGCGCTCACGGTGAAGCGGTGCGGCCACGGCAGGCCGAAGACCCAGACCACCGCGTAGAGCAGCCACAGCCCCAGCAGCACGCGGCCGAACGCGCGCGAGGCGCGCAGCGGATCCGGGCCCGGCCGCCGCCGCGCCAGCCACGACTCGACCCGGCGCGACAGCGCCACCGCCAGGATCCCGGCCAGGGCGAAGGCGCCCCACATCCAGAGGTCCAGCAGCGTGGAGGTGAGATCCACGCGCGCGCTGCCGCGCTTCCAGAACCAGAACGCGCCGGAGAGCTCGCGCGAGCCGGCGAGCGTGAGCAGCAGCTCGATCGCGCCGAGCGCCGCCACCAGCCCGCCCAGCGCGCGCAGCACCAGCGTCACCCAGCGGAAGCCCACGTCGGCCGCGCCCATCCGGCGCCACACCGACTCGAGCGCCGCGGTGCTCCGCGCGTGGGCCTGCCACACCACCGCGTTGACGGCGCCGACCGAGACGCCCGCCACGATCGCGGGGCGGAAACCGACCGCCTCGAGCACGCGCAGCACGCCGACCTCGTAAGCGCCGAGCGCGCCGCCGCCGGCGAGCACCACGGCGGGACGGCGGAACGGCCAGTCGCTGCGGAGCGTTCGGGTCGGGCTCACGCGCGTCCCCGGCACCGCACCGGGCCCCGGCTCAGCCTTCGTCCGGCGGCCAGACGATCAGGCGCCCGCAGCCCTCGCAGCTCAGCACGCGATCGCGGCGCCGCGCCTCCTGCAGCACGTGCGGGGGCTGCCCGCGGAAGCACCCGCCGCAGGCGCCCTTCAAGATCGCCACCACCGCGCGCCCGTCGCGCGAGCCGTGGACGCGCTCGTAGCGCGCGCGCACCGCGGCGCCCAGGCCTGCGATCTGGACCTCGCGCCGGGCTTCGATCGCCGCCGCCTTCGCCTGCTCGGACGCCTCCTCGGCCGCGATGCGCTCGCGCTGTGCGGCCGCCTCCCGCTCGGCGGCCTGGAGCCCGCGCTCGGCCAGCGGGCGCTCGGCCAGCTGCCGCTCCTCGGCCTCGAGCCGCACCAGCACCTCGGTCTCCAAGTCGGAGCGCTTCTGCTTCACGCCGGCGATCTCGTGGAGCAGCGCCTGGTACTCCTCGTTCTTCTTGATGAGCGGGAGCTGGCTCTGGAACTTGCGCTCCTGCTCGGTGAGCCCGCTGATCTCCTGCTCGAGGACGCGGCGCTCCTTCTGCAGCTCGGCCAGCCGGTGCTTCAGCGCCTCGAGCCGCGCGCGCTCGGCGGCCACGCGGCGCTCGAGGTCGGCGCGCTGCCCGGGGAAGCGCGCGAGCGCGGCGCGGATCGCGAGCGCCGCCTCATCGAGGCCGTGCAGGGTCCAGAGGTGGTCGAGCTCCGCGCTCACCGCACGCCTCCCCGGCCGCTGCCGGTGGCACGACGAGCGCTTGCCGGCCGACCAGGCTCGAGGTCCGGGCTCACCGCGCTCTCCTGCCGCCGGGCAATGAGAACGGGGATGTCCGCAGGGGACATCCCCGGCCCGGGCCCCGCACGGCGGGGCGCCGCGGGCAGCGCATCGCGCGCCGGCCCGCCTCCGCGTGGAGCGGGGCGCGGTGGCGCGCGCAGGCGTGACTTCCGGACATCAGGACGCTCCCGTGTGATTCGGCTGGCGAGGCGCCGGGAAGGTGGTGGGCGGAACAGGACTTGAACCTGTGACCCCCTGGTTGTGATCCAGGTGCTCTGCCAACTGAGCTACCCGCCCTTCGGACCGTCCTGGCACTGCTCGCGAGGGCTTCCGCCGGAGGGGTTCATGGGCCCACCTGGATTCGAACCAGGGTCTCGCCGGTTATGAGCCGGCCGCTCTGGACCGCTGAGCTATGGGCCCAGCGTTGGGGGCGCACGACACCGGCGCCAGAAGCCGGGTGTTTCTATCACCCGCTCGGAGAGAGTGTCAAGGAAGCGCGGCGCGCGTCCGCGGTGGCTGCGCGCGCGTGGCGCGGCTATGATGTGCGCGCCCGCCGTCCCTTCACCGTCCCCGGAGACCTCGATGCCATCGCCGCGTCCCGTCGCTCCCGCTCCGCGCGGGGCCGCCGCCCTGCTGCGGCGACTGGCAGGCCCCGGCGCGCTGCTGCTGCTCGCGCTGCCGGTGATCGGGACCGCCTGCTCGAAACGCACGACCGCGCCGGATCCGGGCGGCACCGTGAGCGGCGTGGCGCTGCTCCCGGGCGGCGCGCCGGCCGCGGGTGCCGACGTCTACCTGGTGCTGCTCACCACCGACCCGGCCGCGGCGACGCTCGACCTGGTCGTCGCGGACTCGCTCGGACGCTTCACCTTCCGCGCGGTCACACCGGGCGACCACCTGGTGGGAGCGCGCGCCGCCGACACGCTGGCGGTCGCCGACACCGTGCACGTGCCGCGCGTGGCCGGGAACGCGGCGGCCGAGACTGCGAGCGTGGCGCTCCACCTGGCCCGCGCCGGCGTGTTCCGCGGGCGCGCCCTGCTGGCGGGCGCCAGCGACCATCGCGGCATCGTCGTGACGGCGCCCGACGTGCTCTCGCTCGCCGCCACCGATTCGCTCGGGGCCTACGCGCTCACCGGCATCCCGGTCGGACGCTGGGGCGTGGACGCCGAGCGGCCGCCCGCATACCTCGCCGCGCGCACCAGCGCCACGCTCGCCACGCCCGGCGACACCGTCACCCTGCCGGACCTGGTCCTCGCGTCACCGCGCCCGCGGCCCTGACGGGCCTCGGCCGCACGCGCGGGTGGCGCGACCGTCCCGCCGCCCGCGCTGGTCATGCGGCGCCGCGCCTGGCGCCGCCGGGCGGTGGCCCCGGCACCCGCGATCGCCGCGCTACAGCAGCTCGGTGTACGCCTTGAGCCTGCGGCTGCGCGTCGGATGCCGCAGCTTGCGCAGCGCCTTGGCCTCGATCTGGCGGATGCGCTCGCGGGTCACGTTGAAGAACGCGCCCACCTCCTCCAGCGTGCGCTGGGCGCCGTCCTCGGTGAGCCCGAAGCGCAGGCGGATGACCTTGGCTTCGCGCGGCGTCAGCGTCTTCAGCACGTCGTTCACCTCGTCGCGCAGCATCGCCGAGGCGGCCGAGTGCGCCGGGGAGACGACGCTGGTGTCCTCGATGAAGTCGCCGAGGTTCGAGTCGTCGTCCTCGCCGATCGGCCGGTCGAGCGAGATCGGCTCCTGCGCCGCCTTGAGGATGCTCTTGACCTTGTCCACCGGCAGGTCGAGGCGCTCGGCGATCTGCTCGGGCGTGGGCTCGCGGCCCAGCTCCTGCACCAGCCGGCGCGACACCCGCACCACGCGGTTGATGTGCTCGATCATGTGGACCGGCACGCGGATGGTGCGGGCCTGGTCCGCGATCGCGCGGGTGATGGCCTGGCGGATCCACCAGGTCGCGTAGGTCGAGAACTTGTAGCCCTTGGTGTAATCGAACTTGTCCACCGCGCGCATCAGCCCCGAGTTGCCCTCCTGGATCAGGTCCAGGAACTCGAGCCCGCGGTTGGTGTAGCGCTTGGCGATCGAGATCACCAGCCGCACGTTGGCCTCGATCATCTCCTTCTTGGCCTGGGCGGTGGCGCGCTCGCCGTCGCGGATCTGGCGGTAGAGCTCGAGCAGATGGTCGCGCGTGACGCCCGCCTCGTCCTCGAGCGCCTTGATGTCCTTCTTGATGTTCCGGAGCTCGTTCTGGAACTCCGCGACCTGCGCCGGCTGCAGCCCCGAGTCGCGCTTGACCGCGCGCAGCTCGCGCGGGCCCTTCTTGAGCCGCTTGGCGAAGGTGTTCATCTCCTCGACCCCGTGCCCGAAGCGCCGCTCGATCTCCGCGATGCGCTCCTCCAGCTGGAGCGCGCGCTCGGCGAGGTGCTTCACCGGTGACGCCAGCCCCTCGACCATGCGCGGGTTCATCGAGAGCTTGTGCAGCTCCTGCGTGAGCTCCGCCTCGACCTTGGCGAAGTTCGCCTGGTAGGTCGAGCGCACCTTGTCCGCCATGCGGGAGTTCTGGCGCTCGAGCTGGTCGTTGTAGCGCTTCTGCAGCGCGAAGACGCGGTCGAGGATCCTGAGCGCGCGCTGGCGCTCGCGCTTCAGGGCCAGCTCGGTGGTGGCGTTCTCGTCCACCTTGATGAAGTCCTCGATCTTGAGCTGGGCCTCCTTGAGCTTCTTGTAGAGCGCGCGGATCTCGCGCTTGGCGGGCTCGGCGCGGAACAGCGCCGCCACCACCTGGCGCTCGCCGGCCTCGATGCGGCGCGCGATCTCGACCTCGCCCTCGCGGGTCAGGAGTGGCACCCGGCCCATCTCGCGCAGGTACATGCGCACCGGGTCGTCGTAGCGCACCGGCTGCTGCGGCACCGCCTTCGTCGCCACCGCCGGCTTCTTGTCCTCGATCTTGCGCAGCTGCTTGGCGCGCTCCCGGGCCTCCTCGTCGCTGGCGAAGACCTCGATGTGCAGCTGGCCGAGCATGCCGTGGATCTCCTCCATCTGCTCGACCTGGACCTCGGGGTCGTCGTCGTCGCTCAGCATCGAGACGACCTGGTCCTCCGTGATGTAGCCCTGGCGCACCGCCAGCGTCTTGATCTCGTCGAGACGCTTGCGCCCCTCGGTCTTCTCCTTGAGCTTCACCTGCCGTGCCTTCGAAGTGGCTGTCGCCATGAAAACGGTCTCTCCCTATGCGCTGAGGTCACGAAGCGATCGTGCGATCTCGTAGATCTCCTGGTTCAGGCGGACGAGCTCCTCCTCGTCCGTGGCGCGCTGGAGCTCCAGCTTGCGCTGCTTCATCTGCTGCTTGAGCCGCCGCTCGACCAGCAGCCGCGTCTCGACGGCGATCTCGCCGTCCCAGTCCTCCACCAGCGGCGTCTCGGCGCCCAGCTCGCGCACCAGCGCCGCCGCCGCGTCCTCGCCGTGGAACTCCGGCGTGCCGCTCCACAGCCACTCCGCCACGGCGCGGCAGTCCGGATCCTCGAAGTCCCCCGGGGCCAGCCGCGCGCGCGCCGCGTCCATCCCTCCGGGATGGTGGACCAGCAACTGGAGCAGCTTGCGCTCCACGAAGCGCTCGCCGCGCCGCTCGAGCGCCACCGCCGCCGCCACCGGGCGCTGGCTGCCCTGGCCCGCGGAGCGCAGCGAGGCCGCGCGCGTCAGCACCGAGGCCGGCAGGCCGAACACCTCGCCGGCGCGCTCGAGCAGCAGCCGGCGCCGGATCGGGTCGCCGACCGCCACGCTCACGTCCACGACCGCATGGAGCGCGCGCTCGCGCGGATCTCCCGCTCCGCCGGCGCGCAGCACGTGCCGCTGGATGAACTCGACCGGATCGGCGGCGCGCCGGCGCGCTTCGCGCCACGCCTCGAGCCCGCCGCGCCGCACCAGGGTGTCCGGGTCCTCACCCGCCGGCAGGTCCACCACGGCCACCTCGAGCCCCTCGCCCATCAGCACGCCGAGCGAGCGCATCATCGCCCCCTGCCCGGCGGCGTCGCCGTCGTAGGTGAGCGCCACCCGCCCCGCCACGCGCTTCAAGAGCCGCGCCTGCTCGCTCGTGAGCGCGGTGCCCGAGGTCGCCACCGTGTTCCGCAGGCCGGCCTGGTGGAATGCGATCGCGTCGAAGTAACCCTCGACCACCACGATCTCCCCGTCCGGCTCGACCTGGCGCCGCGCCTGATCGAGCGCGTAGAGGAACGCGCCCTTGTGGTACACCGCGGTCTCGGGCGAGTTCAGGTACTTGGGATTGTCCTCCGCGGCCAGCGCGCGCGCGCCGAAGCCCACCACCACGCCACCCGGCGCGACCAGCGGCACCATGAGGCGGTGGCGGAAGCGGTCGTAGAGACCACCGCTGTCGCGCCGCGCCGCCAGCCCGGCCTGCACCAGCACGTCGTCGCCCACCTTGCCGCGCAGGCGCTGCACCAGGTTCTCCCATCCCTCCGGCGCGAGCCCCAGCCGGAACGCCTTCCAGGTGTCGCGCGCCAGGCCGCGCCCTTCCAGGTAGGCGCGCGTCGCCGCGCCACGCTGCGGGTCGCCCAGCCACTGCTCGTAGGCCGCCGCCGCTTCTTCCAGCGCCTCGTGCAGCTTCGCGCGCGCCCCGCGCTCCCCGGGCTCGCCCCGGGTTTCGGGCACCGCGATGCCGGCGCGGCGCGAGAGCAGCTCCACCGCTTCCAGGAATCCCACCTTCTCCGTCTCCTGCACGAACCGGAACACGTCGCCGCCGGCCTTGCAGCCGAAGCAGTGGTAGAACTGCCGCTCGACGTTCACCGAGAACGACGGCGACTTCTCCTTGTGGAACGGGCACAGGCCGACCAGGTTCCGTCCCACGCGCTTGAGCGCGACGGTCTGGCCCACCACCTCGGCGATGTCGCTGGCCGCGCGCACGCGCTCGACCCAGTCGTCGCTGCCACGCGCGGCGCCGCGCCCGCCCATCGCCTGGAAGTCCCTCATCGCAGCCTCGCCACGGTGACGCCGCGGCCGCCCTCGCCGACCAGCCCCATGCGCTGCGACGCCACCTGCGGGTGCCCGCGCAGGTGACGCTCGACCACCGCGCGCAGCACGCCCTTGCCCACGCCGTGCACGATGCGCAGCTCGCCGAAGCCCGCGAGCACGGCCCGGTCGAGCCCCTGGTCGAGCGCGCGCAACGCCTCGTCCGTCTCCATGCCGCGCAGGTCGAGCTCGAGCTGCGGAGCCTCCTCCGACGGCTCCCAGCTGGCCCCCGCCCGCGCTCCGGCCGGGGCCGGCGCGGCGGCGGCGGCTTCGAGCTGGCTCACGTGGCTCTGGATGCTCCAGCTGCCGCGCCGGAGCATCACCTTGCCCTCGGGGTCCGGGCCGCTCACCACTTCGGCCTCCACGCCCAGGTCCCGCACCCGCACCCTCGCGCCGGCCGCCACCGCGACCGGCGCCGCGGCCGCCTCCGGCGCGCCCGCCGGCGCTGCGGCGCGCTGCAGCGATTCGACCTCGCGCTCGACCTGCTCGAGGCCGCCGCGGATGTGCTCGGCGCCGGCGCGCGTCTTCTCGGCGCGCCGCGCCTCCTGCCGCACCGTCTGCCACAGCTCGCGCGCGTGCGAGAGCACCACCTCGCTCTCGCGCGTGAGCCGCCGGCGCAGCTCCTCGAGCGTACGCCGCGACTCGTCGGCCGCCGCGCGCCCGGCGAGCGCCGCCGCCTCGGCCTCGGCGCGCGCGTGGGCCAGCGCCTCGCGCTCGGCGTCGAGCCGGCGCCGCGCCTCCTGCACCTCGCCGAGCAGCCGTTCGAGCGAGTGCACCTCGGCCGGCGTCAGTTCGCGCGCGCGCGCCAGCACCGCGGGCGCGAAGCCGAGGCGCGCGGCCACCGCGAGCGCGTGGCTCGCGCCCGGCACGCCGGGCAGGAAGCGGAAGCGCGGCGTCATGGTGGCGCTGTCGAACTCGAGCGAACCGTTCACCACGCCCGCCACCTCGCCGGCCACGCGCTTGAGGCTCCCCAGGTGGGTGGTGAGCACGCCCCAGGCGCCGCGCGCGGCGAAGTGCTCGATCAGCGCCCGGCCCAGCGGAGCGCCCTCCTCCGGGTCGGTGCCGGCGCCCAGCTCGTCGCACAGCAGCAGGCTGCGCGGTCCCGCATGCTCGGCCATGGCCGCCAGCGCCCGCAGGTGCGCGGCGAAGGTCGAGAGGTCCTGGTCCACCGACTGCTCGTCGCCCACGTCCGCGACGATGCGGTCGATCTCCGGGATCGCGCTGCCCTCCGCCGCCGGCACCGGGAACGCGGCGTGCGCGAGCGCGGTGGCGAGTCCCACGGTCTTCAGCAGCACGGTCTTCCCGCCCATGTTCGGCCCGCTCACCAGCACCAGCCTGGCCGGCGCCGCCAGCTCGAGGTCGAGCGGCACCACCGCCGCTCGCCGCTCGCCCATGGCCAGCAGCGGGTGCCGCGCCGCGCGCAGCCGCAGCCGTTCCCCCGCGGGCTCCAGCGCCACCGCGTCCACCTCGGCCGCCCAGCGCGCCCGCGCCCGCAACGTGTCGAGGTGCACCAGCGTCTCCTCCAGCGCCGCCAGCGCGGTCGCCGCCGCACGCACCGCGGCGCCGAGCGCGACCAGGATGCGGCGCTCCTCCTCGGCCGCCGCCGCACGCAGCTCGATCACGCGGTTGTTCGCGTCGCACATCTCGAGCGGCTCGACGAACAGCGACTGTCCGCTGCCCGAGACGTCATGCACGATGCCGCGCCGGCGCGGGAAGCCCGCAGCCGGCACCAGCGCCACGAAGCGGTCGGCGTGGCGCGTCACGTAGGCGCTCTCGCCGAAGCCCCGCGCCCAGCGTTCGAGCTTCTGCTGGAGCTGGCGCTCACCGTCCTCGACGCCGGCCCGCGCCCGCTTGAGCGAGGGCGAAGCGGCATCGCTCACGCGCCCGTCGGGCTC
>JACRPT010000012.1:10798-12658 GCA_016223045.1 Candidatus Eiseniibacteriota bacterium
CGCGGGTCGCACGCGCGGCGTCGAGCCAGCCGTGCACCTCGACCAGGCCCGGCCCGTCCAGGGCTTCCCGCGCTTCCGGGTCGAGCCGCGCCGCCAGGTCACCGGCACCCACCGCGCACCAGCCGCCGGGCTCGGGCTGGCGGCGGATCGCCTCCGCCAGCAGCGCGCACTCGAGCGAGCGCGCCTCGCGCCCGGCCAGCGGGCGCCACGCCGCGAGCCGGGCCTGCGCGCGCGGCGACTCCGCCCGCCCGGCCACGGCGGCGATCACGCGGTCGTACTCGAGAAGTCGAAGGGAATGCTCGTCCACGCCGCTCCCGCCACGATCCGCCGGTGCGTTCTCCGCCCCGCCAGCGCCGATAGAAGAGGTCAGGAACTCCGGGCCTGCTGCCCGATGCGCCGCTCGGCCGCGAGGAAGCGCTCGCCCAGCCAGCGGCACTCCGGCACGTAGCGCTCGGCGACACCGCACGCCCGCGCCGCCGCGCGCAGGAGCGGCGATGGCAGATGCGCACGGGCCACCGGCGCACCGAGTCCCCACGACGCAGGCAGGAGCAGCGCCACGGCCACCAGGCACGTCATCCACACCAGGCCGAGCCCCGCGCCGACGGCCACGCCGCCCGCCCGGTCCAGGCCGCCCACGGGTCCCGCCCGGAGCGCATCGCGCAGGCGCCTGCCGATCCACTGGAAGGACGCCGCCACCGCCATCCCGCCCAGCAACGCGACGAGCCAGCGGAGCACCCAAAACACCACAGCGGGCCGGGCGCCCTGCCAGTGCGCTCCGACCCACTGTGAAACCAGCACCGCCACCCACAGGCCGGCGGCCACACCGAGCAGGCCCATGGCCTGCACGACCGCGCCGCGGAAGAACCCACGAATGGCGAAGGCCACCACCAGGACCAGGATGCTCCAGTCCAGCCAGGTGAGACCGTGCCAGAGACTCAGCTCTCTAGTTCTCCTGTTGGCGGCGCGCCAGGTTCTTCCGCTTGGCCGCGTTCAGCTTCCGTTTGCGCCGTTCACTCGGCTTCTCGAAGTGCTGGTGCCGGCGCAGGTCCGCCATGATGCCTGCCTTCTCACACTTCTTCTTGAAACGACGCAGGGCGCTCTCGAAGGACTCGCCTTCCTTCACCCTGATTCCGGGCAAGAAATCCCCCCCTCTCCGCCCTGATGTGAATGTCTTGAGAAGAGCTGCATGGTTCGCAGGACGCGCACGTGGGACCCCATGGGCGCGAATTTGCAAAGTCAGCTTATGGCCGCCCGCCCCGGGCGTCAAGACGCCGGGAGCCGCAGCCTCTCCCTGGGAGCGTCGTGGTTCGGGCCGGGGCGCCCCGGGACGCGGCCCGCCACGCGCCGCACCACCCGCGTCAGAGAGGATGTGCCCGCAGCACCGGAGCGGCAAGGGTCTTGTGCGAGAACGACCTGCTGCCGGAGGTGAAAGCGGGGTCAGAGGCCCGCGCCGCCTCCAGACCGGGGCGGAGGACCCTGGTCGGGCGCGGAGCCGGAGGCCCACCAGCATGCCCAGCAGAGGGCCGCCGTCTCCGTCCTCAACCGGCCGGCCGAGAGCCGCAGGGCCTGGAAACCGCCCCCTTCCAGCAGGGTCCGCTCCGACCCGTCGAACCCGCCGGCCGGTCCGACCGCACCCACCGCCGCGCCGGACCCGGGCGCGGCCACCTCCCCGGCGAAGCGCCCGCCCGGATCCCCGAGCCAGCGGGCCGAGGCCGCCGGCAGGGCCCCGACCGCGCTCTCCAGCCCCAGCGGCGCGCACACCTCCATGAGCCAGCGCCCCTGCGACTGCCGCAGCGCCGCCACCGCCAGCCGCCGCCAGCGCGCCGCCCGCCCCCCCGCCCGCCGCCAGGCCGCGCGCGC
>JACRPT010000012.1:12673-28636 GCA_016223045.1 Candidatus Eiseniibacteriota bacterium
GCGCGCAGTCCACCGGCTGGAAACGCGCGACCCCCAGCTCGGCGAGCTTCTCGACCAGCCAGTCGCCCCGCTCCGCCACGGGCGCGCCGCACAGCACGTGAGCCGTGCGCGCCGGCGCGTGATGGTCGCGGGCCTCCACCTCGACGGTGACCGCGCCGCGCAGGTCGAGCAGTCGCAGGAGCGCGAGCCCGCCACGTCCGTCGGTGGCGCGTGCGCGCTCGCCGGCGCGCGCGCGGCAGACCCGCGCCAGGTAGCGGCCCTCCTCGGGCGGCAGCTCGAACGTCGCGCCCGCCGGCGGGAGTTCCGCGACGTACAGGAACGAAGGCGCAGCGTCAGCCGGCAAAGGCGTCCTTCACGCGCTCGAACAGGCTCTTCGCGGGGCGCGGCGGCCTCATGCCCTCGCTCCTGCCGAGCTGCTCGAGCAGGCGCCGCTCGTCGGCCGAGAGCCGCGTCGGCACCCACACCAGCAACCGCACCACCAGGTCGCCGTGACCTCCGCGCAGCGCCGGCAGCCCCTTGCCGCGCAGCCGCTGCTGGCGGCCCGAGGCGGTGCCCGGGGCCACCGTCACGGAGGCCAGCGTGCCGTCGAGCAGCGGCACCTCGACCCTGCCGCCCAGCGCCGCCACCACGAAGCTGGTCGGGACGTCCACGTGGAGATCGTCGCCGTCGCGGTCGAACACCGGGTGCGGCTTCTCCTCGATGAGCACGATCAGGTCGCCGGCGGGACCCCCGCGCGGCCCCGCGTCGCCCATGCCGCGCAGCGGGATGAAGTTCCCGCTCGCGACCCCGCGCGGGACCTTGACCGAGAGCGTCTCGGTCTCCGAGACGCGGCCGTCGCCATCGCAGTCGCGGCAGCGGTTCTGCATCACGCGGCCCTCGCCGCCGCAGTGCGGGCAGGTGGAGATGTTCTGGAACTGGCCGAGCGGCGTCTGAATCACGCGCCGCACCTGGCCGCGTCCCGCGCACGGCGCGCACGCGGCCTCGCCGCTCCCGCCGCGGCCGGCACACGCCGGGCAGGCCCGCAGGTGCTTCACCCGGATCTTCTTCTCGACCCCGCTCGCGATCTCCTCGAGCGACAGCTTGAGCCGCAGCTGGAGGTCGTCGCCGCGCTGCACCCGGCGCCCGCGCGCCCCGCCGCCCCCGAACAGGTCCTCGAACGCGCTGTCGCCGCCGAAGTCCCGCATGAACGCGCGCAGCGCGTCGGCCAGGTCGAAACCGCTGAAGTCGAAGCCCTGGGGCCCGCCCGCCGCGCCGCCCACCCCGGCGTGCCCGTACTGGTCGTAGCGCGCGCGTTTCTCCGAGTCGCGCAGCACCTCGTAGGCCTCGGTGGCCTCCTTGAAGCTCTGCTCGGCCGCCTTGTCACCGGGATTGCGGTCGGGGTGGTGCTGGAAGGCGACCTTGCGATACGCCTTCTTGATCTCGTCCGCGCTGGCGCCCCGCGGGACGCCCAGCACCTCGTAGTAGTCGCGCCGCGCCATCTAGCCTTCGCTCGCGGCCGGACGTCGCGCCACCACCACGCGCGCGGCGCGCAGGGCGCGGTCGCCCCGCCTGTAACCCTTGAGCACCACCTGCACGACGTGCCCCGGCTCCGCGTCGGCCGACTCCAGCTCGAGCAGGGCCTCGTGGAAGCGCGGGTCGAACGCCTCGCCCGCAGGGTCGAGCGCCGTCACGCCCTGGCGTGCCAGGTACTCGGCGAGCCGGCTCGCCACCAGCCGCACGCCCGCGGTCCAGGCTTCCGGCGTCCCCTGCTCCGGCGCCGCGGCGAGCGCGCGCTCCAGGTCGTCGAGGGCGAGGATCATCTCGAGCATCACCCGCTCCTCGGCCGCGCGGCCCGCTTCCTCCCACTCGCGCTGGGCGCGACGGCGGAAGTTCTGGAGCTCGGCCTCGGCCCGCAGCCAGCGGTCCTTGAAGTCCTCCGGCGCCCCGGCCACCGCCGCCCCGGCCCCGGGCTCGGCCGGCCCCACGTCCACCGGAACCTCCGCCGCCGGCACTGCTGCGGCCTCGCGCTCCTCGTCGGCCTTCGCGTCGGCGCACGCCCCGGCCGCCGCGCCCTCGCCGGCCGCCGGCGCCTCGCGCCCGCCCTCCGCCTGCTTCTCTTCCAAGGGGTTCTCCACCTGCGGCGGGCTAGCTAGAGCAGCTCGGAGACGCGCGAGCCGACGGCGTCCACCGCGGCGAGCACGCGCGCGTAGTCCATGCGCAGCGGTCCGAGCACGCCGACCGCGCCGCGCACCGTGCCGGGCAGGGCGTAGCTCACCAGGCTGCAGCCCGCCAGCGCGCGGTCTTCGTCCACCCCGACGCGCACGGCTACCTCTCCCTCGACGCTCGCCATCATCAGGCGGTCGAGCGGCCGACCGGCCTCGACCACGCGCAGGATCGAGCCGAGCTGCGCCGAGCTCGCGAACTCCGGGTGCTCGGCGATGTGCATCGCCCCCGCCGCGAACCGCTGGGTCGAGACCGGCCGCGACCAGCCCGCCATCGCGGCCCGCGCCACGACGCGCACCGCGCTGTGGCGCGCCAGGTCCGGGTCGGTCGCCAGCCGCTCCCGCACCTCGGAGAGCGGCCGGCCCACCAGCCGCTCGCGGAGCACGGCCTGCACCATCACGAGCTGGTCGCGCTCCAGCGGGCTCTCGAGCTCCAGCACCACCGTCCGCACCGACGCCCCGCCCAGGTTGAGGACCATCAGCGAGCGCCGGCGGTCGAGCGACGCCAGCTCGATGTCGCGCACCTGCTCGTCGTCGAGCGAGGCGGCGAGCGCCAGGCCGAGCTGAAGCGTCAGCGAAGAGAGCAGGCGCGACGCCTCGTTGAGCAGGTGCTCGATGTCGCGGGTCGAGCTGAGCAGCGCGCGGTCCACCTCCGCCAGGATCCCGGCCGGCAGCGTGTCCGGCTCCAGCAGCGTGCGGACGTAGAGCTCGAAGCCCCCCGCGGTCGGCACGCGCCCGGCCGAGGTCCGCGGCCGCTCGAGCAGCCCCATGCCCTCGAGCTCCGCCAGGGCGGTCCGGATGCTGGCCGGCGAGAGCGGGATGCCCGACTGCAGGGCGAGCGTCTCCGAGCCCACCGGTCCCGCCGCGCGGCGGTGGAGCATCACCAGCGCCGCGAAGACCTGCCGCTGGCGGTCGGTCAGGTCGGGGTCGGAGCGGCTTACGCTGCCGGGGAAGGCGGGCTGGGACATGGCATCGAAGGTACGGAGCAGGCGCGACGGCTGTCAACTCGCGCGCGGGCGGCGGCGGCGGCGATCCACGCGATCACGTCGTCGGCGACGAAGCGCAGCGGGCGCGGGATGCGGAACGAGGCGCCATCCGTCACCAGCCGGCCGCCGGCCACGGCGGCGGCGAGGGCGGCGCCGTAGCGGCGCTCCAGCGCCGCGCGCAGGGCCGGCGGGTGATCGGCCGGGCGCAGCCCGGTCGCGAGCCGCAGGCCGAGCATCATGGCCTCCGCCGCCGCCGACTCCTCGCTGGCGCGCTCCACCTCGGCCTCGGGCGGCGCGCCCGCCTCGAGCGCCGCCGCCCAGCGCTGCAGCGCCCGGTGGTTCCCGTAGCGCGTCGCGCCGTCGAAGCCGTGGGCGGAGGGTCCGAGCCCCAGGTACGGCCGGCGCAGCCAGTAGACCAGGTTGTGCCGGGCCTCGGCGCCGGGGCGGCAGAAGTTGGAGGTCTCGTAGCAGCCGTAGCCCGCGGCCTCGAGCCGCGCGGTGAGGACCTCGTAGGCCTCGGCCTGCGCCTCGGGCGCCGGCAGCGCAGTGGCGCCCGCGAGCACCGCGTCCCCCAGCGGCGTGCCGGCCTCGGGGATCAGGCAGTAGGCCGAAAAGTGCTCGGGCGCCAGCGCCAGCGCCGCCTCCAGCGTGCGGTCCCAGCTCGCCGCCGTCTGCCCCGGGAAGCCGAACATCAGGTCCAGCGAGAGCCGGCGGAAGCCGTGCGCGCGCGCCAGCGCCAGCGCCGCCGCCGGCCGCCCGGCGGCGTGGATGCGCGCGAGCGTCGCCAGCTCCTCCGGCACGAAGCTCTGCGCGCCCAGCGACAGCCGGTTGACGCCGGCCGCGGACCAGGCCTCCAGCAGCGCCGGTCGCACCGACTCGGGATTCGCCTCGAGCGTGAACTCGGCGCCGGGCGCGATGTCGAACGCGGCGGCCAGCACGCGGGCGATCCGCTCGAAGGCCGCCGCGCCGATCGCCGAGGGCGTGCCGCCGCCGAAGAACACCGAGGTGAAGCGCAGCCCGGCGGCCGGCGGCGCCCGCCGGGCGATCTCACGCTCCAGCGCGTCCAGGTAGCGGCCGAGCTTCGCCACGGAGAGGGTCCCGGTCGAGAAGTCGCAGTAGGAGCAGCGCGCCGCGCAGAACGGCACGTGCACGTAGAGCCCGGCGCGCGCCTGGTCGCGCGCCGCATCGCACGGGCCTTCCTGCGCCGCATCGCACGGGCCTTCTCGCGCCGCGTCGCACGGCCCTTCTCGCACCACGGTCAGCGCACCCTTCTCAGGATCCGGCCCCAGCGCGGTCCTCCGCTCGCCTCGTCCCACGACCAGTAGACGAACATCGGGCGCCCCGCCACGTCGCCCACCGGGACCGGGCCCCAGTAGCGGCTGTCGTCGGAGTCGTCGCGGTTGTCGCCGAGCACGAAGACCTGGCCGGCCGCCACGGTGAGCGGACCGAAGTTGTCCCGGTAGTCGTAGCCGCCTGGCCGCGTCGCCGGGTCGGTGTGGATGACGTAGGGCTCGGCCAGCGTGTCGCCGTTGACGAGAACGCGCTTGTCACGGATCTCGACCGTCTCCCCGCCCACGGCGATGCAACGCTTGACGAAGTCCTCCCCGCGGTCCCGGGGATTGCGGAACACGACGATATCGCCGCGCCGCGGTGGTCGCAGCGCCGGCAGGCGCCACCCCGTCCACGGGACCGCCGGCCCGTACTCGAGCTTCTGCACCAGCACGTAGTCGCCCGGCAGCAGCGTCTCCCGCATCGACCCCGACGGGATGCGGAACGGCTGCGTCAGCCACAACCCGGCCAGCAGCAGCACGGCCAGCACCCACGGCCGCGCGCCCGCCCCGGCCCCGCCTCCGCCGGGCGTCCCGGGAGCCGCCCCGACCCGCCCCGGGGCCCTCGACGACGCCCGGCCGGACTCCGGGCGCGCCGGCGCGCCGCGCGCCAGCGACGACACGTTCACCGGAACGGCCAGCGTCAGTGGATCACGCGCAGGAGCCGGGACCATCGCGGCCGGAAGCGCTGGCCGTCCCACGACCAGTAGATGAACATCGCCCGCCCCTTCACGTAGTCCATCGGCACGGTGCCCCAGTAGCGGCTGTCGTTCGAGTTGTCGCGGTTGTCGCCCATCATGAACAGCTGGCCCGGCGGGATGACGATGCGCTCCTGCTCCTTGTGGAACGGGCGGTGCTCGTTGACCGCGTAGGGCTCGCGCAGCGTGTCACCGTTCACGATCACGCGGCTCGCCACGACCTCGAGCGTGTCGCCGCCCACGCCGATGCAGCGCTTGATGAAGTCCTTGCTGGGGTCCTGGGGGTACTGGAACACGATCACGTCGCCGCGATGTGGCGGCCGCAGCCCCGGCAGCCGCACTTGGGTGAACGGGAGCTTGGGCCCGTACTCGAACTTGTTCACGAACAGGAAGTCCCCGACCAGGAGCGTGTTCAGCATGGACTCCGACGGGATGCGGAACGCCTGGATCACGAACGCCCGCAGGAACAGCGTGAGCACCAGCGCCCACAGCGCCGCTTCGACGTACTCCTGGACGACCGACCGCTTCCTGCCGCTGCCCTTGCCGCTCATGAGCCTCCCCTATCGCTCCACTTTCAGCACCGCCAGGAACGCCTCCTGGGGCACCTCGACCGTGCCGATCTGCTTCATGCGCCGCTTGCCCTCCTTCTGCTTCTCGAGCAGCTTGCGCTTGCGCGTGATGTCGCCGCCGTAGCACTTCGCCGTCACATTCTTGCGGATCGCGCCGATGGTCTCGCGCGCGACCACCTTGCCGCCGAGCGCGGCCTGCACCGCGACCTGGAACATCTGGCGCGGGATCAGCTCCTTGAGCTTCGCGCACAGGCTGCGGCCCCACTCGTAGGCGTTGTCGCGGTGGATGATCGTCGAGAGCGCGTCCACCTTGTCACCGTTGAGGAGGATGTCGAGCTTGACCACGTCGCCCTCGCGGTAGCCGTCGAACTCGTAGTCGAGCGAGGCGTAGCCGCGCGAGACGCTCTTCAGCCGGTCGTAGTAGTCGAGCACGATCTCGGCCAGCGGCAGCCGGTAGGCGACCCGCGCGCGTTTCTCCTCCAGGTAGTCGAGGCTGACGAAGACGCCGCGCCGGTCCTGGCACAGCTTCATGATGTTGCCCAGGTACTCGGCGGGCGTGAGGACGTGCGCCAGCACGTAGGGCTCCTCGATCGCGGCGATGTCGCCCGCGGGCGGCATCTGGCTCGGGTTGTCCACGGTGACGAGCCCGCCGCTCTCCAGCAGCACGTGGTACTCCACGCTCGGCGTGGTGGCGATGAGGTCGAGCTGGTACTCGCGGCGCAGCCGCTCCTGCACGATCTCCATGTGGAGCAGCCCGAGGAAGCCGCAGCGGAACCCGAACCCCAGGGCCACCGAGGTCTCGGGCTCCCAGACCAGGGCGGCGTCGTTGAGCACCAGCTTGCCCAGCGCCTCCTTGAGGGTCTCGTACTGCTCCGGCACCATCGGGTAGAGGCCCGAGAACACCATGGACTTGACCTCGCGGAAGCCCGGCAGCGGCCGCAGGCCCTCGGCCTGCGCGGCGCCCACGGTGTCGCCGACGCGCGCATCCGCCACGGTCTTCACGCCCGCCACGACGTAGCCCACCTGCCCCGCCCGCAGCGTCTCGACCGGCTCGAGCCCGAGCCTCAGGCGCCCGACCTCGGTGACCTCGTAGCGCTTGCCGGTCGAGAGGAAGCGGATGCCGTCGCCCGAGCGGACCGCGCCGTCCACCACGCGCACCAGCGCGACCACGCCGCGGTACTGGTCGAATTTCGAGTCGAAGATGAGCGCGCGCAGCGGAGCGTCGGGGTCGCCGGCGGGCGGCGGGATGTCGCGCACGATCTGCTCGAGCAGCTCGGGCACGCCCGACCCGGTCTTGGCGCTCATGCGCAGCACCTTCTCGGCCGGGATGCCGGTGACATGCTCGATCTCGAGCGCCGCGTCGTCGGGGCGCGCCGCCGGCAGGTCCACCTTGTTGATGGCGCCGACCACCGCCAGGCCCTGTTCGCGGGCGAGCATGTAGTTCGAGAGCGTCTGCGCCTCGATGCCCTGCGAGGCGTCCACCACCAGCACCGCGCCCTCACAGGCCGCGAGCGAGCGCGACACCTCGTAGGTGAAGTCCACGTGTCCCGGCGTGTCGATCAGGTTCAGCTCGAAGGTGCGGCCGTCACCCGCCACGTACTCCATCGCGATGGCGTGCGACTTGATCGTGATCCCCTTCTCGCGCTCCAGGTCCATGTCGTCCAGCACCTGGGCCTTCATCTGCTGCGGCGAAAGCGTGTGCGTCAGCTCGAGCAGCCGGTCCGCGAGCGTGCTCTTGCCGTGGTCGATGTGGGCGACGATGCAGAAGTTGCGGATGTGCGCGAGGCGCGGATCGCTCAAAAGTCCCACCGCAGGGAAAGCCGCACGCCGGCGGGCGCCGGCGCGCCCTCGGGCAGTGCGGGATCGTGCTTGAACTCGACGTGGAAGCCCCGGAAGTTGGCGTCCACGTAGGCATCCATCAGCGTGTACACCATCCAGCCGCCGAGCAGCCACTCGCGGCCCACCACCCGGGCGAGCCGGCGATTGTACCCGGCCACCGCCGCGTTCTCAGCGTCGCGGTCCCCCGCGACGCGCGCGGCTTCGGCCTCCCGGCTCAGCCGGTCCAGCGAGCGCCAGTCGCCCACGATCCCGACGCCCAGCGCGATCTCCCCGCCACCCAGCACCAGCGCCTTGAGCCAGGAGCCGTTGTGGAGCTGCCCCCAGCCCGGCAGCGCCACCGAGCGCAGCATCACCCAGCGCGGCTGGTCCCAGAACGAAGCGCTGTCGCGCGCGGCCCGCCGCGGGGTCCGCTCCGCCACGCGCGCCGTGTCGGGTGCCGCCGGCGGCGCCACCCCCGCGGCGTCGGCCCGGGACGGCGCCGCGGCGTGCGTGGTGTCGGCCGGCACGCGCACCTCCACCCCCGCGGCCTCGGCCCGGGACGGCGCCGCGGGGCGCGTGGTGTCGGCCGGCACGCGCACCTCCACCCCCGCGCCGTCGGCCGGCGACGGCATCGCGGCCCGCGCCGTGTCCGCGCGGGCCGCAGCCGCGACCGCCCTCGCCTCCGTCCGGCCTGCGGTCACCGCGCCCGCGGTCGCGCCGGCGTGCGCCGCGACCGGCAGGGCCGCGGCCTGCGCTCCTACCGCGAGCAGCAAGCCGAGGGCGGTGGCGCGCAGCGCGCGGTCTGGCGGGAACGCGTGGGAATCGAACCCACCTCGGACGCTCTTAACGCCCGACCGCAGGATTTGAAGTCCCCGGGGACCACCAGATCCCATTCGTTCCCGCACCGGACGCTCCGCTCCACGGCCGGACCGCGCGGAACCGTGCGACCGGCGTACTGATACCAGAGTCGCGCGCCCGGGCGCCACTCGCCGGGCCGCCGGTCCGCCGCGCTCCCGGTCCCTCACGCCTTCGCCAGGATGACCGCATGCGTCCCGCGCGCCACCGCCTCGCCCGCCACCACCGCCCACACGCGGCGGCGGCGCAGCGCGGCGGCCAGCGCCGCGGCCCGGCGCGGCGGCACCGCGAGCAGCAGGCCGCCCGAGGTCTGCGGATCGTGGAGCGCCAGCGCCAGCGCCTCCGCCGGCGCCTCGCCTCCCACCGCGGCGCCGAAGAACTCGCGGTTGCGCCTGAGCCCGCCGGGGATGACGCCCGCCGCCGCGAACGCGAGCACGCGCGGCAGCAGCCACGCCGCGGTGGGCCGCAGCACGAACGACACGCGGCTCGCGTCGGCCATCTGGCTCAGGTGGCCGACCAGGCCGAATCCGGTCACGTCGGTGGCGGCGTGCGCGCCGAACTCGACCGCGGCCTCGGCGGCGCGCCGGTTGAGCGCGGTCATCTGCCGCGTGAGCTTGCGCGTGAGCGCGGCGTCGAGCTTGCCCTGCTTGAGCGCGGTCGCGAGGATCCCGGTGCCGAGCGGCTTGGTCAGGAACAGCCGGTCGCCGGGACGCGCGCCCGAGTTGAGGAGCAGATGCCGGCGCCGGGCGATGCCGGTCACGCTGTAGCCGAACTTGAGCTCGGGGTCGGTCACCGAGTGCCCCCCCAGCACGCTCACGCCCGCCTCCTGCATCTTCTCCTGGCCGCCGCGCAGGACCTCGCGCACCACGCCCGCGGGCAGGCCCTTCTCCGGCACGCACAGCAGCGCCAGCGCGGTCAGCGGCGTGCCGCCCATGGCGTAGACGTCGGAGAGCGCGTTGGCCGCGGCCACCTGGCCGAAGTCGTAGGGCTCGTCCAGCACGTGCGTGAAGCAGTCCGCGGTCTGGATCAGGGCCTCGCCGCGCCCGAACGCGAACACCCCGGCGTCGTCCAGCGTGGTCTGGTCCACCAGCACGCGCCGGTCGCGCTTGCGCGCCGGGAGTCCGCTCAACACCTCACGCAGGTCCGCCGGACCCAGCTTGGACGCTCAGCCCGCGCAGGCGACCTGCGCGGTCAGGCGGATCTCGATGCGCCGGCGCTCGCTCACCGGCGGCTCCGGCGGGGGGACCCGGCCCGCGCGCGGCCTCAGAGGTCGCGCCCCACCGCGACCGCGTCGATCTCGACGCGCGCGTTCTTCGGCAGTCCCGCCGCGGCGATGGTGGTGCGCGCCGGCGGGGCGGCGCCGAAGTGCCTCGCGTACACCTCGTTCATCGCGGCGAAGTCCTGCATGTCGGCGAGGTACACGGTGGTCTTCACCACGTCGTCGAGCGTGAGCCCGGCACCCTGCAGCACCGCGCCGAGGTTGCGGAACACCTGCGCGGTCTGCGCCGCCACGTCGGCGCCAACCAGCTGGCCGGTGGCCGGGTCGAGCGCGATCTGGCCGGAGGTGAACACCAGGCGGTTGCCGCCGTGCAGGCGCACCACCTGCGCCTGGCTGTACGGCCCGACCGCGGCCGGCGCGTCGGGGACGGTGAGCGGGGTCTTCATGTCGGCTCCGTCGAGTTACTCGACCGTGACGCTCTTGGCCAGGTTGCGCGGCTGGTCCACGTCGCAGCCGCGCAGCACCGCGACGTGATAGGCGAGCAGCTGGAGCGGCACCACCGAGAGGATGGGTTGCAGCATGGGCAGGGTCTGCGGGACGTACAGCACGTGGTCGGCGAGCCCGGCCACCTCGGTGTCGCCCTCGGTGGCGACGGCGACGATCACGCCCTTGCGGGCGCGCACCTCCATCATGTTGCTCATGACCTTCTCGTACGCGCTGTCGCGGGTGCACATGAACACCACCGGCATGCGCTCGTCGATCAGCGCGATCGGACCGTGCTTCATCTCCGCCGCGGGATAGCCCTCGGCGTGGATGTAGGAGATCTCCTTGAGCTTGAGCGCGCCCTCGAGCGCCACCGGGAACTGGTAGCCACGGCCCAGGTAGAGGAAGTTGTCGTGCTCCTTGTACTGCTCGGCGATGCGGCGCACCGCGTCGCTGCGGTCGAGCAGGCGCTGGATCTTGCCCGGGATGGCGTCGAGCTCGCGCGCGATCTGGATGCCGGTCTCGGCGCTCATGGCGCGCTGGCGTCCCAGCGCCAGCGTGAGCAGCGACAGCACCGTGACCTGCGAGGTGAACGCCTTGGTCGAGGCCACGCCGATCTCGGGGCCGGCGTGGATGTAGACGCCGCCGTCCGACTCGCGCGCGATGGTGGAGCCCACCACGTTCACGATGCCGAGCGTGCGCGCGCCCTTGTGCCGCGCCTCGCGCATCGCCGCCAGCGTGTCGGCGGTCTCGCCCGACTGCGAGATCACCAGCACGCAGGTGCCCTCGCGCACGATCGGGTTGCGGTAGCGGAACTCCGAGGCGTACTCGACCTCGACCGGGATGCGCGCGTGCTCCTCGACCATGTACTCGCCGATCAGGCCCGCATGCCACGAGGTCCCGCAGGCCAGGATGATGAGCCGACGGATCTCGCGCAGCTCCTCGTTGGTCATGTTGAGGCCGTTCAGGCGCGCCAGCCCCTGCTCGACGTCGAGACGCCCGCGCATCGAGTTCCGCACCGCGGTCGGCTGCTCGAAGATCTCCTTGAGCATGAAGTGCTCGAACCCGCCCTTCTCGATCTGGGCGAGGTCCCAGTCCACCTCGTGCACCGTCTTGTCGATGCGCTCCGCGGTGACGGTCGCGGTGTGGTAGCCGTCGGGCGTGAGCACCACCATCTCGCCGTCGTCGAGGTAGACCACCTGGCGGGTGTGGTTGACGATGGCCGCCACGTCCGAGGCCACGAAGTACTCGCCGTCGGCGACGCCCAGCACCAGCGGGCTGCCCATGCGCGCGCCGACGATGACGCCCGGCTCGTCCGCGCACATCACGGCGATGCCGTAGGTGCCCTCGACGTCGGCCAGCGCCTGGACCACCGCCTGCTCGAGCCCGAGCCCGCGCGTGCGGTACTTCTCGACCAGGTGGGTCAGCACCTCGGTGTCGGTCTCGGTGCGGAAGACGTGGCCCTCGGCCTGCAGCGCAGCCTTGAGCACGGCGTAGTTCTCGATGATGCCGTTGTGCACCAGCGCCAGCTTCCCGTGGCTGTCCTGGTGCGGGTGGGCATTCACGTCGTTGGGCGCGCCGTGCGTGGCCCAGCGCGTGTGCGCGATACCCGAGGTGCCGACGACGGTCTCGCGTGCGAGCCGCGACTCCAGCTCGCGGATCTTGCCGGCGGCCTTCACCACCTTGAGCTCGCCGTCCATCTGCACCGCGACGCCGGCCGAGTCATAGCCGCGGTACTCGAGCCGCCTCAAGCCTTCGATCAGGATCGGCAGGCACGGGCGGTGCCCGACGTATCCGATGATGCCGCACATCGCTGTTGACTCCTCTCGCGTCGGCCGGGCCCGGCCGCTCGCTCCTGCCGCGCCGGCCGGGGCCCGGCCCGGCCGCGCGCTTGGTATCCGGCGCCGGCTACAGCGCCAGGCGGGCCAGCTCCAGCAGCGCGAGGGTGCGGGCTTCGTCCGGGCTCTCGGCGATCAGCCGGAGCACCGGCTCGGTGCCCGAGGGCCGCACGTGCACCCACTCCTCGTCGCGGCTGAAGCGCAACCCGTCCGAGTCGTCCACCGCGTACCCGCGGAATCCCTGGCGCAGCCGTGCCGCCTGCGGCTCCCAGGGCTCCTCGGGACGCGCGATCTTGCGTTTCACCATCGCGTAGCGGGGCAGCGCGTCGGCCAGCGCGCGCAGCGTCGCGCCGGGCGCGGCGAGCGCCTGCGCGACCAGCGCGACCGCCACCAGCCCGTCGCGACCGTAGTGGGCCGCCGGCAGGATCACGCCGCCGTTGCCCTCGCCACCCACGACCGCGCCGCGGGCGCGCATCCCTGCCACCACGTGAGCCTCGCCCACCGGCGTGCGGTGGAGCGGCACGCCCGCACGGGCGCAGACCGAATCCACTATACGGGAGGTCGAGAGGTTTGTCACCACCGGGCCGCTCTTACTCGCGAGCGCGACCTGCACGCCGAGCGCGAGGGTGTACTCCTCGCCGAGCGGCTGCCCGCGGTGGTCCACGAACGCGGCGCGGTCGGCGTCCGGATCGAGCGCCACGCCGAAGTCGGCGCCGCTCTCGTGCGTGACGCGGCCGAGGCGCGCGAGGTGCTCGGGCAGTGGCTCGAGCTCGCGCCGGAAACGACCGTCGGGGACGCAGTCCAGCTCCACGACGGTGGCGCCGAGCGCCTGGAGCAGCAGCGGCACCGCGAGGCCACCCACGCTCGAGCAGCCGTCCACCGCGACGGTGAGCGCGCGCTTGCGGACGGCCTCCACGTCCAGCACGTCGAGCGCCAGCACGCGCTCCAGGTGCCACTCCAGCGCGTGCTCCTCCGCGCGCTCGCCGCCCAGGCGATCGAAGCCCTCCCACAGATCCCGGTCCGCCTCGAAGCGCGCGCGCACCGCCGCGCCCTCCGCCGGCCCGAGGAACTCGCCGCGCGCCGAGAGGAACTTGAGCGCGTTCCACTCCGCCGGGTTGTGGCTGGCGGTGATGATCACGCCGCCCGCCGCGCCCAGGTGCTCGACCGCGACCTGGGTGGTGGGCGTGGTGGCGAGCCCCAGGTCCACGACGTCGCGTCCCGCGCCGCGCAGGCCGGCCGCCACCGCGTGGTAGACCAGCGGGCCCGAGGCGCGCGCGTCACGCCCGACCACGATGGGCCCGGCGCCGCATTCGCGCGCGAATGCGGCGGCGAAGCGCGCCACCACCGGCGGCGTCAGCGACGCGCCGACGATGCCGCGGATGCCCGCGACGCTGATCATGAGGGGAGGGTTCGAGTTCACTTCGACGCCTCGGAGCCCTTACCGCGATGTGCCGGCCAGCCGCCGACACGGGGACGGCGACTGGCTGGCCCGCATCAGACGGCGGGACGATACGCGAGCCGGTTTGCGCCCACAACCCGACCCCCGGTGGCGAGCGATGCGCGCTTTCCCTCATGCCCTTCGGCCCCGCGCAACGCGAATCCCCTCGCGACTGCGTCCGGTCGCGGCTAGAATGCACACGCAGCACGGATGCGTTCCGCCGTGCCCGCCCCCGCGAACGCCCCCGAGCGACCCGCCCCCGGGAGCACGCCCATGCCTTCCGTCAGCAGAGGCACAGTCTACCGCCAGAAGGGGACTCGGAACTGGTCCATCAAGTTCTACCTGGATGGAGAACTCAAGCGAGAGACGACCGGCACTGCGAGCCAGGAGGAGGCCCTCGCATTCTTGAGGCGGCGCGTCGAGCAGGCCGCCCGCGGGCGCTACACCGACGTCGGCCGCAGGGTTTCGTTCGATGAGATGCGGGGCATTCTCATCGAGAACTACGGCTTCAAGAAGAACCGGAGCGATCCGCGCCCCCATCTCACGCGGCTGGGCGAGTTCTTCGGGGCGATGCTCGGCGAAGAGATCACCGAAGAGCGGATCGCGGAGTACTCGCGAACGCGGCTCGACCGCGATCGCGTGGCGCCAGCGACCCTCCGCCGCGAGCTCGCCGTGCTCAAGCGCATGCTGCGGCTCGCCTCGCCGCGGCTCCCCCGGGTTCCGCTGGTGGACCTGCCCCGCGTGGACAATGCTCGACAGGGCTTCTTCGAAGAGGAAGACCTCCAGGCGGTGCTGCCGCACCTGCCCCCGCACGCGCGGCGCCTGGTGGAGTTCCTCTACCTTACCGGCTGGCGGTCGAGCGAGGCGTTCCGCCTTCAGTGGAGCGACATAGACTGGAAGCGGCAGACGGTGCTGCTCCGGGACTCCAAGAACCGGGAGCCGCGCATCTTCCCGTTCAAGTATCACCCGCGCCTCGAGGACCTGCTGCGACGTCAACGCGAGGAGGTCTCACGCTGGGAGCGGAGGCACGCCCGGCTCTGTCCCGCGGTCTTCCATTGGGGCGGCCGGGCGATGAAGAAGCTGCGCCGATCCTGGCAGAGCGCATGCCGCGCGGCTGGCATGTCGGGCCGGCTGCTTCACGATTTCCGCCGCACCGCGGTGCGGAATCTGATCCGCGCCGGAGTCCAGCAACCGATCGCGATGAAGATCACCGGGCACAAGACGGATTCCATCTTCCGCAGATACTTGATCGTGGACGAGGAACTTCTAGCCCAAGCCACCGGCGCCGTGGCCGACTACCTCGGCGAGGCGAGCCGACTGAGAGAGCTCGATCCGCGCTGAGTCCCGCAGCAAGCAGGCACTCACAACGACCCGACGGGAAGCGCGCGTGCACCGCGCAGAGCGGCGGCGCTCGCGGGCGCTATCCCAGGCGATATCCCGGCTCGTGAGTGTGGAGGCCAGGAGCCCTACCGCGAGCCGGTCGCCTGGCTGCGCTGCCTCTGCGGCATCGACACGGTGACGGCGGTGTGCCTGGGGGCTCGGCCCGGGACGCCGGCGCAACCCGCGAAGACCAGCGTGACTCGTCGTCGAAGCGCCCGGCCTTCGCCATCGCCCTCGACCCCAGACGTACGCCCGCGGCCACCCCGAGGGGTGGCCGCCAGGAGAGAACCAGTGCCCTGACCCAGGGCAGTTCCATATCACCCAATCACCGCCACCCGCGCCCGGACCTCGCTCGCACCCTGCGTGAGCCGCAAGAAGTAGATCCCCGGTCGGAGTGCACCACCCTCCGAGAGGTCGACCGCGTGTGTCCCCGGCCCGAGCGAGCCCACCTGCCTCGAATTCAGCACCCGCCCCGCCACGTCCATCAGCTCCAGCCTGGCCGGGCTTCCATCGCGCAGCGAGAACTCCACCCAGAGTCGACCATCAGAGGCCGGGTTCGGGGTCGCTCCTCGCATCGCCAACCGAAGGGCTAGCACTTCCGCCCAGACCTCGCCGGCGAAGAACTCCTCCCCCGAGTCCATGATGCCCAGCCGGTACCCAAAGCGAGCGCCGCTCGTCACCGCGGTGTCCTCGTAGCGCAGGTAACCACTGCCGTCGGGCGTGATCTTGCCGACAGGGGTCCAATCGCTGTCGATCGTGCGGCGGTACAGCGTGGCGGCGACGCCGGAGCCGTTGGACGTGTACCAGACGAGCCGCACGCGATCATGCTGGGCGTTCACGCTGACCAGGGAAGCCAGCGTGGCCGTCGGCGCCGAGGGGCTGACGAGCGCGTAGCGGCTCAGATTGCCGTGCACATCGACGGCGGCCAGCTTGTAGCAAAAGTCACCCGGGATATCCACGAAGCCGGTATCGTGGCCCGCCACGACAAGATTCGACGGCCCCGGCACGAAGCTAAATCGTTTCGCCTGAATCGGCGAGGTTGAGGTCAGGCTGCATGAGCGTACTCCTCGGTCGCGGTGAAGCGGGCCTCGAGCCAGCGCAGCACGGCCGCGAGCAGAGCGTGCATCGTCCGATGGCGATGGTTGCGGGT
>JACRPT010000147.1 GCA_016223045.1 Candidatus Eiseniibacteriota bacterium
GCAGGACCGGATCGGGGAGATGAGACAGGGAGTAGCGGCTCACGGGCGTGACTCCGCGGGGGCGGGACGCCGGGGGCGACGCTCTCGTTCATACCACGCCCTTCTCCGGCGCTCTGGCAGCCCCGCACGCGGGCTGAAACGGAGCGCTGCGAGATCTGTCTCGTCGCGGATGATTCGAGACGGACAGCGCGCAGCCGGCGCACGCAAGGGCGCGATGGCAGGAGCAGCGGCGAGGCATCGGGCGAGCGCTCTCGCGCGGCTGTCAAGAGGATTCTCTGTCGGCGATCCGTGCCGACGCGCCGGCGCGCCACTCACCCCGGAACGTGTGGATGCCGCGCGAAGCCGACCGTGCTCTGGGCGATCCGTGCCGGCGCGCCGGCGCGCCACTCACCCCGGAACGTGTGGATGCCGCGGGAGGCCGACCGTGCTCTGGGCGATCCGCACCGGCGCGCCGGATGCCGGCTCCCGGGACCGGCGGCGCGTGGAGCTCAGGCCGCCTGCGCGGCGGCGTCCGGCGTGGCCGCGTCACCGTAGAGCCCGATGAACGCGTCCACCACCTGCGGGTCGAACTGCCGGCCGCTGCCTTCCTGGATGATCCGGATCGCCTCGGTGGCGCTGCGGCCCCTGCGGTAGGGGCGGTCGCTCACGATCGCGTCGTAGGTGTCGGCCACTGCGACGATGCGTGCGCCGATCGGGATCTGCTCGCCCACGAGGCCCTTGTAGCCGAGCCCGTCCCAGCGCTCGTGGTGGCAGGCGACGATGGGGATCACGTGCTTCAGGACGGTGCCCATCGAGCGCACCATGCGCTCGCCGGAGTCCACGTGACGCTGCATCTCGCGCATCTCCGCAGGCGTGAGGGCGGCGGCCTTGCGCAGCACCTCGGCGCTCACTTCGACCTTGCCGATGTCGTGGAGGAAGGCGCCGACCCGGATGTCCTCGATCTCCCCCTCCTCGAGTCCGAGCCTGGCGGCGATCTCCACCGCGTAGTCGGCCACGCGGTGCGAGTGATTCTCGGTCTGCTGGTCCACCGCGTCGATGAGGCGGGGCAGGATCTCGAGGATCCCGCGGTAGGCGTCCTGGAGGTCCTGCATCTGCGCCTCCTTCTGCTGGTAGAGCCTGCCCACCACGTAGGAGGTGAGGATCAGGAAGCCGGCCCAGGTGCCGATGTCGAGCCAGCGCATCCACCACTCGGTATCGGCCTGGGCGAAGTGCGTCACGTTCGTGAGCGCGAGCAGGATCACGATGCCGCTCGACACCAGCGCCGACATGACCCCGTCGCGCATGCCGAGCAGGTAGGCGCCCAGCACCACCGGCAGGTAGTAGAAGTTGAGGAAGGCGCGCTGGTTGACGACCAGGAAGTTGATCGCGCCGGTCACCAGCACGATGCCGAGCAGGACCACCAGCCCGCGGTGGACGCGCCAGGCCTTCTGGAGCCGCGGGCTCACGACGCCTTCCGCTCGGGCTCGGCGGCGCGCGGTGCGCGCGTGGCGCGGCGGCGCGGCGTGGCCCCGGCGGCGGGCAGCGCGACCGGCGCGGGCCGCGCGCGGGTGGTCCTGCCGCAACCCGGGCAGAACTCCCACTGCGGGCTCAGGCGCCGCTTGCAGCCCTCGCAGTGGTCGCCCACGAAGTCGCCGCAGCCCGGGCAGTAGTCGAACTCGCGCGTCAGCACGGCCTGGCACCCCGGGCACACGCGCACGCCCTCCTCGGCCAGGTACACCACGCGCGTGACCTCTTCGAGCGTCGTGAGCCCGTCCATCACCTTCTTGAGGCCGTCCTCGCCGATGCCGCGCATGCCGGCCTCGACGGCGGCGTGGCGGATCGCCGAGTCCGGCGCGTGCTGCACGATGAGCCCGCGGACGGTCTCGTCCACCTCGAGCACCTCGAAGATGCCGGTGCGCCCGTGGTAGCCGCTCTGGTGGCAGTGGGGGCAGCCGCGCCCGCGGTGGAGCGTGATCTGGCCGTCGGTCCCCGCGTTCGCGCCCAGGCGATTCAGGTTGGAGGCGGCCGCCTCGTAGGACTCGCGGCAGCGCGGGCACAGCGTGCGCACCAGCCGCATGCTGACGACGCACATCAGCGACGAGGCCACCATGTAGGGCTCGAGCCCCAGGTCGATCAGCCGTGTGACCGCGCTGGACGCGTCGTTGGTGTGCACGGTCGAGAGCACCAGGTGCCCGGTGACCGAGGCGCGGAACGCGATGCGCGCGGTCTCGGTGTCGCGGATCTCGCCGATCATGATGACGTCCGGGTCCTGCCTGAGGATCGCCCGCAGCGCGTTCGGGAAGGTCTTCTTGCCCTTCTCGTCCACCTGGACCTGGTTGATGCCGCGGATCTGGTACTCGACCGGGTCCTCGACCGTCACGATGTTCTTGGTCTCGTGCTGGATGAAGCGCAACGCCGAGTAGAGCAGCGTGGACTTGCCCGAGCCGGTGGGCCCGGTCACCAGGATGATGCCTTGCGGGCGCTCGAGGTAGCGCTTGAAGCGCGTGAGGTCGTCGGGGAGGAATCCCAGCTCGGCGAGCTCGACCTGGTTGCGGCGCTGGTCCACCACGCGGATCACGACCTTCTCGCCGTTGGTGATCGGCAGGGTGGAGACCCGCATGTCCACGCGGTGGCCCTCGATCTCGACCACGAGCCGGCCGTCCTGCGGCTGGCGCTTCTCGGCGATGTCGAGGTTCGAGAGCACCTTGATGCGCGAGACGATGGCACCCTGGGTCCACTTGGGCAGGCGCTGCATCTCGTGGCGCAGGCCGTCCACGCGCATGCGCACCACCAGCTCGTGGTCCTGCGGCTCGATGTGGATGTCGCTCGCGCGCTCCTCGACCGCGCGGTGCAGGAGCCAGTTCGTGAGCCGGACGATGGGGCGGCCTTCCGACTCCTTGACGAGCTCGTCGATCGCCTCGGCCTGCTCGTCCTCGTTGATGGTGTTGAGCTCAATCTCGTTCTCGTCGTGGATGATGTTCTGGAGCACCTCGTTGACCGAGCTGTCGAGGTGATAGGCGCGCTCGATGGCGTCCGCGACCTGGGTGGCGGAGGCCAGCACCGGGCGGATGAACATGCCGCAGTGGAACCGCAGGTCCTCGAGCGCGGCCACGTTCATGGGATCGGCCATCGCCACGACCAGCGTGGAGCGGCCCTCCACCTCGAGCGGGAGCGCTCCGTACTTCTTGGCCACGTCTTCCTTGATGTGGGAGAGGGCCTGCTCGTCCACCGCCACCGCGTCGAGGTCCACGAGCTGCAACCCGAGCTGGTCCCTGAGGCACTCCAGCAGCTGCTGCTCGCTCACCCGGCCGAGGCGCACCAGGACGGCGCCCAGCAACTGGCCGGTGCGCCGCTGCTCGGCGACCGCCTCGTCGAGGTCGGCCTGCGCGATGAGCTTGTGGTCGAGCAGCAGGTCGCCGAGGCGCTTGTGGTCTCTGGCCATCCGTGGTTCCGGGTGAGGGGTGTCGGGAGTCGGCGGAAGCGGCGCCCCGGTTATCGGCACGTGGAGGCCGCGGGTTCACGCGGATGTGGATGCTGCGGGGCGCGGGGCGCGCGCCGCCGGTCGCGCATCCTCCCGGTGCGCTCCCGGTCGCGCCTGCTCCCGTCGCGCGTCCGTCGCGCGTCCGTCGCGCGCCTTGTCGCTCCCGGAGGCCCATGCTAGTTTCGCGCTCCATGCCCGACACCACCACGAGCTCCGCGGCCCGCGAGGCCGCGCTCAAGTCCCTCCTGGTCCTCGGCACGCCGCCCGCCGAGGGCTTCTCCTCCGGCGCCAACTTCAACGAGCTGCTGCGGGCGTCGGGCCGCCAGGTGCGGCGCCTGGTGGACTGCACCACCGCCCGCATCTGGGTGGCGCGCCGCGGCGGCCGCCGCCTGGTGGCGCGGGTGTTCGACGAGGAGCGCGGTGCGGTGGTGCGCGAGCTGCGGCTGGCGCGCGGCGAGGGGCTCGCGGGCTGGGCGGTGTCGCACGAGCAGACCCTGCGGCTCGATCCCGGAGAGCGGCGCCCGGACCTGAAGGGCGAGATGGAGCCGTTCACCTCGGCGCTCGTCATCCCGCTCTTCCGCCGTGGCGAGGTGTTCGGCGCGATCGAGTGTCTGGACAAGCGCGGCGGCGGGGCCTTCACCGACGCCGACTTCGACCACCTCGACGTGGCGATCGAGCACATCGCCTTCGCGCTCGACTACGCGCTGCTCTACCAGGAGACGGAGCGGCGCGCGCTCGAGAAGGAGGTGCTGCTCGAAGTCTCGACCGCGCTCTCGGCGTCGCTCGACCTGGACGAGGTCATCGAGGTGATCTTCAAGGCGCTGCACCAGGTGGTGAACTACGACGCCGCCGCGATCTACCTGGTGCACCGCCGGACCCAGGCGCTCGAGCTGGTGAGCGCGACCGGTTACCCCGAGGGCTCCGACGACGCGTTCCGCCTCCAGGTGGGGCAGGGGATCGTGGGCTGGGTGGCGAAGACCGGCGAGCCGGTGATCGTGCCCGACGTCAAGCGCGACGCGCGCTACGTGGCGGCACGGTCCACCACCCGTTCCGAGCTGGCCGCGCCGCTCCTGCTGCGCGACCGCACCATCGGCGTGTTCAACCTGGAGAGCGACGTCGAGGACCTCTACCACGAGGGGCACCTCGAGATGGTCTCGGCGTTCGCGTCGCAGGCGGCGGTGGCGATCGAGCGCGCACGGCTCACGCGCGAGCTGCTCGAGCGCCGCCGGCTCGAGAAGGAGCTGGCGATCGCACGCGAGATCCAGCTCTCGTTCCTGCCCGAGAAGGCGCCGGGCATCCCCGGCTTCGACCTGGCCGGCGCCGCCATCCCCCACGACGAGGTGGGGGGCGACTACTACGACTTCATCAAGGTCACCGACACGCGGCTCGGGCTCGCCATCGCGGATGTGGCGGGCAAGGGCATCCCGGCCGCGCTCATCATGGCGGGCTTCCGCATGAGCCTGCTGGCCGAGATCCGCAACGAGTTCGCGATCCGCGCGGTGATGCGCAAGGTGAACTCGCTGCTCTACGAGAGCACCGAGCGCGACAAGTTCGTCACCGCGTTCTACGGCGTGCTCGACCACCGCAACCGCGTGCTCACGTTCGCCAACGCCGGGCACAACCCGCCGATCCTCAGGCGCGCCGACGGCTCGGTGGAGCACCTGGTCGAGGGCGGCGTGGCGCTGGGGGTGCTGCCGGACGCCCGCTACGAGGAGCGCCCGGTGGCGCTCAGGCCGGGCGACGTGCTGGTGCTCTACACCGACGGCGTCTCGGAGGCCGAGTCCCCGGGCGGCGAACAGTTCGGCGGCCGCCGCGTCGAGGACTGCGTGGCGCGGCTGGCGGAGCAGAGCGCCCGGGCCATCGTCGAGGGCGTGATCGGGGAGGTACGCGCCTGGGCGGCCGAGCGCGGGCTCAACGACGACCTCACGCTGGTCGTGGTGAAGGTGCTGCCCTCCTGACGCGGGCGGATGCGCCGCCCTTCAGAAGTTGGGAACTGCCGTGGCCGGACCTCCTCGACTATCCGCCGCGCTGCCTCGCATGCGGCGCCTCTGACGGTCGTTGGGGGAGCGGCGAAGACACGACCCCGGTGCCCGGTTTCTCGTTGCAGGCGGGCGGGCCTGCGTGGTCTCATCTACGCAGTCTGCAACGCTGGGAGGAGTCGCTGTCGGGGCCTCCCCTTCACCGAGCCATCCCGCAGTCAGTGCCCCGCTGCGGTCGCATCAGGGTGCAGCCGCGCATGAACGCCCAGGTTCTCATCGTCGACGTTGAGCAGCGCCGGGCCGCGACAGTCGTCCGTGCACTCGACGAGCGATACCGGTGCAGCGTCGCCCCTTCCGTGACAGCAGCCTTGGAGATGCTGCCGGCTGCCGATTGGTATGCCGTGCTGGCCGACTTCGATCTCGACCCGGGCTTCACGGGAATCGAGCTGCTGCAGGAAGTCCGCGACCATGATGAGCGGATTCTGCGCGTGCTCTACGCGTCTGCGTGGAGCACCGCGCTCGCCCGTGAGGCGCGTCGCCATGCGCATGCCCACGCAGCCGAGGATGCGCAGTCAACGAGCTTCCCGATGTCTCTGCGGACGCTCCTGGATGAGCACTGCGCGCCCCCCGGGGGTGGCGATGCGGTGCGGTCCCCAAGCGGGCCAGAATCTCCCGTGGCGAGGTGGTGCGCTGTGGCTCCAGCCACACGGCGGTTCCTCGACGATCTACGACGAGCTGCTGAGAGCGAGAGCCACGTCTTCGTCCACGGGGAATCAGGCAGCGGGAAGCGTCTGGCGGCCGCCACGCTCAAGCACTGGAGACGGCAGTGGAGGAGTCGGCAGGGCCCGGAAGGGCCGCGGCCTCCGTCCCAGGCTGACGCGACGAAGGGCGCGTTCGAGCCAACCGCGGAGCGGTCGGCGATTGCGGTCCTCGAAGTGCCCCCGCTGCGCGATCGCCGCCAGGACATCCCGGGCCTGGCGGCGGGTTTCCTCCGCGACCCGCACCGCGAAGCCTCGTGCCCCATGCCTCGGCTCTCCGATGATGCTCTGCTGGAGTTGCTCCACCGCGAGTGGCTGGGGAACGTACGAGAGCTTCACGACGTGCTGCGGCGCGCTTGCCTCCGTCTCGGCTCGCGTGCGGTCATCGAGCTCGAGGACCTACCGCGGGACCGGACTCCGCTCCCGAACCGCACGACGGTGACGGCCAAGGACTCCGGACAGCGCAAGGTCCTGCTGCGGCACCTCCAGGTCGCCGGCGCGGTCCAGCCGGCGGCGAGGCGCGCCGGGATCCCACGGCCTAACTTCATGCGGATGATGAAACGACTCGGTGTCCTTCGAGCCGACACGGCACCGGACGACGAGTCCTGACGTGCAAGCGGCCGCGATGAAGTGGTGCCCGGGCATCGTCCCGTCGCGAGCCGGAGGGCCTGGCGCCCGGGGGCGCGCGGCATGGGACGGGCCGCACCAATGCTGATCCCCCCGAGATGACGAAGCGGAACCCCTCATCGCCCTTCGATGCAGGCCGCGGGCGGCGCGCCCCAACAGTGACGCGTGTCCCTGTCGGGCGATCTCCGGCCGGAGAGCCGTTCGACCGGCGCGCGGAGGGTCCGGAGGACCTGGTCTCGGGGCGCTACCGCATCCTTGAGGTGATCGGTGCCGGGGGGATGGGGGTGGTCTACCGCGCTCGGGATGAGCGGCTGGGCCGTGACGTGGCCATCAAGGTCCTCCCGCCGGAGGGAATCGGAGAGGAGTCGTCGCTCGAGCGCTTTCGCCGCGAGGCGGTGGCCCTCTCCAGGCTCAACCATCCGAACATCGCCGCGGTGTTCGACTTCGACCGGCAGGGCGACACCGACTTCCTGGTGATGGAGTTCGTTGACGGTGTTTCCCTCGACGAAGAGCTGCGGGAGGAACCCCTCCCGGAGTCCGATGTCATAGGGTACGGCGTACAGCTCCTGGAAGGGCTGGCGGCGGCTCACGCGAACGGGGTGGTTCACCGCGACCTCAAGCCCGGCAATCTCATGATCGCGGCCGACGGGAAGCTGAAGATCCTGGATTTCGGCCTGGCGAAGCTGCACGGCATGGCCGGCGTGATGGTGGACAGCCTGACCGAGGCGCGAGTCGCGCTCGGGACTCTTCCCTATATGGCGCCTGAGATGCTGCGCGGGGAGGAGCCTGATCCGCGCAGCGACCTGTACGCGGCAGGGGCCGTGCTGTACGAGATGGCCACGGGGAAACGGGCGTTCCCGCAGTCTCTTGAGCCCATGGTGATCGACGCCATTCTCCATGAGCGTCCGACTCCACCGCGGCAGTTGCGCCCGGGACTCGATCCGCATCTTGAACGCGTCACGCTGAAGGCGCTGGAGAAACTGGCCCACGACCGCTATCAGACCGCCGAGGAGATGCTGGAGGAACTGCGTGGGGTGGGCTCGGCGCCGCCGCTGGAGAGGCCCGGGGGGCGGGCGGGACGGCGGAGGTCGTGGCGGAGGCTCACGACCCTGCTGGCCGTCGTCGCGGTTGGGAGTGCGGCCTTCCTCGCCATGCGAACCTGGACTACGGCCCGGCAGCAGGCGCTCCTTCCGCCGGTGATGGGCGTGTCCCTGGCAAGCGAGGGACGGGTCATCGAGCGCGTCGAGGAACTCAGTTCTCCTGGCCATGATTTCTCCGCGTCTCTGGCCGGGGAGGGACTGGACATCATGGTCGAGCGGGTCGAGAGAAGCCCGGTCACGGGCTACTTTGGGAATTCCCATCTTTACACCGCCCATCGAGCCAGTCCCACGGCCCGTTTTGGTCCATCGCTCCCCGTCTGTGGGGTCTATTCGGAGGCTACCGATGGCCAGCCATGGCTCTCTCAAGACGGCCTGCGGCTCTACTTCATGTCCACGCGCTGCAGCGGCGGCCCGTACTCCTGCATCTACATGGCCAGTCGCTCCGACACTTCCTCCTGCTTCGCTGACCCTGCGCTGATCCTGAGCGCTGCTCCGGCCCACCTCGCAGGCCCGTCGCTTGCACCGGATGAACTCACGATCTTCTTCGATCGGCGAGACCCGGACGGAGATGCCGACATCTGGTACGCCCAGCGCGGGAGTTTGAGCGAGCCCTTCGGGTCGCCCCGGCCGCTGGCCGAGATCAATACCGACCATGACGAGGCTGAGCCGTTCCTGTCTTCCGACCGCAGATTCCTCTACTTCACCTCCAACCGGCCGGGCGGCAGGGGACGAGCGGACATCTGGGTGGCCCGGAGGCGGACCACTGATGGGCGGTTCGGCCCTCCGGTGAACATGGCTGTGGTCAATTCGGAGGCGGAGGAGGGCGGCCCCACGCTGGCGGCTACTGGTGAGTTCTTCTTCTTCTCGAACAGGCCGAAGGGCGCGGGTCAGACGGATGTCTGGCGCTTGCGCCTCGTTCCGAGAATCCTGACGCCGCGTTGTCAGCGCCGGGTGTAGAAGTCCCCTGATCGCCGGCGAAGAAGTCCTCCAAACGCCGAGCAGTTTGTACCTTCGTGGTGGGTTCCAACCACACGGAGGTGCGCATGCTCAGGAAGGAGGACTTCGTGGAGATTCAAGCACGCGTCGGCGGAGTGGCCAGCGTCGCCACGGTCTGGGTCACCGACGGGCTTCGGAACGGCCCCTACGAGTGGCGGCTCTGGGGGACAGACAGTCTGGGCGTCTCCGGCAGCGTGGTCGTGTCCTTGACCGTCGCCAACCGGCGTTGATTCTGACCTGCGACATGCTGCCCGGGCACGATCCCGCCCGACGGATCACCGTCACGCGGCTCGACTCGGGACGGCGGTGCAACCCGCGAAAAGCCACCACCCGGAAGTCATGCGGGTCCGAGATCGAGGCTCTGCGGCCAGCCCCCAGAATCCGTCCTACCGCCCCAGGAACACGGCCTTCTCAGAGCCAACGACCTTGCCGTTGACCGTCAGCTTGTAGAAGTACGCCCCCGAACGAAGCGAAGCACCGGATTCGTCCCGCCCGTCCCACACAACATCGTGGCGTCCGGCCCCCAACTCGCCACGCACGAGCTGGCGAACCATCCGCCCTGCGACATCGTACATCCGCAGCTCGACCTTGCCCGGAGCTTGGAGAGCGAAAGGTATGGTCGTCTGCAGACCGAACGGATTCGGCCGCGGCGGGACAAGCTCCTGAACTTGGCCTGGACTGCCGGGGTTCTGGACAGCGACCAGTCCGCAATACGGAGCGCCAGAGAATGTGGTGGCTTCCACGTTGTCGAAGATCTGTATCGGGGACGCCAACCCGCGAACTCCCCCAATGGCGTAGACGGTGTTTCCCACCGCGAGCGCGACCAGCCCGTATCTCCCCGTGAACCCGGTTGTGGGGCATTCTGCCCATCTGTCGCCCGCCGTATTGTAGGCCAGCACGCTCGTTGGATAGACTTCTTGGTCGGGGTTGCACTGGTTTCCGCCGACAACGTAGATCACTTGGCCAATCGCAGCCACTGCGAAACGAGACCGGCATACGGGCATGGTCGCCCCGGTCGACCAGGTGTCGTTGGCGGTGTTGTAGATCTGCACCGGACCGCCCGGTTCGATCGCGTAGACCTTGCCTCCCACCGCGACGGTCTCCCTGCCATCAATGTCGGCCAGCGACGAGTTCGCCAATTGCCATTCATCAATGGCCGGCACGTAGCGGCGCGCATCCTGACCCTTGAAGGCGTAGAGGAATTGATTCACTTCCGCGGAGGAGACCTGCTCCCGAGGCCCCTGGGGAAGCGGTGCGACGTTCTCCCAGGTTCCAGTTCCAGGGCCGGTCACAGTCAAGACATCCAAGCGCTCCATGGCGTCGGTAGGTACTGGTCCGCAGGCGGTGTTCCCCGCGATCGCGTACACGTGATGGCCCCACGCGCCACAGCCCAAACCGTTCTTGGCCTGCCCCATGCCGGCAATCTCGATCCAGGTATCTGCCTGCACGTCATACCGGAAAGCTCGGTTGGTGAAACCGCACCCCGTTGGATCACCACCCAAGATGTAGATGTTCGTGCCCAGGACCGCGCCTCCCATGTTGCGGTTGGGAATGGGCAACGACGCCTTCATCGTCCATGCTTCGGGCGGGTAGTCGAACGTGACGTCACCTTCGAACTCGATGTTCATGCCGTCACCCGGGCCACCACGGGACACCTCCGCAAAATCGCAGTTGATGTAGTTGTTCACGACCTGGAAGGTAAGCGTATTCGTCCCGGTGACGAAGAAGCTCGCATCGGTGGTTCCAACTGCGTACACAAGCTGCGGGCCATTCGGAGCCTTGCAGATCTCTGCGAGCTGATGGCCATTTACGAGAATTCGGCCCACATCATCGACCTTGACCAGAAGGCTCAGCGCCGGAACTATGTAACCCGCAGGCAGCCAAAACGTCGTGCGGAATTCAGCATGGGTGTCACTCGTGTTGGTGGTCGTGATGTTCTGAGACGCGGCTGTTCCCAGGTCATTCTCGATCCCACAGGGATTCGAAGGATAGCCGATGCCGACGATCGCCGGTTGCGGAGTTGAGACCGAGTTCGACGTAAACGTCACCAGAGGGTCAGCCGCGCATGGTGCGCCGGGCCCTCCTGAGCCATTGCTTCCACTCAGGAGGTGAATGGATGCCGCTGTGGTTGTCGAACACCAACCGAATACCGCGAACGAGAGGATGAGAATCGAGCAAACCATACTGTGTCGCCACATCGCTGCCTCTACTCGCCCCACAGGACAGTCGCCCCCCCCGCTTGGAGGGCAGCCAAGCGGGGCCGACGGTAGCGGAAAGAAGTTCGGAAGAGAGCGATCGGGGTGTGGGGGCCGGACGCGGTCCGAATCCTCCCGGGTCCGACTCTCTCCCTCACCTGGCGCGAGCTTCCCGCACGCGGGGCCGTCGCACCCATGACTCGTCCGTGATTCACCTGCACGCCCGCGATGTCCGGGGTGCGGCGCCCGAGATCGTCGCCAGCGTCGTGCCGTGGCACCTTCGTCGCGACCTCTGCTGAGGAGCCGTCGGCCTCGAGGTGGAGCTTCGGGAACCCGGCGCGGGTCGCGGCCCCTCGCCCCGCCTTTCAAGCATCACTTGAAGGGCGCGAGCCTTGATTCCTGCCTGCAATCCCGATAGTCTGCGCCATCCCTCGGAATCCCCAGGAGCGACCGGCGTGCGCCTCGACCCCATCCTCTTCCTCGTCTTCCCGGTGATCATCCTGAGCATCGTGGTGCACGAGTGCGCCCACGGGCTCGCGGCGTTGTGGTGCGGGGATACCACCGCCCGGGACCGCGGGCGGCTCACCCTGAACCCGCTCCGCCACCTGGACCCGGTGGGCTCGGTGCTGCTGCCGGGGCTGCTGATGCTGTTCCGCGCTCCCTTCCTGTTCGGCTGGGCGAAGCCGGTGCCGGTGGACTGGGCGCGGCTGCGCGACCCGCGCAACGACCCGGTCAAGGTGGCGCTCGCCGGCCCGGCGGCCAACGCGCTGCTCGCGCTCGGCTTCGCCGCCCTGGTGCGTTTCGCGCCGCCGGCACCGGGGCCGGGTGAGGCCGGGGCCTGGTGGGGCTTCTTCGCCCCGCTCGGCGAGATGGGCGTGGTCGGCGTGATCTCGAACTGCGCGCTCGCTCTGTTCAACCTGATCCCGATCCCGCCGCTCGACGGCTCGTGGGTGCTGATGCGCTTCCTGCCGATGCGCCACATCCTCGCGCTCCAGCAGTTCCGGCTGCTGGGGATCGTGCTCGTCATGGTCGTCCTCGCCGTCCCCGCGGTGTCGCACGTCGTGATCTATGCGCCGCTGCGGGTGGCGGTGCGCGCCTGCCTCGGACTCTTCGGCGTGACCGCCGGGGGGCTGTTGTGAGCGCGGTGAAGCAGCCCGGGCGCATCCTCTCCGGGATGCGTCCGACCGGCCGCCTTCACCTCGGCAACTACGTCGGCGCGCTCGAGAACTGGGTGAGGCTCCAGGACCAGGGCTGGCAGAACTTCCACATGGTGGCCGACTGGCACATGCTCACCACGGCCTCCGAGGACACCTCGCGGCTGCAGGCCGACATCTGGGACATGGTGCTCGACTGGCTGGCGGCGGGGCTCGACCCGGGGAAGAGCGTCCTCTTCATCCAGTCCGAGGTGAAGGAGCACGCCGAGCTGCACCTGCTGTTCTCGATGCTGGTGTCGAAGGCGCGGCTCGAGCGCATCCCGACCCTCAAGGAGCAGATCCGCGACCTGCACCTGGACGAGCAGACCATCTCCTACGGTCACCTGGGCTACTCGGTGCTGCAGGCCGCCGACATCCTGATCTACAAGCCCTCGCACGTGCCGGTGGGCGAGGACCAGGTGCCGCACGTCGAGCTCACGCGCGAGATCGCGCGGCGCTTCAACTTCGTCTACTGCCGCGAGCGCGCACCGGTGTTCCCCGAGCCGGAGGCGGCGCTCACCGAGTTCGCGCGCCTGCGCGGGCTCGACGGCAACCGCATGAGCAAGTCGGTCGGCAACACGATCCTGCTCACCGACCCGCCCGCCGAGATCGAGCGCAAGGTGAGGATGGCCTACACCGACCCGAAGAAGATCCGGGCCACCGACCCGGGTCGCCCGGACGCCGACCTCTCAGAGCTGGACGAGGAGGGCCGCCCCCTCCACACCGGCTGCGTGGTGTGGGAGTACCACCGCAAGTTCAACCCGGCCGAAGCCGACGACATCGCGGCGCGCTGCCGCGCCGGCACGCTGGCGTGCGTGCCGGACAAGAAGCACCTGGCGAAGGTGCTGAGCGACGCGCTCGCCCCGATCCGCGAGCGGCGCGAGCGCTACGCCGCCGACCCGGACCTGGTGCGCGACATCGTCGCCGACGGCAATCGGCGCGCCCGCGCGGTGGCGGCGGCCACCATGGACGAGGTGCGCGAGGCCATGAACCTCAAGCTCGCGGGAGCGCTGGCGCGATGAGCGCGCGGGACGACGGTCGCGAAGGGCCCGCTGCCGCGGCCGGGGAGACCGCGGCGGCGACTGACGGCGCCCCCGGAGTGACCGGGACGCCGGGCCGCCCGGCCCCGGGCGTGACGGTCAAGCTCGCGCGCTTCGAGGGTCCGCTCGACCTGCTGCTGCACCTGATCAAGCGCGACGAGATCGACATCTACGACATCCCGATCGCGCACATCACGCAGCAGTACCTGGCCTACATCGAGCTCATGCGCGCGCTCGACCTGGAGGTCGCCGGCGAGTTCCTGGTCATGGCGGCCACGCTCATGCGCATCAAGGCCAGGATGCTGCTGCCGTTGCCCGGCGCGGGGGAGGAGGAGGACGAGGGCGACCCGCGCGAAGAGCTGGTGCAGCGCCTGATCGAGTACCGCCAGTTCAAGGAGGCGGCCGGGACGCTCAAGGAGCGCGAGGCCGAGCGCCGCCTGCTCTACGAGCGCGGCATGGTGCCGGGCGACGAGGAGATGGGTCCGCTGCCGCTGGCGCCCGCCACCCTGTTCGACCTGCTCGACGCGCTGAACCGGGTGATGGCGCGCATCCCCGAGCCGTCGGTCTACGAGGTGGAGGGTGAGGCCTACGACGTCGAGGACAAGATGTCGCTCATCGCCGCCGCGGTGGCCGAGCAGGGCAGCGTGTCGTTCGAGGAGCTGCTGATGCGCTGCCGCGCACGCGCCGAGATGATCGTGACGTTCATCGCGCTGCTCGAGCTCATCAAGCTCGGGACCGTCGTGGTGGAGCAGGCCGAGAACTTCGGGGAGATCCGCATCCTCTACCGCCAGCCGGAGGTGACCGACACCCATGCCGCCGATTGATCTCCAGTCCGCGATCGAGGCGCTGCTGTTCTCCTCGGACCAGCCGCTGCCGCTCACCCTGCTGTGCGAGTCGCTGGAATGCGCGCCGGATGAGGCTGCCGCCGCACTGCTCCGGCTGGGCGAGGAGTACGCCGCGCGCGGCGCTGGCGTCGAGCTGCGCGAGATCGCGGGCGGCTGGCTCTTCACCACCACGCCCGCGCAGTCGGAGTGGGTGGGGAAGATGCTGCGCGGGAAGAAGCGGATGCGCCTCTCGCGCGCCGCGCTCGAGGCCACGGCGATCATCGCCTACAAGCAGCCGGTGACGAAGTCCGAGGTCGAGGCCATCCGCGGTGTGGACTCGAGCGCGGTGCTCGGCACGCTGCTCGAGCGCAACCTGGTCACCATCCGCGGGCGTTCGAAGGTGGTGGGCCGCCCGCTGCTCTACGGCACCACGCAGGAGTTCCTCGACTACTTCGGCCTCAAGGACCTCTCCGAGCTGCCGCGGCCCGAGGAGCTGCGCGCGCTGGTCGCGGCGCGCGAGCCCGAGCAGCTCGACATGATGGAGCTGGAGGTGGTCTCGCAGGTGGCCTCGGACCTCGCGGCGAGCGAGGCCGCGCATCCGGGCGAGAGGGTGCGCCACGAGATCGAGCCGCTCGGCGGGGACGAGGACGCCGCGCAGGTCGCCACCGACTTCGCGGCCGGCGAGGAGGCGAGCCTGAGCGATCTGCCGCCGGAGCGGGACGACGCCGGCGCAGCGGCGGAGCCGGGTGCGGACGTGGACATGCAGGGGCCTGCCGTGCTCGCCGAAGAGCCGGGGCAGGAGTGACCGTCCGGCTCAACAAGCTGCTCGCGCAGCGCGGCCTCGGTGCGCGGCGCAAGTGCGACGTCCTCATCCAGGAGGGCGCGGTGCGCGTGAACGGCCGCGTCGTCACCGAGCCCGGCACTCAAGTCGAGCCCGCTCGCGACCGCGTCGAGGTGCGCGGGCGGCCGCTGCCCGCCGCCGCGCCGCTGCGCTACTACGTGCTCAACAAGCCGGTCGGCGTCATCACCACGCTCGACGATCCGGAGGGGCGCCGTACCGTGCGCGACTTCCTGCCGGGCGGCGGGCGGCTGTTCCCGGTGGGTCGGCTCGACGCCGACACCAGCGGACTGCTGGTCCTCACCAACGACGGCGAGCTGGCGCACCACCTCATGCACCCGCGCTACGGCGTGGAGAAGGTCTACCGCGTGAGGGTGGCCGGCGCGCCGTCGCCCGCCCAGCTCGAGCAGCTGCGCCGCGGCGTCGCGTTCGAGCCCGGCGTGGTGAGCGGGCCGGCCCGGGTGCGCCTGGTCGAGCCGGACCCGCGGCGCAGCGTCCTCGAGATCGTGCTCCACGAGGGCCGCTACCGGCAGGTGCGCCGCATGTGCGAGGCGGTCGGGCTCGCGGTCGAGGGGCTGCACCGCGCGGCCTACGGACCCCTGCGGCTGGGGCCGCTCGCGCGCGGGATGTGGCGCGAGCTTTCGGGCCACGAGGTGGCGTCCCTGCGCGCGGCCTCGGCGCGCCCGCGCGCGCGCGGGCAGATCGGCTATGTGAGCCCGCGCGCCGGTCGTCGCGGCGGACGCCCCCGCGCGCCCGGGGCAGGCGTCCCGCGGGACTTCGCAGGAGCCGCTCCACGCACCGCCGCCGGTCGTCCGCCGCGCGCCGTGGGAGGCCGTCCGCCGCGCGGCATGGCGGGGGGGCGGTCACGCGTCGCCGCCGATCATCGACCGCGCAGCATCGCCGGCCCTCCGTCGCGCGGCACGGGAGGCCGTCCGCCGCGCGCTGCCGCGGGTCGTTCGCCACGCCCCGTGGGCGGCCGTCCGTCGCGCGGCATCGAGGGCCGCCCGTCTCGCGCCGCCGGCCGTCCGCCGCGCGGCATGGGAGGCCGTCCGCCGCGCGCTGCCGCGGGTCGTTCGCCACGCCCCGTGGGCGGCCGTCCGCCGCGCGGCATCGAGGGGCGTCCGCCTCGCGCCATGGGAGGCCGCCGGCGGCGCGGCATCGAGGGGCGTCCACCGCGCGCCGCCGCCGGTCGTCCGCCACGCGCCGGGGCGGGTGTTCGTTCGCGCGGAACGATGGACCGACCGCGGCGCGATGCACCAGGCCGCGGCTCGCGCCGCGGTCAGGCGGGCGTCCCGGACACCGCCCCGCGGCGCCCCGGGCGCGATGCGACGCCGCGCGCGCGCCGCGAGGCCCGGGGCGCGTGGGCGGGGGAAAACCCGCGCCGCGCTGGGCCTGCGGGCGCACCCGCCCGGGGTCCGCGTCCGCCGCAGCGCCGCCGCCGCGGCTGAACGCGCCCGGCCGGCACGCCGCGCCCGCCGGCAACCGCCGACCCGGGGCCGGATTGCGCCGGCGCCCCTGGCGTCGTGCGCGCTGCGCGCGCGCGGCGGCGCTCCGCGTGCCCCCGGTACGCTTCCTGCGGCTCTCCTCAGCGGTGAGACCTGCCCGCCACGACGGCGCGGGCGTGACCCGGCGCACGGACGCGCAGCCCATCCCCGGCCGCGTGGCCCGAGGAGCGACACCGTGCAGCTCGACCTGCTGGCGCCCCGGCACCACCCGCCGGCGGCGGGACCGGAACATCCCGGCGCCGAACATTCTGGAACGAACGGGGCCCCTGCCGGGGTAGTGGAGCACGACCGTTCCGGGGGGAACGGGGAGACGGCGGCCGTGCGGTCGCGGACGGGTGTGCGCGAGTGGGCGCTGGTCCTGGTGGGAGCGGTCAGCCTGCTCGGCCAGGGTGAGCGCTGCATCGTGGACCGGCGCTTCGCGTCGCCGAGCGCCACGCTCGCGACCTACTGGGAGGCACTCCGCGCCAGCGACGAGGAGACGGTGGCCGAGTGCGTGCTCGGCGGGCCCGAGGGGCAGCCGTTCGCGGGGATGTTGTGGTTCATGCCGCCGACCCGTGAGCTGCATCTCGCGGCCTTCCGCTCGCTCCCGGTCACGGGCGGGCGCGTCATGGTCACCTACGAGGTGCGCTTCCATCCGCTGGGTGTGCTCGAGGAGCAGCGCTTCGAGGCCGGCAACGAGCTGGTCCGCCGGAGAGGCGAGTGGCGCATCGCGCGTACGCTGGGGAACGCGAGCATGCCGGAGTGGCGCCCCATCCCCCGGGCGGTTGACATCTGAGCGACGCGGCCCGTAGGCTTCGCCGCTCTCGGGCCCGGGGTCATGAGTGCTCCGGGCTCGTTCGACCCGAGGGACGCATGAAGCGCACGAAAGCCCTGCTCCTCCTCGTCGCGGCCACCTGTCTCACGGCGGCGCCGGCCCGCGCCACCAAGTACGCGGGCGAATTCCTGAAGATCCCGATCGGCGCGCGCGCCATCGGCATGGGCGGCGCCTTCACCGCGGTCTCGGACGACGCCACCGCGCCGTACTGGAACCCGGCCGGTATGGTCTACCTGCCGTACCGCGAGGTCATCCCCCAGCACCAGGAGAAGTTCGGCAGCCTGGCGAACCACGACTACGTGGGCGCGGTGTTCCCGCTCGACGGCGTCAAGGGCAGGCACTCCGCGCTGGGCGTCGGCGTCATCCGCTTCGCGGTGGACGACATCCCGATCACGCCGCGTCCCGGGCAGCTCCGGCCCAACGTGGACTTCCTGGACTACGGTCCGGACAACGACCCGACCACGCCCGATCCCGGCCAGGCCAACGGCGTGTGGGACCGGGGCGAGCGGCTGCTCATCAGCGCGGATGACCTCTACATGGCGAGCAGCAGCGACCTCGCCGTGCTGCTTTCGTTCGCGCGGCAGAAGAGCGAGCACTGGGCGTTCGGCGGCAACCTCAAGTTCGTGCGCCAGAGCATCCCCGACACGTTGCCCGGGGATCACGTGACCTCCTTCGGCGCCGGGCTCGACGCCGGCGCGCTGTGGATGCCCACGGACGCCATCACCTTCGGCGCCACTCTGCACGACCTCACCACCACCTACCTGGCGTGGAGCAACGGCACGCACGAGCTGATCGTGCCGACGCTCGACACCGGCGTGGCGTTCAACTTCAAGCCTGCCGAGGCGCACGCGCTCACCTGGGCGATTGACCTGGCGTGGGGTTTCGAGCGCCGCACGCTCGACAGCCAGATCGCGCTGGGCGGACAGACCTGGGACGTCCGCACCGGGCTCGAGTGGTGGTACCGCAACATGCTGGCGCTGCGCACCGGCGTGGGCGGCAAGGACCTCGCGTTCGGCGCAGGGCTCCGCTACAAGCAGATCGGCGTGGACTACGCGGCGCAGCTCCACCGCTTCTTCGCGGCGGACGACCAGCAGTTCCCCGGCGACCAGAACCTCGACACCACGCACCTGGTCTCGGCCTCGTTCAGCTGGTAGCGCCCCGGCGCCTCTTCGCGCGCCGCGGCGTTGCGCTCGCGCGCCCCGGCGTGTCGCGCGTCCGGGGGGGCGGCTTGACTCGCGCTCGGACAGGCTCCTAGGCTGCGCGCGGCGTTTCGCACACGAGGCCCGGGCCATTCATGACGCGCGTCGCGAGGGTGGATCACGCTCGCAGCGGCGGGTCATGGACCGCCCGGGCCGGACCTCGGAGGCCGACGTGCAGCGCGTGCTGGCCCTGGTGCTGGCGGGAGGGAGCGGCGAGGAGCTGAGCGTGCTCACCACCGAGCGCGCGGTCAGCGCGGTGCCGTTCGGCGGCAAGTACCGGATCATCGATTTCGTCCTGAGCAACTGCTGCCACTCCGGGATCGAGCGCGTGGGACTCCTCACCCAGCACGCGCCCGCCTCGCTCTACGACCACATCGGCTCGGGCCGCCCCTGGGATCTCGACCGCCGCAGCGGCGGCGTGCTCATGCTGCAGCCCTACCTCACGCGCAGCGACGCCGGCTGGTACCGCGGCACCGCCGACGCGGTGGCGCGCAACTGGGACGTGGTCGAGGGCTTCGCGCCGTCGCGCGTGCTCATCCTGTCCGGCGATCACGTCTACCGCATGGACTACCGGCGCCTGCTGCACACCCACGTGGAACGGCAGGCCGCGGTGACGCTGGCGGTGGCGCGCGTGCCTCCCGGCGAGTCGCGGCGCTTCGGCATGGCCACGGTGGACCCGGAGGGCCGCATGCTGCGGCTCGACGAGAAGCCCGAGCACGCCGACACGCCGTTCGCCTCGATGGGGATCTACCTGTTCGAGACGGCCGCGCTGGGGGAGATGCTGCGCGGCCGCCCGGTGGACCTGGTGCACGACGTGGTGCGCCCGATGCTGGAGGCCGGCGCGTCGGTCCAGGCGCACGAGTTCAACGGCTACTGGGAGGACGTGGGCAAGGTCCGCTCGTACTACCGCGCGAGCCTCGACCTGCTCGCGGAGTCGCCCCGGCTCGAGCTGTACAACCCGCGCTGGCCGCTGCTCACGCGCGACGAAGAGCGGCCGCCGGTGCTGCTCGGCGCGGACGCGGTGGTGGAGGAGAGCCTGGTCGCGAACGGCTGCCGGGTCGCCGGTCACGTGCGCCGCGCGGTGCTGTTCCCCGGCGTCGTGGTCGAGCCGGGCGCCGAGATCGTGGACGCGATCGTGATGCAGGACACGCTGGTCGGGCGCGGCGCCCAGGTGCGCCACGCCATCGTGGACAAGCACGCGCGGATCGGCGCGGGCGCGGTGGTGGGCCGCGGCGCGCCGCCGCGGCGCGCCGACCTGGCGTGGCTCGACGGGCTCACGCTGGTCGGCAAGGACGCGGAGATCCCCGACGGCGGGCGCGTGGGACGCGGCGCCATCATCGGCATCAGCGCACGGCCGCCCGAGGTCCCGGGCGAGGTGCCGGCCGGCGCCATGATCGGCAGCCGCGCGTGGTACCAGGACGTGGTGTGAGCATGGGGCGCTACGCGTTCATCCTCGCGGGCGGGCTGGGGAGCAGGCTGTGCCTGCTCTCCGAGCGGCGCGCCAAGCCGGCGGTGCCTTTCGGCGGCAAGTACCGCATCATCGACCTCACGCTCTCGAACTGCGTGAACTCCGGCATCTACGACATCGGCGTGCTCACGCAGTACCGCCCGACCTCGCTCAACCAGCACATCGGCACCGGAAGGCCCTGGGACCTCGACCGCTCGCGCGGCGGCGTGCAGATCCTGCCGCCCTCGCTCGGGTCGCTGCAGAGCGACTGGTACCAGGGCACCGCGGACGCGATCTACCAGAACCTGATCCACCTGCGCAGCCGCCGCATCGAGCAGGTGCTGGTCCTGTCGGGCGACCACGTCTACACCATGAACTACAACGTGCTTTACGCCTTCCACGTGGCGAACGGCGCCGCGGCCACGGTCGCGGTGACCGAGGTGCCGGAGTGCGACGTCAGCTCGTTCGGGATCCTCGAGACCGATGCCGTCGGGCGCGTCACCGGCTTCAAGGAGAAGCCGCAGCAGGCGGCCTCGCGGCTCGCCTCGATGGGGGTCTACCTGTTCGACCGGGACTCGCTCATCCGCTGGCTCGCGGAGGACGCCGAGATGCTCGACTCAGGGCACGACTTCGGCAAGGACATCCTGCCGCGCCTGGTGGCCCGTGGCGAGCGCGTCTACGCCTACCGTTTCAACCCCTACTGGCAGGACGTCGGGACCCTCGACTCGTACTACCAGGCGAACCTGGCGTTCCTCTCCGACCCGCCGCCGCTCGACCTCGCCGACCCGGACTGGATCATCCACACCCAGAGCGCCGACCGGCCGCCGGTGCGCCTGGAGCCCGGCAGCCGGGTGGAGCGGAGCATGATCGCGAACGGCTGCAGCGTGGCGGGCGAGGTGACGGGCTCGGTGCTGTTCCCGGGGGTCACGGTGGCGCGCGGGGCGGCGGTGCGCGACAGCATCGTCATGCACGACACCCACGTCGGGCGCGGCGCGGTGCTCGACCACGCCATCGTGGACAAGCAGGTGCTGGTGGGCGACGGCGCGCGCGTCGGGCACGGCGACGACACGACCGTGAACCGCGCATGTCCCGATCACCTCTCGAGCGGGCTGCTGGTGGTGGGGAGGGGCGCGCGGCTCCCCGAGGGCATCACGCTCGGGCGCAACGTGCGCGTCGGCGCGGGCGTGGTCGAGCAGGACTTCACCGGCGACGTGCCGGCGGGCGGCGTGGTGGACGGGCCCGAGTCCATGCACTGACGTGGTGCCCGCCGGTGACGCTGAAGGCCGGGGTCGGAACACCGACCCCGGCCTTCAGCGCTGCGCGCCAGCTTCAGCTCGCGGGGATCCTCAGGCGCTGCCCGGCGCGGATGGCGCCCGACCGCAGTCCATTCACGCGCTTGATCTCGGCCAGGCTGACCCCGTGGCGGCGCGCGATCGAGCCGAGGGTCTCGCCCGGCTTCACGACGATGACGGTGGGCACGCCGGCCTGGCCGCCGCGGCGGTGGACGGAGTGCCTGCCGCGGCGCGACGCCGGCGCCTTGAGCGCCGCGATCTGCACGGCGTCGGAGTCCGAGCCTGCGCTGTCGGAGACCGCGGCCTCACCGGTGCGGATCTTGAGCCGCGCGCCGCGCCGCACGTGCGTGCTCTTGAGCCGGTTCCACTTCATCAGCTCCGCGACCGTCACGCCGTTGCGCTCGGCGATCAGGGCGAGCGTCTCACCCTTCTTCACCGTCACCGTGCTGCGGCCGTCGGCGGTCGAGCGGCCCGACAGCGTGGCCGGCAGGCCCAGGGTGCGCTGCGGCACATAGGCGGTCGAGGCGCGCGGGTCCTCCTGGTCGAGAATCTCGGGCCGGGGCGCGCGGAGCGAGGCCGGGACGGTGAGCACCATGCCGCGCCGGAGCGGGCGCTTCCTGCCGATGCCGTTGATGCGCGCCAGTTCCTTCGCGCTCACGCCATACTGGTTGGCGAGGCCCTGGAGCGTCTCGTTGCGGTGGACCTTGTGCTTGAGCGTCAGGTTCACGGCCGGCAGCTCGGCGCCGCCCTGCAGCCGCTGGAGCAGGATCTCACCCTTGCTGGACGGCACGCGCAGCGTAGTGATGCCTTCGCGCCCGCGCGCCGCGCCGCGCAGCAGCGCGGGGTTCAGCTGCCTGAGCTCCTCGACCGAGCAGTCGGCGAGCTTCGCGATGGCGCGCAGATCCACCGCGCCCTTGAGCGCGATCTCGTCGAACGCCATCGGGTCGTCCAGCTCGACCGCGTCGAAGCCGTACTTGCCCGGGTCGCGCGTGATGGCGAGCGCGGCCATGAACTGCGGCACGTAGTCCTCGGTCTGGCGCGGCAGCCTCAAGTCCCAGTAGTTCGTCGTGCCCTGAGCCTTGATCGCGCGCAGGACGGTGCCCTCGCCGGCGTTGTACGAGGCCAGCGCCAGCGGCCAGTCGCCGAAGATGGAGTAGAGGTGCTTGAGGTAGCGCGCCGCGGCGACCGTGGCCTTCTCGGGGTCCTTGCGCTCGTCCACCCACGCGTCCACGGTGAGGCCGAACAGCTTCGCGGTGCCGCGCACGAACTGCCACGGACCGACCGCCGCCGAGACCGAGCGCGCGTGCAGGTTGAAGCCGCTCTCGACGAACACCAGGTGCACCAGGTCGGGAGGCAGGCCCTCGCGCTGGAGCACCGAGCGGAACAGCTCCATGTAGCGGCCCGAACGCTTGAGCCAGCGCTCGAAGGTGGAGCGGCCGGCACCGGTGAAGAAGTCGATCCAGCGGGAGACGTCGGCGTTCATCTGCGGCTGGATCGCGTCGATGGCCGGCGCGTTCAGCACGTTCTCGTCGGCCTCGTTGCCGGGCTCGACGTGGACATCCTGAAGCTCGCGGGCGGTGGCCTCGTGCAGTCCCGAGAGCCTGGAACGGAGGTCCACCAGGTCGGCGCGCGTCGTGGCATCCGGGTTCGCGGCCAGCGCGGTTTGCACCTGGTCGAGGGCGGACTCCGCGGTCCGCAGCGCGGTGGCCGGGTCGCCGGCGTGCCGCTGGGCCCAGGCGGCCTCGTAGGCGGCCCGCACCTCCTGGACCAGCGTGGGTGACGCCGCGCGGTCCGAGTCGGCCATCGAGGGGACGACCGGGGGTGCGCCGTCCATCCCGAAGCCGAATCGGGGTACGGAGATGAGCGCGGCGACGGCCACCGCCGCCATGATCGAGGCGCGAACCGGCATGGTGTTCCCAGCTCCTGTCGGCAGGGTCTCTCAGGCGTGGCGCGAACGGCGAACCGGGCGAACCTACCCGCCCGGCACACAAGATGCAACCCGGTTCTTGCACTCTGCCATGTCAGGGCCGGGCGCTTGCGCTGCCCGCTCGATGCGGGGATGGTCGGGCGTCGGAGGCTGCAAGGACCGGGCCACAACCCCATCGCACGTTGACACTTGCATGAGCCTTGGCTAGCTTGCGTCGCGGCGCGTGCGACCCCGATGCCTCGAGGCGACAGCCAGGGAGGGAGAAGCCCATGAGCGAGGCCGTGACCTCGACGCCACGGTGGTCCGTTTCCGCCCGCACGAGCGGCGAGGTTCTGGCCGCCCGGGCGCAGGGCCCGGGCGTCGAGTTCCTGCTCCTCGGCGCACCCCGCGGCTATGCGCTCGCCGAGGTAGAAGGCTGGCTGCGCGAGCTGGTCGGTGTCGCGGACGAGACCGCGCGCACCGCTCCGGCTGAGCCCGCTGCCGGCCCCGGCATCCCGCGGCTGCTCCACCACGCCCTCTCCGGCCTGCTCTTCTACCAGTCTGAGCTGTGGTCGGATCCCGAAGGTCCGCCGCCCTGCACGCTGGCGCTGGTGGACGACGGCGAGCGCGTGGCGTTCGGCTGGGCCGGGGGCGGCGCGGTGCGCGTCTCGGTGGACGGGTGCGCGCTCGAGCCCGAGTGGATCGCGGTGCGCGACGCGGAAGGGCGGGAGGCGCGGGCCTTCGCCGTGCCGGCGACGCGGCGGCTCGAGCTCCAGGCCTCGTGGAGCGTGACCGGTGCGGAGGGCGGCGGGTGCGCGGCGTCGGCCACGGTGTCGTGGCCGGGCTCTCAGCCCGCGGCGAGTGTGCCCGCGGACCCCGAGCCGCCGCGCGAGCGCTTCGAGCCCGCGCCGGAGGATGGCGCGACGGGGCCCGAAGGCACGCAGGGGCACCGGCGTCCGCGCCGGCCCTGGCGATTCCGCGGCTGGATGGAGCGCCTCGCGCCGAAGCGCGCCCGCGTCGAGGGACGGCCCGTGGAAGAGCAGCGACCCATCGCAGCGGGAACGTCCGGTGTCGCGGCCGGAGCCGGGGGGCCCGTGCCACCCGAGGTCGAGAGCGTGTCGCCGGTCGGCCAGGAGAGCGGCAGGGTCGTGACCGTCGAGAGCTCCCGGGCAGAGACTGTCGAGCCGACCGTGACCGCGGGTGTCGAGAGTGCGCCGACCGCGAGTGTCGAGAGCGCGGCGGCCGCGGGCGTCGAGGGCGCCTCGCCGATCGGCGACCACGAGCCCATTGCGCACGATGTGGTCGGCGTGCCCGACCTGATCCCGCCACCGGAGACACCTGCAGCGGCGAGCGGGTCCGTTCTGCCCGAGGAGGAGGTCCTCGCGTTCGGCTTCGACGCGCACGAGGCCGGGCCGTTCGCGGAGTCTCCGGCCGGCGTCGAGCCCGAAACCCTGTCCGAGCCCGCAGTGGATGAGACCGCCACGCCTGCGGAGGAGCCCGTCCCCGAGACGCCCGCGCCGTCAGCGGCTCGCAGGAGAGCGGCGCCGCGGCGCGCCTGGCCGGTGGAGGCCGAGGCGGCGCACGAGCGCGATGCGGTCCCGCTCTGGAGGCGGCCGTGGACCTGGCTCGCGCTGGTGGCGGCGCTGTTCGCCGGCGGCTGGCTGCTGGGGAGCCTGGAGCAGCCGCGGGGCCGCGGGACGAGCGGGGGGTTCGCGCTCGCACTGCGCGGGCTGGGCCTCGGTCCCGCGCGCTACGAGGTGATGGTGAACAGTCGGCCATCCGGAGCGTGGATCGCGGTGGACGGAGCGGACCGCGCACAGCGCACTCCCGCCACCATCGAGCTGGAACCGGGCGCCCACCAGGTCGGGATCTCGATCTCGGGCCTGGGCAGCGCGGTCTACGAGGTGCGCGGTGACCGCGGTGACCGGCTCACGCTCGACGCCGTGCTGTGGGGCTCGATCCAGATCGGCGCGCCGGAGGGCACCGCCCCGATCGCGGTGGCGGTGGACGGCGCGGCGCGCGGCTTCGCGCCGCTCGCCGTGGACAGCCTCCAGCCGGGCACCCACGTCGTGCAGTTCTCGGGCGCCGGCGTGCCGCCGTGGGAGAGCGCGGTCGAGGTGCGGGTGAACCAGGCCACCGAGGTGCTGGCGCAGCCGGTCAGCTCGCCGGCGACCGGGTTGCTCGAGGTGCGCGCCACGGTCTCCGACGAGGTGAGCGCGCAGCCGCTCTCCGGCGCGGCGGTGTGGGTGGACGGCGAGGCGCGCGGCGTGACACCGCTCCGGCTCGACCTGCCGCGCGGCCCCCACAGCATCCGGGCGAGCTGGCATGGCGAGGACGCGCCGGTCCAGGTCCTCGATCTGCCGGGCGGGAACCAGCGCTTCGCCACCTTCGAATTCGGGCTCGCGGTGCCGCGGCCGCGGCTCGGCGCGCTGCTCCCGAGCCCGCGCGTCCCGCTCGACCGGCCGACGCTCCTGTCGGCGCCGCTCGACGGCGTGCGGGTCGCCGAGCTCTCCGAGATGTGGCTCCACGTGCGCACGCCCGAGGGCGCGTGGCGGCGCTACCCGATGACCGCGATGAAGGCGCCGGGCGGCGTGGTGGGCGCGGCGGTGTTCCCGACCACGCTGTTCGACGCGAAGGGACGGGCCGCCTTCTACGTGAGCGCCTCGACCCGCACCGGCGAGGAGTACTTCACCGAGATCCAGCACGCGCAGGCGGCGAGCGGCGCGGCGCGCTAGGCTGTGTCCGAGAACTCGCCGATGGCTGGACCCGCTTGCGGCGGGTGCCAGCGCGGCCGGCTCCTCGCTCGATGTGGCCGGGCACCCACCGCAGGTGGGTCGGCCACGATTTCGCTCGTCGCTCGCCCGCGACGCCTTGCCCTCGACGAGTTTTCGGACACAGCTTAGCGACCGCCCACGGCGGAGCGGGCCCGTCCACGACGTGGACGGGCCCCTTCGTTCGATGGGATGCGGTGGCGCGGCCACGCGCGCGGCCGCGGCTGGCACGGCTCTTCCGCCCTGCGCTCCGCATGGGCGGCAGGTGCGCGGTGGCGATGGCGCTCGCGGTGTGGGGCGGGCTGGTGCTGGGCGGCGGGCTCCAGATACCGGCCGCGCTCGCCGCGCTGACGGCCGCCGCGTCGTTCGCGGCGCTCGCCCTGCGCGCCCCTGACCGCACCGGCACGGTCGCACTGCTGGCGGCGCTGGCGCTGGCGGGCGCGGCGCGCGGCGCCGGGCATCGCGCGCTGCTGTCCTGCCAGCGCGCGGCGATCGGGGCGGACGGGACACCGTGGCGGATCGAGGGGCGCCTCGCCGGACCGCCGCCGCGCGAGTCGGGAGAGCCGACCGGCGTGCTCGTGGTGGAGCGCGCGCGCCCGCCGCTCGCCGCCGGCACGCGGGTGCGGCTGCGGCTGCCCGAGGGTTCGACCGTCGAGTGGGGCGACCGCGTGCAGGCGCTGGCGCGCCTCGAGCTGCCGCCGGGCGCGCGCAACCCGGGCGGCTTCGATGCGCGCGCCGCGGCCGATGCCGCCGCGCTCGCTGCGACCGGCCGCGCGTTCACCGCCATCGCGTTGCCGGGCGGCGGAGCCGGCGCGTGGCCCGGTCTGACGGTGGCGCGCTGGCGGCGGGCGCTCGAGCGCCGCCTCGATGCCGGCCTCTCGCCGGAGGCGCGCGAGCTGGTGGTCCCGCTGGTGCTCGGCGACCGCTCGGGACTCTCGAGCGACCTGAACGCCGATCTCAGGGCCGCGGGGCTGATCCACCTGCTCGCGCTCTCGGGGCTGCACGTGATGTGGCTCGCCGCGGTGGCGCGCGGGCTGGCCGCCGCGCTCGGCGGCGGCGTGCGGGCGCGGGCGCTGGCCGGGGCGCTGTGCGCCGCGCTCTACGCCGGGATCGCCGGGCCGCTGCCCTCGCTGATGCGCGCCGCGACCGGGGAGACCCTGGGTGCGATCGCGCGACTGCGCGGCTGCGCGCTCGACCCGGTGCAGGCCCTGGCGGTCAGCGCGCTGGTGCTGCTGACGGTGGCGCCGGGCTGGGCGGACGACCTCGGCTTCCAGCTCTCCTGCGCCGCGACGCTCGGGCTGGCCACGGTGGGGCCGTGGCTCGACGGGTGCGCGGGCCGCGCGCGGCGCTGGCTCGCGCCGTTCATCCCGACGGCGAGCGCACAGTTGACGGCGCTGCCGCTGCTGCTGGCGCGCTTCCACGCCGTATCGTGGGTGGGCGCGCTCTCGAACCTGCTGGCCGTGCCGGTCGCCGGCCTGCTGCTGGTCGCGGCGTGGCTGGCCGCGGTGAGCGAGATCGCGCTGCCCGGCGCGGGGCGCCTGTGGGCGGGAGCTTGCGAGGTGCTGGCCGCGCTGCTGCGCGCCATCGCCACGGGGGCGGCGCGGCTGCCGGGCGCGATGGTCTCCGCGGGCGCGGAGCCCGGCGTGCTGGCCTGCGCGTGGACCGGCGCCGCGCTGCTGGCGCTCGCGCTGCCGGGCCCGCGCACGCTCGACGCGCGCGATCGCGCGCCACCGGCGCCACGCGTCGCCGCGGCGCTGGCCGGGGCGCTGGCGCTCGCCGTGGCGCTCGCGTGCGTGGCGACGGCGCGCCCGCTGCGTCCGCCGCAGGGGCGCGCCTGGCTGGTGGCGCTCGACGTGGGGCAGGGCGACGCGCTGGCGCTCGGGTTCGACGACGCCTGGTGGCTGGTGGACGCCGGGCCGCGCACGCCGGGCTTCGACGCCGGGCAGACCCTGGTGGCGCCGTTCCTGCGCTGGGCGGGGGTCCGCCGGCTCGGCTGGCTGCTGCTCACCCACGACGACGGCGACCACGTCGGCGGCGCCGGGGCCGTGTGTCGCGCCGTGTCCGTGGAGCGCATCGGCGCGCCGCCGGAGCATCCGCGCGCGCCGGGGCCGGGCGAGCGCTTCGGCGCGGTGGCGCTGGCGCGCGGCGACACGCTGCGCGGCTCGCCGCCGGCCGTGATCCTGTGGCCGCCGCCTCGCGACGAGCCTGCCGCGCCGCCGGCCGGCCGCCCGCTCACCAGCGCCGACAACGCGGCGGGGCTGGTGCTCCAGGTGGGTGAGGCGGGCGGGCGCGCGCTGTTCCTGGCCGACGTGGACAGCACGGTCGAGGAGTCGCTGGCGGTGGCGCCCGGGGTGCTCATCCTCAAGGTCGCGCACCACGGCTCGGCCTCCTCCAGCGGCGCGCGCTTCCTGGCGCGCGTGCGCCCGGCGCTCGCCCTCCTGTCGGTCGGCGCCCGCAATCACTTCGGCCACCCGAGCCCCGTGGTGCTGGGACGGCTCGCGGCGGCGGGCACGCAGGTGCGCCGCACCGACCGAGAGGGGGCGCTATGGCTGGAGTGGTCGCGGGAAGGCGTGCAGCTGCTCGAGTGGCGCGCCGGCGAGCCGTGCCGGTCCCGGTCCGTGCGGTCCCGCGCCGCCGACGGCGCGCGCGCCCCGGCCCGCCGGTGACGCGGGCGGCGCATCGCCCGCCCGCTGCCGCTTGCCGGGCGTCGCCGGCGGTTGGTAGATTGCGGCGTGCTCACCCCTCAGGCGCACACGCTCGCGGTCCTCGCCTCGGGCGAGGGCGGCAACTTCGAATCGCTGGCGCTGGCGGCGCAGCGCGGCGAGCTGGGCGGCCGCATCGCGGCCCTTGTCACCGACAACCCGGAGGCGCGCGCGATCGAGCGGGCGCGGCGGCTCGGCATTGAGTGCCTGTGCCCGCCCACCGGCCACTTCCGCACGCGGATCGAGGACGAGCGCCCGTGGCTCGAGGCGCTGCGCGCGCGCGGCGTCGAGGTGCTGCTGCTCGCGGGCTTCATGCGGCGGCTCCACCACACGCTGCTCGGCGCGTTCCCCGGGCGCATCCTCAACATCCACCCGTCGCTGTTGCCGGCGTTCCCCGGGCTCGACGCCATCGCGCGCGCCTGGGAGCACGGCGTGCGCGTCACCGGCTGCACCGTGCACCTGGTGGATGCCGACCTCGACGCCGGACCGATCGTGGCGCAGGCGGTGGTCGAGGTGGCGGAAGGCGACTCGCTCGAGCGCCTGACCGCCCGCATGCACGATGCCGAGCACCGGCTCTACCCGCAGGCGGTGCGCCGCTACCTCACCGAGCCGTGGCGGACCGAAGGCCGGCGCCTGGTGTTCGGCGCGGGCGTGGAGGCGCCGCATGGCTGAGCGCCCGTTCCTCGAGGCGGTGGTGTTCGACGCCGGCGGCACGCTGGTGCGGCTCGACTTCGAGTGGATGGCCGCGACCCTGTCGCGGCTCGGCCACCCGCTCGACGCCGCGGCCCTGCGGCGCGCCGAGGTCGCGGGGCGCCGCCGCTACGACCGGAGCCGGGGGCACCGGCTGGCGCCCGGGGAGTTGCACTCGCCGCTGGGCTCCGCGGGCGACACGCACGGTTACTTCACCGGCATGCTCGAGGCGGCGGGCGTGCGACACGGGCTCGTCGAGGCCGCGATCGCCGAGTTCCTCGCGCACCACGCCGAGGGCGGGCTGTGGGGAGTGCCGATGGAGGGCGCGCGCGAGGCGGTCACCGGCGTGCTCGCGCTGGGCCTGCGCTGCGCGGTGGTCTCGAACTCCGACGGCCGCGCCGAGCGGCACCTGGCGGAGTGCGGCCTGCGCGACGGGCTCGAATTCGTGGTGGATTCCCAGGTCGAGGGCGTGGAGAAGCCCGACCCCGAGATCTTCCGCATCGCGCTCCGGCGGCTCGGCCTGCCGGCGGAGCGCGTGCTCTACGTGGGCGACATCCGCTCGGTGGACGAGGCCGGCGCCCGCGCCGCCGGGATGCACTTCGTGCTGATCGACCCGTACGGGGACTACGGCGCACCGGAGGGCGCCCGCATCGCCGCGATCGCGCGGCTGGCGGAATGGGTCGCCGCGCACTTCACCGCCGGGGCGCAGGGACGCACGCCGGTCCGATGAACGCATCGCACCGCGCCGTCCGGTGAGGCGGCGGGACAGGAGAAGAGGATGAGCGCCGTCACGCCGCGTATCGTCGTCGCCCCCGAGCTGCTCGAGCCCGAGCGGGCGGTGAGCGTGGTCGAGATCCCCGGACTCGAACCCTGGCGTCGCGGCAAGGTGCGCTCGGTCTACGAGGCCGGCCCCGGCCGCTTCGTCATCGTCGCCAGCGACCGGCTCTCCGCCTACGACTCGATCCTGCCCACGCCCATCCCCGGCAAGGGCGTGATCCTCTCGCTGATCTCCGCGTTCTGGATGCGGACGCTGAAGAGCGCCGCGCCGCACCACCTGGTGAGCGACGATCCCGCGGAGTTCCCGCCGCCCTTCGACCGCCACGCCGGGCTGCTGCGCGGGCGCGCGCAGCTGGTGCGCCGCGCCGAGCGCGTGGACATCGAGTGCGTGGTGCGCGGCTACCTCACCGGTTCGGGCTGGAAGGAGTACCGGGAGCGCGGCACGGTGTGCGGCATCCGGCTGCCGGCCGGGCTGGCGGACGGCGCGCGGCTGGAGCCCGCCGTCTTCACGCCCGCCACCAAGGCCGACGCCGGGCATGACGAGAACATCTCGTTCGAGCGGATGTGCGCGCTCGTCGGACGCGAGCCGGCCGGGGCGCTGCGCGCGCGCAGCCTGGCCGCCTACGAGGAGGCGCGCGAGCGGGCGTGGGAGCGCGGCCTGGTGCTCGCCGACACCAAGTTCGAGTTCGGCCGGGTGGGCGGTGAGCTCACGCTGATCGACGAGGCGCTCTCGCCCGACTCCTCGCGCTACTGGGACCGCGACGAGTACGAGGCCGGGCGGCTGCTCTCGTTCGACAAGCAGTTCGTGCGCGACTGGCTCGACCGCAGCGGCTGGGACCACGAGCCGCCCGCGCCCGCGCTGCCGCCCGAGGTGGTGCGGAGGACGCAGGAGCGCTACCTGGAGGCCGTCCGGCGCCTGAGCGGGGGCCCGCGGTGAGCTGGCCGCAGACCGCGCTGCTCTCGCTCTCGGACAAGCGTGGCGCGGTCGAATTCGCCCGCGCGCTCGCCGCGCGCGGCACGCGCCTCCTGGCCTCGGGGGGCACCGCCGCGCACCTCGGGCAGGCGGGCGTCGCGGTGACGCCGCTCGAGCAGTGGACCGGCTTCGGCGAGCTGCTGGGCGGACGGGTGAAGACGCTCCACCCGCACGTGCACGCACCCATCCTCGCGCGCCGCGGCGAGCCCGCCGACCTGGCCGAGCTGGCCGCGCGCGGCATCGCGCCCCTCGACCTGGTCGCAGTCACGCTCTACCCGTTCGAGGAGCGCGTCGCTTCGCTCGACGACGCGGGCGCCGTCGAGCAGATCGACATCGGCGGCGTGGCGCTGCTGCGCGCGGCGGCCAAGAACCA
>JACRPT010000153.1 GCA_016223045.1 Candidatus Eiseniibacteriota bacterium
CCGGCCTCCTTCGTATGCGGCTCTGGCGCCGCGAGGTGCTAACCCGCGATCGTGTGTGGCGGCGTCCCCGCCACCATCGTGCCTCTCGTTCGCGAGAGCACGACCATACGACCGCAGGCCGGTCGTTCCATACTGTCTGACGGAGTCGCGAACGCGACGCCCGCGTGACCCTACCCGAGGCAGTCGCAAGGGTGAAGCGCGGGCCCAAGCCCTACTCGAACTCCGCCACGATCGGCGCGTGGTCGGAGGCCTTGCCTTCGCCGTCGAGTCCCTGCGCGGTGTGTCCGCGGCCGCCGCGCCAGCCGCGGCCGGCGAACCAGTCGAGCCTGAGCTTCGCGCGCTTCTCGGCCCATGCCAGCACGCCGCGCGCGACGCCGCGCGCGGGGCCGAACATCTGGCGGACCTCATCGAGCCGGTCGAAGCGCAGCTTGAGCGTGGGCTCGCGGTCCACGAAGCGCTCCCACTCGAAGCCCTCGCGCCCGAGCTCGTCGAACAGCGGCTCGCGCGTCGGCCCGCGGTCGGGGTAGAGGAGCCGGCGGCGCAACGCCTCGCCGGGCGTGAGGAGCAGCGCCGCCGCGCCCGTGGCCGGGGCATGCCAGAGCCCGCGGTCGAAAGTGTGCGAGTTGAAGTCGCCCGCGATGACGGTGGGCCGCGTCTCGTGTCGGAGCGCGCGCAGCAGATCCGCCACCTGCGCCGTGCGGTGGGCGCGCGTGCGGTGCACCTCGAGGTGCACCGAGACCGCGACGAACGGCGCGCCCGGCCGCTCGATCGTGGCGATCAGCGCGGCGTGGCGGCCGTACATGCGCTCCAGGTCGAACTGGATCCGCTGCGGGCTCGGCAGGTCGAGGACCCGGACCTCGCCGATCGGCCAGCGCGACAGGATGGCGACGCCGAAGAGCCCCTCCTGGTTCGGCACGTCGCCGGCGCAGCGCGCGTCGTCGTCGCGGCCCGCCGTGGTTTCCAGGTAGAGCGGCGCCCACACGCCGTGGCGGTCGAGCGCGCGGCACAGGCCGGAGGTCACATCGCGGTTGCCGGCGCGCGCCATGCCGAGGTCGATCTCGTTGAAGAGCAGCAGGTCGGCGTCGCGGAGGTCCGGGTGGCGCAGCAGGGCGTCCTCGACCTGGTCGTACCAGTTGCCGTGCTCGATGTTCCAGTGGACGGCCCGGACGCGCGCGGGGTCGGGCGAAGGCGCGGGCGGCGCCGCCGGCTCGTGACGCCGCGGCGTGCCGAGCAGGCGCGCGAAGCGAGGGCCCGCGTCGCCCCACTCGGGCGACGCGTGGAGCGCCTCGATCGTGGGGTAGCGCTCGAGCACGCGCTTCAGGGCTTCGCACTCGGCGAGGAACCGGGGTTCGCGGGTCACGGCCGCGCAGCATAGCAGCAGGCGGAAGCGCCCGGCGTCGCCGCGGCGGCCAATCGGCGGCGTCAGCACGCGGCTGGCGCCATCCGCGGCGGCGTCAGACGCCGGCGCGGTGTGCCGGTCACGCGACACGCGCGCCCGCGAACCGGGCCGCCGCGGCGCGCATCCAATGGTCGTGCGCGCGGCGCGTTGCGCGCTCCCCGGGTGACTCCTAGACTCCCGGCACCTGCCCGACCCCGCGGGGCCGCACTGCGCCCGGCTGCCCGAACTTCCTAAGGAGACCGCACCCGATGAGACCCCGCACCCTCGGTGAGCTGAAGGCCGCCGGCCACCGCCCGCGCTCCGTCAAGGACGAGATGCGCGCCAACCTGATCGAGCGGCTGCGCGCGGGCGCGAAGCTGTTCCCCGGCATCGTGGGCTACGAGAGCACGGTCGAGCCGCAGATCGTGAACGCGATCCTGTCGCGCCACGACTTCATCCTGCTCGGGCTGCGTGGCCAGGCCAAGACCCGGTTGCTGCGCTCGCTCACGGCCTTCCTCGACGAGTGGATCCCCGCGGTCGAGGGCTGTCCCCTGAACAGCGACCCGTTCCACCCGCTCACGCATCACGCGAAGCTGCTGCTCGAGGCGCGGGGCGACGAGACCCCGGTCGCCTGGATCCACCGCGACCAGCGCTACCAGGAGAAGCTCGCCACCCCCGACGTCACCATCGCCGACCTGATCGGGGACATCGACCCGATCAAGGCGGCGACGCTGCGGCTCGACTACTCGGACGAGCGCGTCATCCACTACGGCATCATCCCGCGCACCAACCGCGGCATCTTCGCCATCAACGAGCTGCCCGACCTCCAGCCGAGGATCCAGGTGGGGCTCCTGAACATCCTCGAGGAGAAGGATTTCCAGATCCGTGGCTTCCCGGTGCGCATGCCGCTCGACGTGGTGATGGTGTTCTCGGCCAACCCCGAGGACTACACCAACCGCGGCAACATCATCACGCCGCTCCGGGACCGCATCAATTCGCAGATCATCACCCACTACCCGCTCACCCGCGAGCAGGGACTGGCGATCACCGCGCAGGAGTCGTGGGTCGAGCGCGAGGGGGAGATCGAGGTCGTGATCCCTCAGTTCATGCGCGAGCTGATCGAGGAGGTCGCGATCCAGGCCAGGAAGAGCGAGTACGTGGACCAGAATTCCGGGGTTTCGGCGCGACTCCCGATCGCGCTGGTCGAGAACCTGGTCTCGAACGCCGAGCGGCGCGGGCTCGTGACCGGCGAGCAGCGCGTGGTCACGCGGGTGTGCGACCTGCAGCACGCGGTCTCCGCGGTGAGCGGCAAGGTCGAGCTGGTGCTCGAAGGCGAGCAGGAGGGCGCGCTCAACGTGGCGCGCGCGCTTGTCGGGCGCGGCGTCAAGGCGCTCTTCAGCCAGCGCTTCCCCGATGCCTACAAGCCGCGTCGCACGCGTGGCTCGCGGACCGCCGAGGGTGGCGCGCCCGCCGATGCCGAGCTGGCGTCCTCGGAGTATCGGCCCATCCTGGAGTGGTTCTCGAGCGGCAACCACGTCGAGATCTCGGACGACATGCCGCAGGCCGACTACGCGAAGCGGCTCGCCGCGGTCCGGGGGCTGCGCGAGGTGGCGACCAAGTACCTGGAGCCGAAGGGCGCCGACGAGACGGCGGTGGCGATGGAGCTGGCGCTCGAGGGCCTGCACCAGAACTCGATGCTGTCGCGCGAGCGCGTGGACGGCGCGCGCACCGCGTACCGGGACATGCTGAAGACCATGCTGTCCGGGCTGGGGGAGGACTGAACGTGACCACCGATGCCGATCGCGCGTTCCTGCGCCACACCCTGGCGACGCTCGCCTACCGCGGAGGCAAGGCGGTGCGCGGCGCGCCGCCTTCCTTCGCGTCGTTTCGCGCCGCGCCGGCGTCCCGCACGCCGGCGGAGATCCTGGCTCACATCGGCGACCTGCTCGACTGGGGCCTCTCGATCGCGCGCGGCGCACAGCGCTGGCCCGACCCGGCCGAGCTCCCGTGGGAGCAGCAGGTCGCGCGCTTCCACGCCGCGCTCGCGGCGTTCGACGCGTACCTGGTGAGCGACGCGCCGCTCGGTGCGCCGGCGGAGAAGCTGTTCCAGGGACCGGTGGCCGACGCGCTCTGGCATGCCGGGCAGATCGCGCTGCTCAGAAGGATGGCCGGGGCCCCGATCCGCGGCGAGAACTACTTCGTCGCCGACATCGCCGCCGGCCGCGTGGGCGCCGAGCAGTCTCCACCGCGCCGCGAGTTCGACTGAAGCTGCGATGCGCTTCGACTACACGAAGTGGACCGGGCCGCGGCCCGAGGACATCGAGTTCATCAAGCAGCTCATGGGGATCTACCGCAACCTGCTGCTCCAGACCGGCGGCGACGCGGACGAGGCGCTGCGCTGGATGGCGCACTTCGGCGAGCAGTACGGGTTCTTCAACGAGAAGTTCGGCATCGAGGACTTCAAGAAGCTGCTCGAGGAGGGCGGCGAAGCGCAGCGCACGCCCCGGGGCTTCCAGGTCACGCCGAAGGGCGAGAAGCGCATCCGCCAGGATTCGCTGAACGAGATCTTCTCGGCGCTCCAGGCGGGCGGCCCGGGCGACCACCGCACCCCGGTCGCGGGCAAGGGCGGCGAGCGGCTCTCCGAGACCCGGCCTTACCAGTTCGGCGACAGCCTCTCCGACCTCGACGCGTTGGGCTCGGTGAGCAACGCGGTGATGAACCACGGCATCGAGGACCTCACCCTCACCGAGGACGACCTCGAGGTGTTCGAGACCGAGCATCTCTCGGCGTGCGCCACCGTGCTCCTGGTGGACGTGAGCCACAGCATGATCCTCTACGGCGAGGACCGCATCACGCCCGCCAAGAAGATCGCGCTCGCGCTGGCGCAGTTGATCCAGACCCGCTACCCCAAGGACACGCTCGACGTGGTGCTGTTCGGCGACGACGCAGCGCAGGTGCCGCTCAAGGAGCTGATGAAGATCCAGGCCGGGCCGTTCCACACCAACACCCGCGCCGGGCTCCAGCTCGCGCGGCGCATCCTCGAGTCGAGGAAGGGCGTCAACCGGCAGATCTTCATGATCACGGACGGCAAGCCCTCGGCCATCCGCGAGTACGGCAAGCTCTACAAGAACCCCTTCGGGCTCGACCCCAAGATCGTGAACCGGACGCTCGAAGAGGCGGCGACCTGCCGCAGGAAGCGCATCACGATCACGACCTTCATGCTGGCCACCGATCTGCCGCTGCTCGAGTTCGTGAGGAAGCTGACCGCGCTGAACCACGGGCGCATCTACGAGACCGATCCCTCCAGCATCGGCGCCTACGTGTTCCGCGACTTCGTGCGGAACCGGAGGAAGCGGGTGCGGTGAAGGGCTGATCCCGAGGATGCGCATGGGACTTGCAGTCACGGCCAGACTCCTTGTTCGAGAGGGAGCGCCCCGCGGGGCGATAGCTATGGGTCTGTAAGCACGACGGTGATCCGCCTTGAGTCAACGCCCCCCTTGTGGTCCCGGACGTAGCATCGCACCCAAGCCGTGTCGCTTACTGGCGTTACGTTGCTGCGGTAGACGATCTCTGAATTGGAGGGTAAGTCGTAGACCTCCATGTCACCTGGACGCGCATCGCGCAGTATGAGTCTGGCGTCAGTTGTCCAGTCATGGACCAGCGTGTCGCCGTCTGGATCAAGTGCATTGCAGACCACGATCGCTGAATCTCCAGAACCGAGCGATGTCGGGAACACTGTCAGAGAGAGTATGGACGGGTTGCGATTCGATGGTGCGACGGGATTATGACCCTGGCAAGCACCCATAGTCAGACTGAATAGGACTGGCATACCAAGCAGTCGCAGATGATGTGCAGTCATTCGTGGACCTCAATCACGTCTGCACCAGATCTTGTCCCTATCCCGGCAGTTGAAGCACCGGCGCGGACTGCCGCTGGTCGGCCTCCCAATGGGCTGAGCCCTTCATTGCGTGTCCCAGAGGTAGGCCGCATCGCGCTCGTCAGGCCGCATACACCACCTGGCGTGTGGTCAGGATGGCGTGGCGCCGGAACGGATTCCGAAGGCCACGTTTGTCCACGACATCCACGGGTCGTCCGAGGAGGAGCGCCAGCTCGTCCTGCACGGCGATCAGGTCGGTCAGGCTGACGTCTGCGCCGGCGTCGAATTCCACGAGCACGTCCACGTCGCTGTCGGGCCCGAAGTCTTCGCGCAGAACGGACCCGAATAGCGATAGCTCGCTGATCCGGTAGCGGTGGCAGAGCTCGGCGATACGTTCACGATCGAGCGGTATCCTGGGACTCAAGCGACCTCCTGGAGCGCATGACGGCGCTGTGCGGCCGCAGTGTACACGCCTCGCCCCCTCAGAGCATCCCGCCGCGGAGCGCGAGGCCGCGCCCGCAGAAGCGCCCCTGTCGCGCGGCGAGCGCGACGGCCGCGAGTCCCGCGACACCTACCGCGCCACCACCACCATCCTCCTGCTCGGCTTGCGCGCGGCCTGCGAGAGCGCCACCCAGTAGACGCCGGGCACGAGGCGCGCGCCGGCGCCGGCCTGGATCTTCCGCGCGCCTGGCGCGGGGACGGCGAAGTCCAGATGGTTCATCCGGCGGCCCATCACGTCGTACACGTCGAGGCGCGCTGGCTCGACCCCGGGCAGGTCGCACACGATGTCGAGCGTCGGGCATGCCGGGTTGCCGAGCGGGTGGATGGCAAGCGCGAGCGGGACCGCCGGGTCGGCGCTAAATCGTTTCGCCTGAATCGGCGAAGGGCTTGAAAAACGTGAGACCTGCCTTTATCTCTGAGGTTGTCGAAGTCCAGCAGCCCAGAGACAAGGAGGTCTCACGATGGTGCAGCCGTTGCGGCTGCGTCGAGCCACAC